>NZ_JADEXY010000155.1 GCF_015206885.1 Microcystis aeruginosa LEGE 91341 | reverse complement strand
ATAATTCATAATTCATAATTCCCACACCCCACTTCATAATTCATAATTCATAATTAATAATTCCCACACCCCACTTCCCATTGATAACTGACCATGTTGCATCCTGCCGATTTGCGATCGCTTCTGACCGCCGTTGCCAGGGGAGAAATTAACCCGGAGACAGCTTTAGATAAACTTAAACATCTGGCCTTTGAACCGGTGGAAGACTTCGCTAAAATTGACCATCATCGTCAATTAAGAACGGGATTTCCGGAGGTTATCTGGGGGCCGGGTAAAACCACCGCTCAAATCGCCCAAATTATCAATGTTTTGCGTCAAAATAGTCCCGTGGTCATGGCCACCCGCATTGAAGCAGAGATAGCAGTCCAGCTACAGGAACAGGTAACAGACTTAGTTTATTATCCCTTAGCCCGCATCTGTGCCATTGCCGCAGCCGCTCCAGAAAATCCCCCAAAAGGGATAATTTCCATCCTAACGGCGGGAACTGCCGATATTCCCGTAGCGGAGGAGGCGGCGGTTACTGCTCAATTATGCGGTTTTTCCGTGCAGCGTCTCTGGGATGTGGGAGTAGCGGGAATTCATCGCCTCTTGAATCATCGCCATCTACTGGATGCTGCTGATGTGTTAATTGTTGTTGCGGGAATGGAAGGAGCCTTACCAAGTGTGGTAGCGGGATTAGTCGATCGCCCAGTGATCGCCGTTCCCACCAGTATCGGTTACGGAACCAGTTTCGGTGGTATTGCTCCTTTGTTAACTATGCTCAATTCCTGCGCGGTCGGCATCGGTGTGGTTAATATAGATAATGGTTTTGGGGCTGCCATGTTAGCCGGCCAAATTTTACGCACGGCGGCCAGATTAGCCTAGATTTTCCTTCATCTCAGGCTGAAAATCCTATACAGTTGGTATAGGGATAAACTACTTTGAAAAAGAAGCCGATATGCACCTAAGTGAAATTACTCATCCCAACCAGTTACATGGTTTATCACTCCGTCAATTAGAAGATATTGCCCGTCAGATTCGCGAAAAACACCTCCAGACGATCGCCGCTACTGGTGGACATTTGGGACCGGGGTTAGGAGTCGTAGAACTAACGATCGCCCTTTACCAAACCCTCGATCTTGACCGAGATAAAGTCCTTTGGGACGTGGGACACCAAGCTTATCCGCACAAACTCCTCACCGGCCGCTATAACGATTTTCACACCCTGCGCCAAAAAAACGGCGTTGCGGGCTATCTAAAACGTTGCGAGAGCAAATTTGACCATTTTGGGGCTGGACACGCCTCTACGAGCATTTCTGCTGGGTTAGGAATGGCTTTAGCCCGGGATGCCAAGGGGGAAGATTTCAAGGTGGTATCGATCATCGGGGATGGCGCTTTAACCGGGGGTATGGCCCTAGAAGCGATTAACCATGCTGGACATTTACCGAACACCAACATCATGGTTATCCTCAACGATAACGAGATGTCCATTTCCCCCAACGTCGGGGCAATTTCCCGCTATCTCAATAAAGTTCGTTTGAGTGAACCCGTCCAGTTTATCGCTGATAATCTCGAAGAGCAATTGAAACATCTACCCTTCTTCGGTGACTCCCTCACTCCCGAAATGGAACGAGTCAAAGAAGGAATGAAACGGTTAGCAGTTCCCAAAGTCGGCGCTGTCATTGAGGAATTGGGCTTTAAATATTTTGGCCCGATTGATGGTCATAATATTCCCGAATTAATCGCCACTTTTAAACAGGCCCATAAAGTCCACGGACCGGTTTTCGTCCACGTTGCCACCGTTAAAGGCAAAGGCTACGAATGGGCCGAAAAAGATCAAGTGGGTTATCATGCCCAAAATCCCTTTAATTTAGCCACGGGTAAACCGATTCCCTCCAGTAAACCGAAACCCCCCGCTTATTCCAAAGTTTTCGGGCATACTCTCACTAAATTAGCGGAAAATGACCCGCGCATTATCGGTATCACCGCCGCCATGGCTACCGGGACAGGATTGGATAAATTTCAGGCAAAACTACCGAAACAGTACATCGATGTGGGAATTGCGGAACAACACGCCGTTACTCTCGCTGGTGGTCTTGCTTGCGAAGGAATGCGCCCGGTTGTCACCATTTACTCTACTTTCCTGCAGCGGGCTTTTGATCAGATTATTCACGATATCTGCATTCAAAATCTCCCGGTTTTCTTCTGCATGGACCGGGCCGGTATTGTCGGGGCCGATGGACCGACTCACCAAGGGATGTACGATATCGCCTACCTGCGTTGTATCCCCAATATGACCATTATGGCCCCGAAAGATGAGGCAGAACTGCAAAGAATGGTGGTGACGGGGATTAATCATACCAGCGGCCCCATTGCCATGCGTTACCCCCGGGGCAACGGTTTAGGGGTTCCCCTGATGGAAGAGGGTTGGGAAGCTTTACCCATCGGTAAGGGCGAAATTCTCCGCAGTGGCGATGATATTCTCCTGTTAGGATATGGCACGATGGTCAACACTTCCCTACAGGTGGCCGAAATCCTCAGCGAACACGGCATCGAAGCCACAGTGGTTAATGCTCGTTTTGTCAAGCCCCTTGATACAGAACTTATCTTTCCCCTTGCTCAACGTCTTGGTAAGGTGGTGACTTTGGAAGAAGGTTGTTTGATGGGTGGTTTTGGTTCTGCGGTTTTGGAAGCTTTACAGGATGCTAATATTCTAGTTCCGGTCAAGCGTTTCGGGGTTCCCGATAAATTAGTGGACCACGCAACACCAGAGGAGTCCTTCGCTGATTTAGGTTTAACCAGTCCCCAGATTGCCGAACAGGTTTTAGCGGCATTTTTTAGCCAAAAACAAACCGCTAACGTCGGTTAAAATCTCAAGATTAGCTTGTCCAGTTTTCCCGAAAAATTAGGGAAGACTGGTTTTTTTTTATCTAGATAGGGCGAAGCATTTGGACAATAACCTATCACTGAAACCGTAGATTTTCGGCGCTGTCAAATTGAAAGATGCTCCCAATCAGCACCGGAACGGAAATTACTTTGATAGGAAAGATTACATGGCATCTTGACAATTAGTGTTTAATGAACGAATAGTGCCGATAGTTGGGCTTAAGTGGGGAACAAGACTTGCCCTGAGCCAAGTCGAAGGGGTCGCTCGATTTAGCAGTGGAATTAGCCCTAAAATCGGCGTAGGGCTAATTCCGGAATTAGCCCTACAATCGGCGTTGTCAAATTGAAAGATGCTCCGAATCAGCACCGGAGCATTGCATCTTTCCTATTCTGATATGACAACGCCAGATTTTCTATCCGAATGCTTCGCCCGTACTTTTTGCCGCATACCCTTCGATAGCGTAACGCACTGAAACAGTCCAGTCCAGTAGGGTGCGCCCTTCGATAGCGTAACGCACCAAATTAAATTAATGATAGGTATGGTGCGTTACGACGGATTGTTAGATTCAAGTTTAAGCAGAGATTGTCGCCGTCTAACGCACCAAATTAAATTAATGATAGCCGTCTAACGCACCAAATTAAATTCATGATAGGTGTGGTGCGTTACGACGGATTGTTAGATTCAAGTTTAAGCAGAGATTGTCGCCGTCTAACGCACCCTACATTTTACTAAACTGGGATGAGCCACTCTTGAAAAAGGGGACAATTATTAATTATTATTAAAAGTATATTTACTAATTAACCAAAATACCAGTGAAACTAGCTCAAGCTCAGACGATATTAACAGACACTTTAACCGTATTTTGGGGAGAATGGCTAGATTTACGGGCGAGAGTCCTTCAGATCGCCGCCACAGGTTTAGTTTCTCCCCTAATCTATATTATCGGTTTTGGGTTGGGGTTGGGAAGCGCCCTCGATCGCTCGATGAAACCCTCGATCGGCGATTCCTATCTAGAATTTATTTTACCCGGAATGGTGGCTCTGTCCTCAATGGCGATCAGTTTCGGGGGAACCACCTTTTCCATCTGTGGCGATCGCTTATTTAGTAAAACCTTCGAGGAATTATTGTTACTTCCCGTCCATCCTCTCTCATTATTTTTAGGCAAAGTTTTCGCGGGAATTTTGCGCGGTGTAATGACTTCTGCATCAGTGATTCTCATCGCTATTTTATTTACAGGAAAATTTGCTAGTTTTCTCAATCCCCTCTTTTTATTAGTTTTAATCTTAAATTGTGCCGTCTTTGCCGGTTTGGGGGCAATTGTCGGATTACGAGTTACATCCCTCGAAAGTGTCAGTCTCTATAATAACTTTTTAATCGTGCCGATGTCTTTTTTAGGAGCAACTTTTTTCGATCCCAAAACCTTACCCTGGGCATTAAAAATTATTGTCTATGCCTTGCCCCTCACCTATGCTAGTCTAGGATTAAGAGCCGCAGCCTACGATATCAATCAATTTCCTTGGTTCGCTATCCCTATTTTATTAATCGTCGCTATTCTTCTCTCGATTATCGGCGCTTATCAATTCTCCCATCAACGGGATTAAATCAGTTATCAGTTATCAGTGATCAGTGGTCAGATTTAAGTTTTCGGTGAACAGTATTAAGTCGCAAGTTGGGAGCTTTCTTTTCAAGGATTACTGTTTACTGTTGACTGATAAAAGCAAAAAGCTCCTATCTCCTGACTCCTGACTCCTTTTTCCCTTGAATAAATATATCCTTTTTTATAAACCCTACGATGTATTATGTCAGTTTACTGATGAAAATGGTCGCTCGACTTTAAAAGATTATATTCCCATCCCCAATATCTATTCTGTCGGTCGTTTAGATAGGGACAGCGAGGGATTATTATTACTCACAGATAACGGTCAATTACAGCATCGTTTAGGTCATCGTCAATTTGCTCATCCGCGCACCTATTGGGTACAAGTCGAGAGAATTCCAGACCTAAACGCTTTAGAAAAATTGCGTCAAGGTCTTCCTATTCAGGATTATCGCACTCGACCAGCAATAGTTAATTTACTAGATTTTGAACCAGATTTACCCCCCAGAGAGCCACCGATTCGTTATCGAAAATCTGTCCCCACCACTTGGTTAGAAATTACCTTAACTGAGGGAAGAAATCGTCAGGTAAGACGGATGACGGCAGCCGTTGGTTATCCCACTTTAAGATTAATTAGAACAGCCATTACTATTGACAAAAACAATAAATTATGCTTAACAGGATTACAACCCGGTCAATGGCGAGAAGTGACTGAAAAAGAGAGAAAAGCCTTGGAAAGGTTATAATTTCTGTAAGTAACCTTGATAACCAAAGTTGAATGTATAGTTTGGGACTTGATCAAATGACCCACAATTATCTATAATCGTGAATATTAAACCTAAGACAAACATGAAAGTTAAAATTAAAAATCTTGGCATTTTAAAACAGGCAGAATTCAGTCTAGGCGACTTCACAATTATCTGTGGTGGTAATAATACAGGTAAAACTTATGCTACCTACGCTTTATTCGGTTTTTTATACACTTGGCGAAGACTATTAACTTGGCCAACATTTGGACTCAAAGAAAAAATTAATCAACTACTTTCTGATGGTGTAATTAGTCTCGATCTACAGGAGTATGTTCAACAGTGTGAAAGTATTCTTACTGCAGGTTGTCAAAGATATATCCAACAAATACCTGAAGTTTTTGCTGCCAACGAGGAGAGGTTTAAAAATGTTGATTTTCAGATAGAATTAAATTTTGACAATATTCAATTTCAAAATAAGTATGAAAGGAAAATTAGTACAGCAACATTGGAAATTATCTCGATTAACAAACCTGAAGATGAGCCTTATTTATCCATTACATTATTAACAGAAACAGAAAAAATAAATCTGCCAGTGCATTTTCTTGAGGATATCATTTACGACAGCATCCAAGATATAATTTTCTCTCAGTTTTTTCCCAGGCCATTTATTGCTAGTGCAGAAAGGACAGGAGCGGCAATTTTTCGCAAAGAGTTAAATTTTGCTCGTAATCGTTTACTGGAAGAAATTAGTAAAAATAGCAATTTTAATCCTAGAGAACTGTTATTTAATGTTTCTCAGGATTATGCGCTACCAGTCAAAAAAAATGTAGATTTTACTAGACAAATAGAAACAATTGTCAAAAAAACTAGCTTTATCGCCGAAAATCATCCCAGTATTTTAGAAGATTTTGCCGATATTATTGGTGGTCAATATATGATTACTAGCAATGATGAACTTTATTACATTCCTAAAGGAAAAAAACTTAGACTATCGATGGATGAAAGTTCTAGTGCTGTACGTTCTCTTTTAGACATTGGCTTTTATTTAAGACACGAAGCTCGAATCGGAGATTTGTTGATAGTAGATGAACCTGAATTAAATCTCCATCCAGAAAATCAACGCCGTATCGCTAAACTTTTCGCTCGACTGATCAACATTGGTATTAAAGTTTTTATCACTACTCACAGTGATTATATTATCAAAGAAATAAACACATTAATTATGCTCAACCATAATAAACCACACCTGAAACAAATTGCCGCAGAAGAAGGCTATAGACAAGAGGAATTATTATCGGCTAATCAAGTTAAAGTCTATATTGCTGAAAAAGCTTTAAAGATGTTAAAAGGACAAAAAAGAAAAACCAAATTTAACACTTTAACTCCCGCTAAAATTGATCACGAAATGGGTATCGAAGCACGCAGTTTTGATACTACTATCGAAAATATGAATCGTATTCAAACGGCTATTATTTGGGGTGAGGAGTAATGTCTGATATTGCTATCCTCAAAGAAATGATTAGCAAGTGTGCGATAGTAGAGTTGGAATATAAAAAAGAGTACAAACGAGATAGTTATTTACTGAAACTGATAGAAAATCAAGATAACTATTCATTTGTGATTAGTGGAATGCCTGAACCCGATCAAGTTATTGCGATCAAGCTAGATGAGTTTTTTGATGTCCGCAAAATTTTTACTGGTAATAAAGGTGAATGTAAGCGTGCAGATTTTATAATTATCGCTAATACCCCTACTGAAAAAGTTATCCTTTGTTTGGAAATGAAGAAAAGCAGAGATTCTAATTCATCGATAATTAAACAATTAAAAGGAGCCGAATGCTTTGTCTCCTATTGTCGTGAAATCGGACGCTTATTTTGGAATCAACCCGATTTTCTTCAGGACTATCAATATCGCTTTGTTAGTATTAAAAATATCAGTATGTCTAAAACAACCACGAGCAGCCGTAAACTTTCTCAAAAAAGTGAGATTCACGATCAACCAGAAAAAATGTTAAAAATTTCCGCTCAAGCGAAGCACTTTCAAGAATTAATTTAGTCCTATAGCTTGACATTATGACCGATTTAATCTCGATCGAATAACGATCTTTTGCCGAGAGTGCCGAAAGAGCCTTATCGATGCTCATTTTTAAAAACTTCAAACACCTGCCGGCTGAAATATTTTAACTTATCAGCTACCTTAGGAGAAGGTTGATAATTACCGACTAATTGCCAATTTTCCACCGTAGATAGTCGCCAAGCGGTTCCTTGATGGTTAAAAGCCTGCATTTCTAAGCCAATCAAACGCTGATGCTGATCCTCGCTATCGAGATGAAAACGAATTTGTACCAGAATGCTGCGCCCTTGAATTCTAGGACTCCAACCGGGAAAATGGAAAGCGATATCGATCGAGTCGGGATCCGTTAACTCCCTTGTGTGGGGATCATTGCGCCAAGGTTTCAGATCTGCCTTTGCATCGGGGAATTGTTGTTTAAACAGGTTGACGAGTGTGGCGATCTTCGCCGTTAATTCTAATCCTTTTGCCTGTTCCGACGCATTCATGCTCACCTCTGATAATTGCTTATAAAGTAACTATTTATACAGTTTAGCCCTGCTTTTTGCGACTATTGGAACAATTATAACGATATTTTCTCGATCGAGTTCAAAATGCCGCACCTGTCAATCCAGATAGCCGCTGCCAAAAAGACAAAATCAAAACTACACTAGAAAATAGGATAATCGACAGGAACAGTATTTTCTATGAATCCCCAAGAGTCTCTATTACAATCGATCGAAAAATTAGGCTATCGGGTTACGGTGGGTGATGTGGCGGCAAAATCGGGTTTAGAGATTAACGCTGCACAACAGGGATTATTAGCTTTAGCTGCGGAAGCGGGGGGACATTTACAGGTAGCAGATACGGGGGAAATTATCTATCTTTTCCCCGAAAATTTTCGCTCGATTCTTTTGAATAAATATTGGCAATTGCAGTTAAAAGCTTTCGGGGGTAAAATCTGGCAAGTAGTTTTTTATATTATTCGCATTTCCTTTGGCATTGTTTTAATTATTTCGATTTTAATCCTCTTGCTGGCTATTCTGGCGATCCTGATCGGCTTAATGTTTAAAGATAGTGACTCGGATAACAATTCTGGAAATAACAACATTAATATTAACTTCTTTCCCACGGACTTTTTCTGGATTTTTTATCCCGATTTTGGTAATAACTACTACGAAAGAAGAGATAGGGAAGTTAAGGCAGATAAACCCCCTAGTAAGATGAATTTTCTCGAGGCAGTTTTTTCTTTTCTTTTTGGCGATGGCGATCCTAATTTCAATTTAGAGGAGAGACGCTGGCAAACTATTGGTAAAGTAATTCAAAATAATCGTGGTTCGATTATTGCTCCACAAATTGCCCCCTATCTCGATAGTATTACCCCTAGTCATGAGGAGACAGAAGATTATATACTCCCAGTTTTAACCCGCTTTAATGGGTTGCCGCAAGTGTCCGATCGAGGCGATATCATCTATTATTTTCCCGATCTACAGGTGACAACCAAAAAGAGAAAATTACAAACAGTTTCCCCCTATCTAAAGGAAAAACGCTGGAAGTTTAGCGAAGCAGATAGCGGTCAAATTATCTTAGCTTTAGGTTTAGGGGTGGTTAACTTTATCCTCGCTTTAGTTTTAGGATCTTTGCTCAACAGTGATAGTGTGGATTTGAGTGGTTCTCTGGGGTCGATAGTCACAGGAATCTACGGTTTTCTCCTCAGTTATGCTGGTGCTTTTTTGGGGATTCCCCTTGGTCGTTATTTCTTTTTACAGTGGAGAAATGAGCGGGTTAATCAACGCAATCAACAGCGAGAAAAAAGAGCAGATTTATTAGCCCAAAGTAATCCTGAATTAGAGCAAAAACTGGACTACTCTCGTCAATTTGCTGACCAAAAAGTGATTACAGATGCTGATATTAGTTATTCTACCGATCAAGACTATCTCGAACAAGAGATCGAGCGCTCCGATAAAATCGATCAAGAATGGCAAAAACGCTTAGAATCGCCCGATTCCTGACTCCTGACTTGAAAGAGGGTGTGGGGTGTGGGGT
>NZ_JADEXY010000154.1 GCF_015206885.1 Microcystis aeruginosa LEGE 91341 | reverse complement strand
CTTGCTTTGGTTTAACCTGAGCGACTTAGTTTTTGCTGCGCTTTTTTCTGGCTTGAGATTTTAGGTTCGACAGCAACTCCTTGATTGTTTTTTGAGTTACCCCTTGACAATCAAGACAGTCGCTACGGCTCAAAAAAATCGACCCGCCTAAGGGCAGGAAAAAGAGAAAAATTGAAAAAAGTAAAAAAGGGTAAAAAGGGTAAAAAGAAAATAACGGTTACAGAGTCCTCCCAGCACCGCACACCACCCGAAAACCGAAGTAGTTGACGTGGTCGCGGCGGTCGCCGAAGTAGCGGTAAGCGGAACGGCAGTTAAGAGGATTGAGGTACCAAGAACCGCCCCGCACTATTTGATAATCATTATCATTTGTTAGCCAAGCACTGCCATCCTTTGGCGCTCCGATATAGTTATCGTGCCAATCGTCTTCGCACCACTCCCAAACATTGCCACTCATGTCATAGAGTCCCCAAGCATTGGGCTTTTTCTGGCCCACAGGATGAGTTTTATCCTGAGAATTTCCTTTATACCAAGCGTAATCTCCTAACTGATTAGCATCATCACCGAAATAAAAGCGAGTAGTAGTCCCCGCACGACAGGCATATTCCCATTCCGCTTCTGTCGGTAGGCGATAGGTTTTCCCTGTTATTTGACTCAATTTCTGACAAAAGGCTTGAGCATCGTTCCAGTTAACATTTTCTACTGGATTTTGGGGATTATTTTTAAACCAATTTTTAAACCGAGAGGGATTTTTTCCCATTACCGCTTGATATTGTGCCTGAGTCACTGGATATTTCCCAATCGCAAAACTGTTTACTTGAACTTGGTGTGGAGGCTTTTCGTTCTGGTAAGCATCGGGATCGCTGTCAGGAGAGCCCATGAGAAATTGACCTGCTGGTAAGCTCACCATCTCCAGTGTTATTCCCTTGGGTAGGTTTTCGGTAAATAGAGTTAGCTTTGCCGGGGGAGGTGGTGGCGAAGAGGGCGGTGATGGCGATACTTTAGGTGACGGTGTAGGTGTTACAGTAGCGATAGGTAACTGTGTAGATGTCACAGTGGGGACGCACACCACCCGAAAACCGGTGAAGTAGTAGTAGTCGAAGACGCGGCGGTAGAAGTTGTAGCGGTAAGCGGAACGGCAGAGATAAGGAAGGTTGCACCAAGAACCGCCCCGCAATATTTGATAATCATTATCATTTGTCAGCCAAGCACTGCCATCCTTTGGCGCTCCGATATAGTTATTGTGCCAATCGTCTTCGCACCACTCCCAAACATTGCCACTCATGTCATAGAGTCCCCAAGCATTGGGCTTTTTCTGGCCCACAGGATGAGTTTTAGCCTGAGAATTTCCTTCATCCCAAGCATAATCTCCTAACTGATTAGCATAATCACCAAAATAATAGCGAGTAGTTGTCCCCGCACGGCAAGCATATTCCCATTCCGCTTCTGTCGGTAGGCGATAGGTTTTCCCTGTTATTTGACTCAATTTTTGACAAAAAGCTTGAGCGTCATTCCAACTAACACTTTCTACCGGATTTTGCGGATTATTTTTAAACCGAGAGGGATTTGTTCCCATTACTGCTTCATATTGCGCCTGAGTAATTGGATATTTTCCAATCGCAAAACTGTTTACTTTAACTAGGTGTTGAGGCTTTTGATTATTGTAAACAGAAGAATCATTGTCAGGAGATCCCATGAGAAATTGACCTGCTGGTAAGCCTACCATCTCCAGTGTTATTCCCTTGGATATTTTTTCGGTAAAGTTTGTCAGTGGAGTTGGCGCTACTTTAGGTGACGGTGTAGATGTCACATTAGCGATACTTTTCCCTGAAAAAATATCAAGATTTAAATCACTAGATCGCTCACACCAATAACACTTTCCGTAACTGCGGTTGTAGTAATGATTATCAACTTTGCCACAGCGTACAACCTCATTTAAGGCAACCTCCAAAGTACCACGCCATTCCTCAGCCGTCGGTCGTCTGTGGGGGAATTTATGTCCCTCATTGAAACAGCGCAAAAATAAGGCGTGTAAGTCGCGATGTAAAATATTTAATGGGATTGTCGTATTACTAGGTACAAGCAATTTATCACCAGAAAAAGGCCAGAGTCCCCGTCGAATTAGTTCCGACTGTTCCAGGGAATCCCCTGCTCCTTGCCACAATCCCCGAAACGGCGGCCCGCTAAATAATAGATAATAAATAACAACTCCTAATCGAAAGCGATCATGCACTTCTGTTTGATCTACATCTGCTATATTCACTCCAATTAATTCCGCTGGTGTAAATCCTTCTGAGCCAACTAAACACCGATATATTTTACCGCTATAGGGATCTGATACTTGAAATGAATCTGTGTCAATAATTGTAGGCAACGCCCGATTATTCACCAAGATATTTTCTAGCTTGATGTCTCCCAAAACATAACCTTTAGCGTGAATTGCTTGGATAATAGCGGCTATATTCCGCGCTACTACATGAAGAAAATACCAATTAGTTTCTAACTTGTATTTTCTTCTCATTATGGGCGTACAAAGCTTTAATAATGTTTCTGAACCCACCACCTCTGGCATTAAAAAACCAACGATTTCTCCCCGGTTATCTTCCAAGATAGAATAGGGCCAAGCGAAGGAAATATGGTTAAGATGAGCATTAGGATCACTGGGCCGATTTCTCACCATTAACTGTAATTTATCAACCCTTTCATTATGGGGATTGTGGTAGATTTTCGCTAAGTACCCATTAAAGTTAGTGTGCCATACTTTCGCTTCGCCACTGTTGGCCAATTCTTGCGTCAGGGTAATCAGACGATTTTGTAGTTGACAGCGATAAGTTAAAGACATCAAAAAATCTCCGAGTATTTGTGCTGTTCAGAAAATTTTATCTAGTCGTTTCTAATAAGTTAGATACATTATAAGTGTGAGCATCTTGCTCACTTACTATAATAATAGATCAGATGTTTAAAAATGAAGCGCAGCAACAAACCTTGTAATCAAATCAGGTTCGTTGTTTTTTACTGCCGCTGCTGTTCCATCACTTCCCGCAAGATGTAGTTAATTTGTGTCTCATATCCTTTCCCTTGAGCTTTTAACCATTCTAAGATATCTTGATCTAGTTGGATGGTTAATTGCTGCTTTGATGGCGAAAAAGATACTGTTTCTTGGGTAAGGAATTCATCACCTAACGGCGGAATATCAGAATAATCGATATTCTCATCCGTCATCGCATCAATTCTCTTCAAGTCGCTTTTGATAGATTTTTTACTCACGATTGTTTGCCTTTCTCATTGAGATTATACGAGTTTTATTAGAGCGAGGGGTATTGCTTCTTTAAGTACCCGCTCTCTGATTCTATCTTTAAGTCCCTGTTCGGTAACAATATCAACTTTACAGCCTAACAAGGCTTCAAGTTCTCGGATTAACGGCAAGGGAAACCAGGGACTCCGACGTTCGCTACAATAATCAATTAATAAATCAATATCGCTTTTTTCGTCAGCTTCTCCCCGTGCAACAGAACCAAAAATTCGCACGTTATTTGCGCCGTGTTTAGCCGCAATAGCAATAATTTTTTCTCGTTTGTTTTTGAGTAATTCGTCAATTTTCATGATTTACTTAGTCCATAGTCTTATCTTAGGTTGGGTTGAACCAGATCCAGAAACCGGGTTTATCAAACAAATCCGGTTTCTTAAACCCTTTCCTAAACAAACCCGGTTTCTAAACAAAAAGCTAGAAGTAAGGTTTTATCATCGGTTGTTAACTTATTTAAATCCTCCCGCTCTAAAAATTCTTTGAGGTCTTCCTGCAATGGCGTTTCTGTCTGTTGCAAATATTCCTCTAATGGCTGAAAAAAAGGCGGAAAAGGCTGCCAATTTTTATAATCGATTGATACCTTTTCCACTCCATCCGTCGCCACACAAATAAACGCAACTGGCTCAGTTAAAACTTTTATTTGCATATCCTCCACAGCATTACTAGAAGTAACAAAAGTGGTTTCATTGATATATTCTCCCTTGTCAGGCTGCAACAGTAATTGATAATTTCCCCCCAGAGGTTTGAACACAATAAAACCGTCTCCTATCTGCATCGCCGCTAACCGTTTTGAAGTAACCAAAACAACCAGTAAAGTTGTCGCTAGATCGTTAATGTCTAACCGTTCTTTTTCGGCTTCTTTTTGGAGAATTTGCTGAACATAAGCCAACAGTCGCTGGAATATTTCCTTTAATCTCTTCGGGTCTAATTCCCCGCCGCTCGCGGCGTATAATAGAAAAATGAGTGAATACATCCATAAGAGCCATAATGTAAGTGTTTTGCTATATCATTTAGTGTTCCCAGCCAAATATCGTAAAGCCGTTTTCGACGAACAGGTAGATAGCTTGTTAAAAGAAGTCTGTCTAGAGATGGAAAAACGATATGAGATCAAGTTTGTAGAAATTGGAGTGGATAAAGATCATGTGCATTTTCTGGTGCAATCAGTACCGACCTATAGTGTGACAAGGATAGTGACAATGATTAAAAGTATAACGGCGAGAGAAATTTTCAAAAAGTGTCCTCAAGTGAAAAAGCAGTTGTGGGGAGGAGAGTTTTGGAGTGATGGATATTACGCAAGTACGGTAGGAAAGCATGGGGATGAAGGTATGATAGCGAGATATGTAAAAGAACAAGATAAAGAATACCTGCAGCTACACCAAAATCTACAATTGAGTCTATTTTGATTCTGATACCCCGTCCGCTTGCGGCGGGGTAGTTCATTTCGGCTTCAGTTCCAGTGGCAGCTAATGCTGTTTTTTTGAGATTTTCCTCTAAAAATTGCAGCGCTGCTTTAACTGTTATTTTCGCACCGAAATCCGAATGTTTGGCACTACCGGCCCCATCAGCCACGGCTCCAATCAAAACATCCTGACCCAATAATTTATAATCACCGTAATCTTGACAGGGCAATCCCATTTGGATGTGAAAACTACCGACCACTGACTGACATAATGTTCTCCACATAATTAACTGTCCTCTAGGTGGTAATTTGTCCCCAATTCATTGGTGGTAAATCGATCGCTTCTCCAATTTTACCACCAGAAACTCGTTTCATTGAGTTACTTAACCACTGAAATAAATCCCGAAAATCTAAACCATTGAGTAACACAGGGGGATTATTAGAAATCTGTTTGAGCTTCTCCATATCAGCACCCTGAACACCTACAGAAAAAAATAAAACCCGATTTTCTGCTTCGGCTTGTTTTACCCGTTGCGCTGCCAGATTCCATTGATCCGTAGGCGCACCATCAGTAATTAAAAATATCCAGGGGCGATAATATTGGATACCATTATTTCTATAAATCGCTTTACGATCTTCGATTAAATCTAAGGCCAATTCAATCGCTTTTCCCATGGGGGTTAAGTCTCCTGCGGTTAAAGTCGGTGGCGTAAATTGGTCAATTCCGACAAAATCTTGCACGGTTTTAACCCCTCCATTACCGAAGGTAACAATGGCGGTTTCTACGCTCAACGTCGCTTGCATATCCCGCATCACATCCTCCTGAAAGGTTTTGATACCATCATTGAGAGCCTTAATCGGTTCTCCTTGCATTGAACCGGAGGTATCTAGTAGTAGTACCACAGGACAGCGATTTTCCTGATTTTCGACAAATTCAGCCACACCAATCGGCATTTTTTTCAAGCCTCCTAAATTTTTGAACTGGGGGAACTATGGGAGTTTTAGCAATTGGGATTATCTAAGTAGGTAGGCGTTAAAAATTATCAGATGCCCCCCTTATTAAGGGGGATCCCCCCGCCTATCGGCACCCCCCTTATCAAGGGGGGCAGGGGGGATCGAACCCAAAATATATCTTCAATTTAATTATAACCAGCTACTTAAGCTGAACGCGGGATTTGATTTTTGACTATTAGTCGTAGGGTTTGTTGCAATTCCTCGCGACTGTGAATTTCCTCCAGACGGTGAACGGGAACACCTCGATCGAAGAGAATTAAAGTAGGCAAACTACGCAGACGAAAACTATTAGCTAATTTTAAATTATTATCGGCATTGACACCGACTAATTGAATCGCATCTTGACAGTCATTTTGCCAAGAAAAGAGGGTGGGTTGGATTAAACGACATAAACCACACCAAGGTGCCCAAAAATACACGAGGACCGGACGAGAAGACTCTAAAACTAGCTTAGGGAAGCTCTTTTCGTTGACAGATAGCATCATGTCTAAACGGATTTTATGAAAACTTAATTTTGATATAGAAACCATCTTACACCAATCGGGATCAATAAGAAAGGGGTTGGGAGCAAAATCACCAATAAATTTTACTTGTTGCTTGCATTAGCCAAGGGTGGCCCCACCAGAGGAGTAGAATAAACCCTGTTACTCCTAGATAGGCAGGACGAAGGAATTCTTGCCAGTTTAGGCTTTGCCGACCATCGATAATTGCTAAAAAGGGGACCACCGAGGTGCGTTCTTTGATCTTTAAAAATGCCTCTCCATAACGGTTCTCTAACCGGCGATCGCCATGCCAGACGGCAAAAAGATGATGAGCAATTAAACCTAGGGAAGTTAGTAGGGTAAAACTTGTCCCTAACCAGAGGGTGTGAGCAATACACCAGATCACCTGTCCTACCATCTGGGGATGACGGGTAACGCGCAGAATGCCAGTTTCGTAGAGATGAACCTGGGGTTTTTGGATAGCGGCGATCTCCAGCAGGTTAAAGGTGGCAGGATAGAGAAAGAAAAAAGAAATGGCCGAAAGTATCCAAACTAGGGTTTTTACTCCGGTTACTCCCTGTACTTGCCAGAGAAGCAAACCATCGTAACGATGATTGAAGAAATAAACTACTAAAATCACGGCTAGAGGGATACTCACAAGGGCAAATAATACCCGATACAGTCGCGCACCGATGATGGCTTCTCCCCGCATTCGTAAACTGGCTAATCCGCTATGGGCAACAGCAAAACCCAATAATAAACCTAACATGACCCAATGACTAGCGAATGCCACTTTTACCCTCTTGATTGACTAAATTTTTCTCCCAATTCTATTTTAAAGATTGATGGTTAATTTTTCAGCCTCCTTTTTTGTGTTGCCAGTATTGGGGATTCGGGGCAAAATAAAACTATGCTTCCCCAAAGCGACTCCCAAGAATATAACTGGGGAACTATCTAATTTTGCAACTTTTTAGGTAATATGTCTTATCCCCAAAAGCGATTTGTGATGGTCTGTCAGCATTCTTCCTGTTTGGTGCAGGGTGCGTCCGAGCTTCTTTTAGCTTGGCAAACGGCAACTCTCCCAGAAGATGTCATCGTTATGACCAGTGGTTGTCAAGGACAGTGTAGCACTAGCCCGACGGTGAGGATTATTCCCGAAGAAACTTGGTACTGTCGTGTTAAACCAGAGGATGTCAATCAGATTGTCGAGGAACATTTAAAAAACGGACAACCAGTTGAGCGTTTACTCCATCCACGCATTCACGCTCAATGGCAGTAAACGGGTCTCCCAGGTTTGGTGGGTAAAATGTATTCTAAGATACATTCCTCCTAGCGAGGGGGTGGAACGAACCACAAAGACACAAAGGACACAAAGATTGATCGATCATATTGTGAGTTAAACTTATCACACAGAACCTAGAAGAGCCAGTAAAACTCGATCGTCAATTTTTAAGTGATGCTTCGCAATATAGCGTTTCCTAAGCTAGTGAGGTACACCTATTTTTCTTCCCTTTTGCCTTTTGCCTCTTGCCTTTTGCCTAAAACCCATAACTTTTGTACCTCAGCCGACTGAAAAACGCTATAGTCTTTTGCTCCTAGGTTAACCCTTTTAAGTGCATCTGATTGCAATCCAGAGACTTAATTCTCGGATAATACATTTGTCTTAAATGATCGGGTTCCTTTCGGGATTTCTGAAAAACAAAAAAGGGGTCTTAGCCCCTTTTTCTGGATTATTTAGTTATTTTTTCGGCGATAACATCATCATCATGTTACGACCTTCTTTTTTTGGTGCTTGCTGTACCTCAGCTACATCCTCTAAATCCTTGGCCATGCGTGCCAGTAATTCTTCCGCTAGGTTAGAGTGTTGAATTTCCCGACCTCGGAAGGTAATCGTCGCTTTTACCTTATCTCCCGCTTTTAAAAAACGTTGCGCTTGGTTGACTCGCACGTTGTAGTCATGCTCATCGATTTTATAGCGCATTTTGACTTCTTTTATATCGGCTGTATGCTGTTTTTTCTTGGCTTCGCGGGCCTTCTTCTCCTGTTCAAACTTGTACTTACCATAGTCCATAATCCGGCAAACGGGAGGACTTGCCGTTTCACTGACGAGGACGAGATCAAGTTCCTTTTCTTCGGCCACGCGCAAAGCTTCGGCAGGAGTAATAATGCCTAGCTGAGAGCCGTCGCTATCGATAACGCGGATTTCAGGAAAGCGGATTCTTTCGTTAATTTGGGGGAGATCGCGAGTAGTGCGTCTTTTATCTATCACAGGCGTTCTGGGTTATCTCTATTCTAGTTAGTTAATCGGGTGGAGTTTACAAAATGATTTACTTGTTATTCTACCTACTCGATCGAGTTTCTTGGCCAATTGTTAAGTTTTCTTGCAATGTTAATTTTTAGCCGCCGGTCGTCGGCCCCCGGCCGTCAGCCAGATAAGCTGTTGTCTATGGGCCTTGTCAGACTAAGACCCTATACTCTCAGGAATCGATCGGTAAGGTGCGTTCCCCCTCGTTGCAGCAGGGAACGCACCCGACAAAATCGGCGGCATCGGGACGCTCGGATTCGGCAAAAGTAGTAGTCGCTTCGGTTCCTTAGTCAACCGCACCAAAACCTCAAGTTTGTCAAGTTTATTGCGGAGCCATTTATATATAGATTTCTCTACACCTATTTTTTATACTAACTATTGATTAGGCGACTTACCATCTCTACCATTCGACATAGGTTTAAATTTTTAATCTCTTCCTGAATTTGATCGATTGAACTTTGAGAATCATCACTACAGTAAGCCAATTGAACTTTCTTTCCCTGCGGATCGGTTAATAGGGTGATCAAGTCTCGATCGCTCGACACCTGATAATCTATATAGATGCCTTGTCTATCTTTGGCGGGAGTGAATTTACATAAATAATAGTTATCCTGTTCACGTTCGTCCGATGCTTGTCTAGCCAACAAGTTTTCGATTAACAAACAATCGGATTCTTTATGTTGCTCGTCGTGACTATGCTTTATTTTGCTTAAATCCTCTTGACTGTAAGTCTTGGAAACATAAGGATAAAGCTCCGCTTTAAAATTATACTGGATAGGTAAAATAATAAATCCTTTCTCCGCTTCCTCGTTGATCGCCTTTCGAGGAATATCGGCATTATAGGGAGTTAATAGGATACGGGAGCATCTCACTTATGCAATGAGTATTAATACTTATAGCAATCAAAAACTAGAAAATCTTCAACTTGATCACAAAGAGAAATGAGATTATTATAGTTATAACTTACAATTCAGAATATATCTCGA
>NZ_JADEXY010000153.1 GCF_015206885.1 Microcystis aeruginosa LEGE 91341 | reverse complement strand
ATTTTTTGACAAAGATAAGCAAAAATTATTCATTGACTCCAAAGACTTGAGAATATTTAAATTAACATTCCGCAATATTTACAAATTCTTAAGAATTAATTGAGAAAGATTTTTATTTAACAACGATGTTACAATAGTTACAGCGATTTTACTGAATTTCATAATGGGTTATCCTGTGCTTTTTTGGGCAGCAATGGTTGAAACTCTTGCCACACCTAGAGAGTGATCCCAATTAAGACGGGTAAATTAGTCAATTTCACCCATAACGATGATCTTTTTTTTGTGTAGTTTTGTTGCAAAAAAAAAGTTTTTTTGACAAAAAGCACAAAGTATGCAGGAGTAGTTATTGCAGAGTGGGGAGAAGGGAGAAGGGAGAAAAAAGCTGACTCCTGAATACTGACTCCTGAATACTGACTCCTGAATACTGACTCCTAAAGGCTTCCAGTGGGGAATTACTCTACGACCCAGGGAGTGATGGCGGGGGTCCAATTAGCCAATTCTGCATCGCTAAACCAGAGACTAACTTCATCTTTGGCGGTATCTGGACCATCGGAACCATGGATAAGATTGCGTCCGACACTAATGCCAAAATCACCGCGAATCGTACCCGGTTCAGCATTGAGGGGATTAGTGGCGCCAATAATTTTTCTAGCGGAGGCAATTACTCCTTCTCCTTGCCAAACCATAGCCACCACGGGGGAGGAGGTAATAAAATCGACTAAAGAAGGGAAAAAGGGTCTTTCCTTATGAACAGCGTAGTGTTTTTCCGCTAATTCGCCAGAAACCTGCATCATTTTCAACCCAACCAGCGTAAAACCTTTAGCTTCAAAGCGTTGAATAATTTCCCCCACCAGATTGCGTTGCACACCGTCGGGTTTAATCATTAAGAAAGTGCGTTCCATACTGCCTCTTAAAATTTAGCCATAAATTGTCACAAAACCCAGATTAACCCAGAATGGCATCCTAGAGAATGGCAGAATTTTCGCTTAAATTGCTGAGTTAGCTTGCCCTGCGAATGAGATAAGGGACTTGCGTGGGAATAATATCCCAGCCAGAAAATCGCTCTGTAGAAGAATCAGACCAGCCAGATAGCAAATGATCAAAGCGCAAGTCCCTTAGCTGCGGAGGCTCTCGAAGGCTCTCCCCCTACTTAGAGTGATCAGCAAACCTGATCGATCAGAGCGCAGGTTCCTTGCGCCCCTACAGTAACGGATTTTGTCCACAATGTAGGGGCGAACTGCGTTCGCCCAAAAGGTACATTATCAAAGCTCAAGTCCCTAAGCTAATAGGAAGTTTTCGTTTTGGCTCCCTGTTCCCCGCTCCCCAATTTATAATTCATAATTCATAATTCATAATTCCCACTTCCTCTACTCCCTGCTCTTCTATACTTTTTAAACAAGATTTAGTATCACTATAGGTGGGAGAGAGTCACAAATATTAAGAGGAACCTAAAAAATGAGTCTAAAACTTTACTTTTTGCGTCATGGCGAAACCACAGCCAGTCAAACGGGTAGTTTTTGCGGTCGATTAGACTTGGAACTAACCCCAGCCGGCTATGAAATGGCCAAGGATTTCGCTCTTGCCTATCGAGATGTGCCTTGGACAGGGATCTATTCTAGTCCCCTCAAACGCACCATGGCCACGGCCACCCCTTTAAGCGACCTCTTAGGTATTCCCATCCACAAACGGGAAGGATTAAAAGAGATTGCCTACGGCCAATGGGAGGGAAAAACCGCAGCCGAGGTTAATCAGGAGTTTCATGATGATTATGTGCGCTGGTTAGCAGATCCAGGCTGGAATTCTCCCACGGGGGGCGAAAAAGGCATCGATATCGCTCGTCGTAGTTCGGAAGTATTAGAGGAAATCGACCATCATCACGATGATGGCCATATTTTGATCGTTTCCCATAAAGCAACGATCCGAATCGTGTTATGTTCTCTTTTAGGCATTGATATCGGCCGTTATCGCGATCGAATTGCCATGCCCGTGGCCTCGGTAACGATCGTCGAATTAGCCGAACATGGTCCCCTCTTTCAAGTCATGGGCGATCGCTCTCACATCCGCAATGACCTGCGCTCCCGAGCGGGAACCTAACCAGTCAACAGCAACCAGGGAAACCCCGGATTTGGTCTCCTGAAAAACTATGTGCTTGATGTTATATTTTCTACGACACGGACAGACAGCCTATAGCAAAACGGGAGGATACTGTGGTACTCCAGAAAATGATCCCGGTTTGACGGCCGAAGGCATCGAAATGGCGGAGGAATTCGCCGATGTCTATCGTTCTTTACCTTGGCGTGCGGCCTACGTCAGTCCCCTCCAAAGAGCTATTCAAACCGCTAAACCTCTCTGTGAAGCGGTGGGACTGAAATTAGAAATCCGGCAGGGATTACAAGAGATCGGTTATGGTCTTTGGGAAGGAATGCACCCTAACGATATTGATCATCAATACCATGATCTCTATGTGCGTTGGTTGACGGATCCCGCTTGGAATGCTCCCCCCAACGGAGAAAGGGGTATCGATATCGCCCGTCGCTCCGCGGCAGTTTTGGAGGAAATTGAACACACCCACAGTGATGGCAATATCCTGATCGTTTCCCACAAGGCCACCATCCGGATCATGCTCTGTACTCTCATGGGCATCGATGTGGGCCGTTATCGCGATCGATTTGAAATGCCCGTGGCCGCTGTCAGTATTGTCGAATTAGGCAGTCGTGGCCCGCTTTTCCATGGCATCGGTTTACGTTCCCACCTCAGTGAGTACCTACGTTCTCTTCCCTGCACCTAATCAGGAGTCAGGAGTCAGGAGACAGGAGTCAGGAGTCAGGAGACAGGAGTCAGGAGACAGGAGACAGGAGAATTAAGAAGGAGCGTTAATTGATTAATGCTCTATTTAGGAATTTTAGGCAATTTTATGCCTATTTTTCTTATTTTTGAACTCTCAAAAATCAATTATGCAAGAACTCTACAGTTTACTGATCGCTGAAAATACTCCCCACTTCATAATTCATAATTCATAATTCATAATTCCCAATTTATGACCAAAATCCATCACTTTGAGCGATTACCTTCCACTAATACTAAAGCTTGGCAATTATTAGAGTCGGGGGAAAATCCGCCTTTTGTGGTGATTGCTAGTCAACAAAGTGCCGGGAGGGGACAATGGGGACGGCAATGGATTTCTGAACCGGGAGGATTATATTTATCTTTGGCTTTAAATCTGGATTTAGAGGTGGATAAATCTGCTCATCTCGTTCTCGCTACAGTTTGGGGTATCGCTCATCATCTGAATTGTCAAGAAATACCTGTTAAAATCAAATGGCCGAATGATTTGGTATTACTAGGGCGCAAACTAGGGGGAATTAACCTAGAAACCCGTATTCAGGGTCAAAACATCCCGCAAGCAGTCATCGGAGTGGGCCTCAATTGGTCTAATCCTGTCCCCCCCACCGGCATTAATTTACAAGCTTTGGCCGGCAATAAAATCACCTCGATCGCTCAATTAACTTCTGTCACCAGCGATGCTATCCTATACGGCTATGAATATTACTGTCATCACGGCATAAAAGCCCTATTAGCCTCCTATTTAGAACTTTTTGCCAATTTTGGTCAAAAGATAGCTTTCGAGGGCTATCAGGGCATAATAACCGGGGTAAGCGATCGAGGGGAATTAAAAGTTAAATTAACCTCGGACAATGCCAGTAGCGAAATCTATATACCAGCCGGTAGGGTCAGTCTCGGTTATAATCAAGTCTAAATATTTTTTTGACTAAACTGTGAGAAGTGAGGCGGCCCTATGTATCCTTCATCGGTGATATTGAAACTTTTTCTAGGAAAATCCTTAAAAAAGAAGCTGAGTTTATGCAGTGGTCTCGGTTTAGTAATCAGCGGTCTGATTACTCTTGCTCCCAATGCGATCGCTAATTCCGAAACTGGCAGCGAAACCCCAGTGGTGGAAAATGCCGCCCCGACTCTGAAAGCCCCCGTTATCAAAGAAAATACTAATCCCGCCCCCCGTCTGGCTATCCCCGAAAACCATCAAACCGATATGCCTACCCTTGCCCCCCGGGCCGGCGGTAAAAATAACTTTATCGATACTAGAAACTTTAACCCCCCCAGTTCCGTTGTTGTCACCGAGCGCCGCAGTGGTTGCCAAACCATCGCCCAAAATGGTCAACTGGTAGGAGGTAGCTGTAATCTGGCGGCCCGGGCCTCCCGTCGTCAGCCGGTCAGCACTGTGGCCAAACCCTTACCCCCGGTTAATCTGGCCCGGGTGCGTCTCAATCCTAATCCGGCCGTGCGGGTAGGACGGCGGTCCCAAAATCAGCCGGTTATCGCTCATAATTCCCTGGGTCGTTATGCCCCCACTCTCGTCGCTTCTAGCGCCCCGGTCCGTCTGGCTGCCCCGACGGTGATTCCCAGTCAGGTGGTAGCCCTCAATCCCCCGGAATGGAATGGCGTAAAATTGGCCTTGGCCCCAGTGACTCGCGCAGAAGTGGAAGCAATCAGCGAAGCGACCACCTATGAGCGGGCCACCCGTTTAAGTCCCACGGATTCTAACCAAAATCAACGCACCGATTTACTCTTTCCCCTCGCTCTTCCTGCCCAAATTACCTCGGTTTTCGGGTGGCGAAATCATCCGGTCAGCGGGAATCGGGCCATGCACGCGGGTACTGATTTAGGCGCACCGATGGGAACACCTGTATTAGCCGCCTACGCGGGGGAAGTGGCCACCGCCGACTGGTTGGGAGGTTACGGATTAACGGTGATTTTACGTCACCTCGATGGTAGTCAAGAATCTCGTTATGCCCACCTTTCGGAAATTACCGTCAAACCGGGAGAATGGGTGGAACAGGGAGCGGTTATCGGTCGTGTGGGTAGTACGGGACTTTCTACCGGTCCCCACCTACACTTTGAATGGCGACACCTAACCGAACAGGGTTGGACTGCCGTAGATGCCGGTTTACATCTAGAATTAGCCCTCGATAATCTGGTGCAGAGAATGCAAATGGCCGCAGCCACTGACTCTAATCAGAATTAATTTGTTTTGGCTGACAACTATAGCGGTTTTTGGAGCTTAAAAACGCATCGTTGAGCTTTTGCCCAATTGATGCGTTTTCATACATTCGCAGTCTTAAGTAGTTGGACAAAAATAAAGTTAGGGACTTGCGTAGGAATAATATCCCAGCCAGAAAATCGCTCTGTAGAAGAACCAGACCAGCCAGATGGCACATTATCAAAGCGCAAGTCCCTAACACCTCGAAGGCTCTCCCCCTACTTAGGGTGATCAGCAAACCTGATCGATCGGAGGGCGCAAGCATTGCGCCCCTACAGTAACGGATTTTGTCCACAATGTAGGGGCGAACTGCGTTCGCCCAAAAGGTACATTATCAAAGCGCAAGTCCCTTAACTGTGGGGTAAGGAGTCGGTCGTCGGTCGTCAGGAGACGGGAGACGGGATACACGCTAAGATACAAATAATAAACTTGAGAGAAGCACTTGATTAAATATGACTCTAACTGACGTTGAAGTAAATCCCTCGACTCCAGAAGATTTTTTAGATTCTGAAACATTAGTACAGGTCGATTTAATGCAGCAAAAGATTCAACAATATATACAAACCCTATCAGTAGAAAATTTAAAGATGATTCTAGAATTTGCCGCTTATTTGTCAGATAAAGAAAGTGAAAAGGCAACGCAAGAAATTAGAGCAATCCCGAATATTATGGAACATTTGAAAGAAGCTGAAATGGATTTACAATCAGGTTGCCTTATTGATTGGGAAAGCTGAGATGACTTATAAAGTCCGTTTGACAGCCAAAGCAAATAAAGTTTATTCTGAAGCGGATCCAATCTTAAAAAAGAAGATTGCTAAGTGTTTAAAAATCCTTCAAGAAACACCGAAGAATTATCCTCAAATTAAAGCATTAAAGGGAGAATTTGCTGGGAAGTATCGCTTCCGCGTTGGAGACTGAGTAACGCACAGAAAACGGGTTTCTCCGAGAAACCCGTTTTCTACTCATGCACTCATGCAAAACGGAGAATAAATAATCAGTTTTTAATAACTGGATTTAGTATCAGTCAGGAAGCGGTAGTTTCAGGCTTTGTTGTCCTCTTTTTGCACTAATTTGTGTTCTATAAAAGTGGTAATGCAAGGTTTTTGAAGCTCCCAATTTTGGACTGAGAACCCTACTAGGCGGTTATTTCGAGTATTTCAACCCCATTTGATGCCTAAACATTTCGCAGTTATGGGGAACGCTGTAGCTTAGATGGTTAACCTTTCGAGCAGAGGTTGCAGGGCTTCTTCATAACTGCGCCAGCGCTCTACCGAGCGCTTATATATCGGTTGCCTTACTTGAGTAACACTGGCAGTACGCACTAAGCGCTCGGTTTTATGGAACTGCATACAAGCATCATCCCATTCTAATCCAATAAAATCCAGGAGCCGAACTGTTTGCGCCGTTTGCTGGTCAACAGTTTCCTCATAGTCAATTTCCAACATGGGAACCGGCAAAACACGCCGCCAATGTTCCATAATCCGCCAATATTGCTGAATGCGTTCGGCAATATGAGTTAAGTCAAACGCCCAGCGAATAGACTTAAACTGAGTCATCCAACAAGAAACCGCCACATCCCGCACATCGCGGCGACAATGGATAATCTTGGCATTGGGAAAAGCAGTAACAATCCAACCCAAAAGGCTGTAATTGTCGGGCATTTTATCGACAATTCTCTGGACATTCTCCCTCTCTGTCCCTGCTTTGGTGAGCAGTTGTTCTAACTGTGCCAGATGCCAATCGGCTAGGTGAAGAATCTGGGGTTGCCCAAGCTGCTGGAGACAGTCCCAGACGGTTGTACTGCCGGGATGCCCCATCAGTGCGGGTAGGCTGTTAAAGCAATTACTGGCAAAGTTGCGCTCACCAGCCCCAAATACTTGGGGATGGCTGGCGAGAATCTGTTCCGTCAAAGTCGTGCCGCTGCGGGGCATCCCCACGATGAAAACGGGGGCGGCGGAGGGATTGCCCATCCCCTGAGTGCGCTGGAAAAATTCGGGGGTGAAGTGGGCGATTAATTGGTCGATATATTGGGCGTAGTCATCGGGATTGTAATCCCAGCCTCGCTCCTGCTTGTGGGCGGTGTGTAGTTTGTTGGCAGCGATCGCATGGGTGGCGGACTGGGCGTAGTTCTTACAACCGTCGTAGTAGTGGGCGAGTCCAAAATGAAGCGCCGACTGTGTGCCTTCTCTGCCCCACTTGGCTTCGAGTAATGTCTCCATCTGTTGAGCATCCTCTGGCGGCAGTTTTCCCCGCAAATTCTGGGCTAAATTGACCAGGGCGGGAATACAGTTAGGATTGACGGCCAGGGCCTCGCGGTTGGCGGCGTTGGCGCTTTCCACATCCCCAGCAGAGGCGAGAATGCCGGCTAGATGCGCCCGCAAGCTGGCATTTTCGGGCTTGAGTTCTACTGCTCGATAGGCCATAGCCACCGCCTCTTCTGCGTCGCCATCTTCCCAGAGAGCTTGGCTGAGTCCTGAATAGGCCTCGCCATAGTCGGAATGCTGCTCGATAATTTCTTGGTAGCGAGTGATGGCGGTCGCGCTATCCCCTAAGTCGAGAATTGCCCCAGCGAAGGCACAGCGGCTATCAAGGCGATCTGGTTCAATTGCTAGGGCTTTATCGTACCAAGTGAGTGCCTGTGGCAATTCGCTGACTTCTTGCCAAATTTCGCCGATCAGGGTGCAAAGCATGGCGGAATCGGGATTGAGATCGTAAGCTTTGCCATAGGCATCCATGGCCGCTTCCAACTGTCCCAAGGTGCGAAAGACGGTTCCCAAATTCATCCAGGCTTGACTATTTTTTGCTTCGGATTCGGCAGCCCGGCGGCAATATTCTAGGGCGCGTTCTGGTTGCCCGACTGCCAATAAAGTTAGTCCAAAATTGCCAATGGCGTGGGGTAAGTCGGGAGAGAGATTGAGGGCCTGTTGGTAAGCTTCGATCGCCGCACGAATCTGACCTAATTCCCGCAAGGTATCGGCTCGGTAGGCGTGCAGTAGAGCCTGTTCTGGGGCGATCGTGATCGCTTGTTCGTAGGTTGTCAGCGCCTCCTGGTATTGCTCCGAGGCAAAGTAGGTACTGGCGAGGGTAGTTAGGGCATTGGGATAGTTGGGACGCAGTTTTAAGGCTTTTTGACAGGCGGAAATTGCTTCGTTGTAGCGGTGACTCTGGTGGTAAGCTGCGCCTAAGTTGCACTGGTAAATTGGTTCACTGGGTTTTAATTTTACTGCTTTCTGTAATAGTCGGACGGCTCGTTCTTTTTCTCCTTGGTTGAGGGCAATTAACCCCGATAGATTGAGCGCACCGTGATGATTAGGATTACTGCTGAGGAGTTGATTGGCGATCGCTGCTGCTTCCTGGAGGCGACCTGTCCGCAGGCGATCGAATCCAGTTTCAATGGTTATACTGGTTGTTTTTGTAGATTTAGAGCGCATAGTATAAGCCAGAAAATTTTTTTAGAAAACGGGTTTCTTATCAACCCAGAAACCCGCTTTCTTGAAGAAAGCGGGTTTCTGGGAAGAAAACGGGTTTCTTGAAGAAACCCGTTTTCTTTAAGGGTTTCTTCGTTTGATCTTAGACAACAACCCAAAACCTAGTAAACTTCCCAATCCTATGAGGCTAGAAGGTTCGGGAATAGCAGCCGGTGGCTGTTGTGGCGCCCAGTTGGCAGTCTGCCCAATCTGGGTGGGCGACAAACCCGCCAGCAAGCCAGCGGTGTCCAAGGTACTCAAGTTATTGAAAACCGGAGTACCTGCCTGGGCCTCGGCTAAACTATTGTTAAAGTTAGCGAACCACATCAGGCTCTTAGTCTCCCCAGGGGCAAGGCTCAAAGTCCAGGTATCTCCCCAGATACCTGAGACGACGCTGCCACTAATTCCTTGGGTGGAAGAGGCAAGTTGCCCTCCCGGCCCGAAGCGCACGAAAGTTAGAAAGGGATCGCTATTACTTGGACCATCAGAGTTAATGAACCAACGGTCGAGGGCCGACTGGAAGGTATTGTCTCCCGTGCTGCTGTCCTCAATCGTACAGTCACTATCACAACCCATATTGCCGCCATAGCTGACCGTTGCACTGAGGGCTCCAGAGGTAGTATTGGTAAAAGTGCCAAACACCCGCAGAGTGGGGCTGGCAGCACTCATAAAGTAGTCCAGGCTGGTGTTGATGCCACCGATGTTGGCGGGGGTGATGGTATTCAGGAAAGTTCCCGCCCCAGTAGTAGTGAGATCCACCTGATTGCCGGGCTGTTGGAAAGCCGCATCGTTAACAACGATACCGCCAAAACCGTCAAAGGCATCGCCTCGCCCGCCGACAATCGTCGCATCAGCGATTCCATAGGCACTACCAATTGCAGTCCCTGGTACTGCTATCGTGGCGGTAGCATTGTTTACATTGTTATATTTAACCCCCCCCTGGATCACTGTCTGACCAAGATTGACCACTGCCGCTTGTGCGGGGGCAGCCGCCAGCATCATGCCTGCACCCGCCGCTAGGGCGATGGGAGCCAGTTTCAGTTTGTCAAAGGCGCTATTTTTCAGTTTTGCATTCATGATTACTTAATCCAGATTGATAAGTTTGTTGGCGATCGCAGCTTTTTTCAGTTGGGCCAAGACACGGCGCACCTAATCCTAAAGCTCGCTTCCAAAAGTACCCGCCCCCCCCCCCCCCCCCCCCCACCCCCTCCCA
>NZ_JADEXY010000152.1 GCF_015206885.1 Microcystis aeruginosa LEGE 91341 | reverse complement strand
CCAACACCCTAAAACCCCAACACCCTAAAACCCTAAAACCCCAACACCCCAACACCCCACACCTAACCCCTATAACCAATCTTGTTACTGTTCACCGATGGCTGATAGCTAATAGCTGTTTACTTGTTACTGGGATCGAGATGTTTTATAACCAAACTGTTGACAAAGGAAAACTGAAAAAACTGATCGCTTGGGCCTATCAAAACTACGGTTCGGCGCGCTGTTCACAAATGGCCGATGAATTGAAAAACCTCGGTTTTCGTTTCGCTACCAAAGCAGGGGTTTCCATTAGTGTGGATGATTTAACCGTACCGCCGGCTAAACGACAAATGATCGAAAGTGCCGAACAGGAAATCCGGCAAACCGAACAGCGTTATGTGCGCGGGGAAATCACCGAAGTGGAACGCTTCCAAAAAGTAATCGACACTTGGAATAGTACATCTGAATCGCTTAAAGATGAAGTAATTCGCAACTTCCAAGTCACCGATCCCCTCAACTCCGTCTATATGATGGCTTTCTCCGGAGCGCGGGGTAATATGAGCCAAGTGCGTCAGTTAGTGGGAATGCGGGGATTAATGGCTAATCCCCAGGGGGAAATTATTGACCTCCCGATTAAGACTAACTTCCGGGAAGGATTGACCGTTACCGAATACGTTATTTCCTCCTACGGAGCCCGCAAAGGTTTAGTTGATACGGCCCTACGGACGGCAGATTCCGGTTATCTTACCCGTCGTCTCGTGGATGTGTCCCAAGATGTCATCGTCCGCGAGGCAGATTGTGGCACTAATCGTTACATCGAATTAACCGCCATGACCGACGGTGATCGCGTGTTAATTCCCTTAAGCGATCGCCTATTAGGTCGTTCCCTGGCCGAAGATGTGGTGGTCAAGGGAGAAGTGATCGCCACCCGCAACCAGATTATCGATGACGAAACGGCCGAAAAACTGGGCAAACTGGTCGATAAAATCAAAGTCCGCAGCCCCTTAACCTGTGAAGCAGCCCGCTCGGTTTGTCAAACCTGTTACGGTTGGAGTCTGGCCCACGGTCATCCAGTGGATATGGGGGAAGCAGTGGGAATTATTGCCGCCCAATCGATCGGGGAACCGGGGACTCAGTTAACCATGCGTACCTTCCACACCGGGGGCGTATTTACCGGAGAAGTGGCCCGGCAAGTGCGGAGTCCCTTCGAGGGAACAGTGCGTTTTCTGCCGGGGTTAAGTATCCGTAACGTGCGAACTCGCCACGGGGACGAACGGGATCAGGTGGAGGCCCCAGGGGAAATTAAATTAACACCGAAGGATAAAACTAAAGAAACTGTCACCTACTCTTTAACTCCGGGATCGCTGCTATTCGTCACCGATGGGGCGACGGTAAGTGAGGAACAGTTACTGGCGGAAATAACCTCCGATAAGGTTCAAAAATCGACAGAAAAAGCCACAAAAGACGTAACCAGTGACTTAGCCGGCGAGGTGCTATTCTCCCAATTAGTCCCAGAGGAAAAAACCGATCGCCAAGGCAACACCACCCGCATCGCCCAACGGGGGGGATTACTATGGATTCTCTCCGGAGAAGTGTATAACTTGCCCCCAGGGGCCGAACCCGTGGTCAGTAACGGCGATCAAGTACAAGTGGGAGATGTTTTAGCGGAAACTAAGTTAGTATCCACTAACGGCGGTTTGGTGCGTTTAGCCCCCAATAGCCGGGAAATCGATATCGTCACCGCTTCCGTGTCTTTGGATCAGGCCGAAGTAAAAGTAGAAAGTAGTGCCGGTCGGGAACAATTTATTATTCATACGGTCGATGGTCAACGCTTCCTGCTGAAAACTACTCCGGGGACGAAAGTACAGAATCATGCCATTGTCGCCGAGTTAATCGATGATCGCTATCAAACCCACACTGGCGGCATGATTAAATACGTCGATATCGAAGTCTCCAAAGGCAGCCGCAAACAGGGTTATGAAATCACCAAAGGCGGCACAATCCTCTGGATTCCCGAAGAAACCCACGAAGTCAATAAAGATATCTCCCTCTTACAGGTGGAAGATGGGCAGTATGTGGAAGCGGGGGAAGAAGTGGTTAAAGACATCTTCTGCAACTCTAGCGGTGTGGTGGAAGTGATCCAGAAAAATGACATCCTCCGGGAGATTATTGTCAAACCGGGGCTGTTATTTATGGATCTCGAACCGGAATCCTCCGGAATTGCCCAAGAACAGTTAATTTACCCCGGGACACAGTTGACTCCTGAAGTGACGATCGAGGAGTTACGGCAAGCGGAATGGGTGGAAACTAACGAGGGTTTGGGATTACTACTGCGACCAGTACAGGAGTTCGCCGTAGAAGACCAATCCACTTCTCCCACCCAAGGTTCCGCTAACCAAGAAGGAGGACGACATATCGAACTGCGATCGGTGCAGCGCATTTTCTTTAAAGACGGGGAAAGAGTTAAATCCGTCGAGGGTTGTCAACTGATCAGCACCCAATTAGTCCTAGAAATTTCTAGCGAAGAACCAGAATCGGTCTCCCATCTGACGGCAGATATCGAGTTAGAACCGATTGAGGACAGGGATTGTCAGCGTTTACAGTTAGTTATTCTCGAATCCCTGGTGCTGCGTCGAGATAGTGATAATGATCCTTTAGGGGGTAATATTCAGACTCGCGTTCTCGTCCAAGATGGCGATGAAATTCCACCGGGGGCAGTGGTGGCCCGGACTGAGATTCAGTGTAAGGAAGCTGGCGAAATTCGCGGGATTCGCAAGGGAAGCGAAGCGGTACGCCGTCTTTTAATTGTCAGTGACCGTGACGAGTTTATTCTCCCGCTCCCCTTCGACGTAGCTCAGGGCAAGGCTGTTGCTCCCACCGTCAAAGCTGGGGATCTGGTAATCGCCGAAGCTGAGATCGCTGCCGGAGTTTTAGCCCCCAATTCCGGTCAAGTACTGGCCGTTGACCAAACCACCACCGGCTATGAAATCCGTCTGCGTAAGGCCCGACCCTACCGAGTATCGGCAGGGGCCATTCTGCACATCGATGAGGGGGATTTAGTCCAACGGGGCGATAATTTGGTGCTGTTGGTGTTTGAGCGCTCGAAAACTGGGGATATCATTCAAGGTTTACCGAGAATCGAAGAACTACTCGAAGCGCGCAAACCGAAAGAGGCCTGTGTACTAGCACGCAAACCGGGAGTTTGTCAAGTGGAGTACCAAGATTCTGAGATTGTCGATATTAAGGTGGTCGAGGATGACGGCACGATCACTGAATATCCGCTTTTAGGCAGTCAAAACCCTCTGGTGAGCGATAATCAGCGTATCGATGTGGGTCAGGCGTTAACCGATGGCCAGGCTAATCCCCACGAGATTTTAGAGGTGTTCTTTAATTATTATGTGGATAGCTTGGGCAGTTACGAGGCGGCCCTGAAGGCTTTGGAAAAAACCCAGATGTTCCTCGTCGATCAGGTACAGTCGGTTTACCAATCCCAAGGGATCGATATTGCCGATAAACACATCGAAGTGATCGTGCGTCAGATGACTTCTAAGGTGCGGATCGATGACGGTGGCGATACCAGTATGTTGCCCGGGGAATTGTTGGAACTGCGACAGGTGGAGACGGTAAACGAAGCCATGTCAATCACTGGTGGGGCGGCGGCTAAATATACGCCTGTACTACTGGGGATCACCAAAGCTTCCCTGAATACCGATAGCTTTATCAGTGCCGCCTCCTTCCAAGAAACCACCCGCGTCCTCACCGAAGCGGCGATCGAAGGCAAGTCTGACTGGTTACGCGGTCTCAAGGAAAACGTGATTATCGGTCGTCTGATTCCAGCGGGTACTGGCTTTAATGCCCACGAAAACATGGCGGGGATCAGCGATTACACCCCCCCAGAGGAGGAATATAACTACAACAACAATCGTGGTTATTACGCTCCCCCCGGCGGCCTCGGTTTCCCCCCTCGTCCCGGTTTCGGCGATAGTAGTGAGGATAGCGATATGATTCTTGACGATCAAACCGCTCGCGCCTACGCTGAGGGTGATGTGGTCGATTTAGAGGATGATGAAATGGCTTTTCTCTCCTCCCGCGGCAGCAGCCGCTTTAGTCGCCAACCCATCAGCGACAGCTGGTCAGAAGTTGACGGCGAAGGGGATGAGGACGATTTCGAGGAGGATTACGAAGAAGAATAATCTTCTGTCGAGATATGACGGGAAGCAGTGGGGGACACGGGGAGACAATGGCAATTTTTCCAGAGAAAAACCCTTGTTATTCCCCAAAAATCCCCTACTTCTCTCCCCAAACTCCCTAATTTTCCAGCTAATTCACACCAAATCCGTTTTTAATAGTGTGATTAACTCCCAAGTTATGGATTGTTTCTCCCTTCTCCCCACTCCCCTATACCTTCTAAACAGGATTTATAGTCATTTCAATTAAGATTGAGAATATCAATCCCAGAGTTCATAAGGGTTTTGTCGGTCTAGACTGTATCAGACTTATCTGAAATGACTATATAGCGGTGTGCAGTCGTATGAGGTACAGTGTCACGAGCTATAAACCATGCTAGGCAAAGCTTGGTTTGTATCTCACTCAAGCACTTACCGCTATAGTATCACCTCTGTTTGGCAATAAAGAAGGCAGCATTTTTCGTCAACCAGAAAGGGTACAAGGTTGAGATTTGAAGAATTTTCTCTCAAGTCGGGATGACAGGATTTGAACCTGCGGCATCCTGCTCCCAAAGCAGGCGCGCTACCAAGCTGCGCTACATCCCGAAGTCGATTCCTTTTTTAGTATAGCTTAAGAGCCGCATTCTTAATCAGGATACCAAAACATCCCTTTGATACCTTCGGGATCGAGAACAAAACCGAGACGACGATAGAAATCCACCACCTGCGGATCGGCGAAAAGAGTTATATTACTGATGTCTTCACCCCGCAACTTCCTGATCATAAATTTCATCATTGCTTTACCAAAGCCTTTACTTTGATAGTGAGGATGAACAACCACATCCCAGACCGTGGCATTAAAAGCGTGATCGGAAGTGGCACGAGCAAAACCCACTAAACGACGGCGATTGCCTCGCACTTCCCACATCGACACCACTAAAAAACTACATTCGATCGCCTTTTTAACTTTGCGTAAAGGACGACGGGCCCAACCTACCGAGTCACAAAGTTCTTCTAACTCGTATAGATCTAGCTCTCGATCGGTACTAAAAAACACTCGCGTCTGTCCGAGGTCATTCTGGGCAACCTCTACCAAGTCTCCCGAATAGTCAGGTGATGCAGTGACTTCGGAACTATTAAACAATCTTTTCCAAAAAACCATGCCGGGGGGCTACTGCCTCAATATTATCCTTTTAGCCTAGTATATTTTATTTTCCCCTCTCTAAGAACAATCGGGCAACCGGAGTCCAAATGTGATTGGGTGAGTACGGAGAGGGTGGGATTTGAACCCACGAACCATTGCTGGTTACTCGATTTCAAGTCGAGCGCGATCGACCACTCTGCCACCTCTCCAAGGCAGCTAGACCTATATCCTATCATTAGATCTCTTGCATAAATCAAAAAATTTTCTGCAAATGTAGGTAAAAGGGTTGCATATTATAGAGTTAAGGGTTAAAGATTAAAATTTCCCCTTTCCCCCTTCCCCGACTTCTGCAAGAGTGCAGGAGGTCTATTCTAGTACATTAGAAGTGTGATTAGGGGTTTCTGAGCAGGATTTGGGACGGAGGCCGATAGGCCAGACTACTTCGCCTCACCACCCCCGCCGGGATGACTGACTTATTCCTTTAATTTCTGTAATTTTCGGCTTTCACGGGAGAAAACTCAAATTAGAATAGGGAGGAGTGCCTTGAAATTGCTGTTTTGACGTATAGTCACCTCAATAAAATTTAGAAGCCCCTAGAGTTTATAGTTTTAAACATTTCTGTGAGGAAGATGTATTTATTATGAGTTCAATTATTGAAATCGGCGACCAAAAAATTAGCGCCTCAGATGTCTTGCCTCTTTTGGCAAAATATGGTATGATGCCGCAGTTAATCCGGGAAGTGATTATCGAGCAAGCGATCGCCAATATCACCTGCAATCCCGAAGAAAGAAACGCGGCCTATTCCCGTTTCTATCAAAATAATCAAATTGCCAACGATGAGCAAATGAAATCTTGGTTACAACAAAACGGGATGGATTCCGAGCAACTAGAATATCTAATTGTGCGGGACATTAAATTAGAAAAATTTAAACAGGAGACTTGGGATAACAAAGTAGAATCCTACTTCTTGCAAGTCAAAAATCAATTGGATAAAGTGGTTTATTCCCTGATTCGGACAAAAAATATCGGCATTGCCCAAGAACTATTTTTCCGAATACAGGATCGAGAAAATAGCTTCGCTGAACTAGCCAAAAAATACTCCCAAGGATCAGAAGCGGAAACTGGAGGACTAATCGGACCGGTGGAACTGAGTGCTCCCCATCCCCAGATTGGGCAAATTCTCAAGGCAAGTAAACCGGGGCAACTGTGGCCACCGACGCAAGTGGGAGAATGGGTCGTGATTGTCCGGTTAGAAAAATATTTATCCTGTGAACTGGATCCTCCCACCCGTCAACGCTTACGCAATGATTTATTCCAACAATGGTTAATGACTCAAATGCAAACAGTGAAATTTATCTCCGAATCAACCCTTCGACAAAGCTCAGGGCAAGCCCCAGTCAATAGCGAGCAGGTATCGATTATATAGCATTTCCTCGCAATACTGGGTAAACCCAGTCTTTTCCCCTAATTATTTGCCAACTTAGTCAATTTTCGCCTAGCTAATGAGTTATACCACTTTAGATTTTACCGCCTTTCTGGAGACTGTACAGCCCTTTGATCGCCTGCCCGTCGAGGTTAGACGTTCTCTGGGCCAGAAATTACAACCCTTTCGCTATGAGATGGGCAATGCCATACTCAAGTGCGATCGCTTACCCTCTCACCTCGTCCTTCTCTACGAGGGAGAGGCCAGACTTTTGGGTTATGATGCTAGGGTGAACAATCCGTTGCCGGTCACTTTGGCTAAATTGCAGCCCGGGGATTTATTCGGGTGGCTCAGTCTCCTGCGCGGTAGTCCTTGTGAAACGGTGATCGCTTCTTCGGAAGTCACTATCTGTCTAACCTTAAAAGAAGAAGATTTTTGGTCTTTAATCAATAATTACCCCGAATTTAAGCAATATTTCTTTCAACAAACCTCGATCGCTGAAGTTTATGCTGTCCTAGGCTCCTATCTTAATCAACAGGCCTGGGGTGGGGGGGACCTGAAAGAAATGGCACAGGCCCTTTTAAACAGAGCTTGTGTGTCCTACAACCAGATTAATGATGATTATCTCTGGTTAGTCAGCGAAAATACTGATAATTATCCTACCGGCACAGTTATCACCCAGAATAATCCGACTAGCACGCGCTTATTAGGTCTTTCCTCCGACCAGTTAGACGAATTCTTGACAGTTGCAACCGAAGCGGCTGCGGAAACAGAAACGGATGATATCTGGGAAACCCAAGTCATTAAGGGAAATAAACCCACCCAGGTATTAGATATCCCCCAAGGAAGAATCAGCGACATCACCAGCGATATCGACCTTGAAAAAACTGTCCAGAAAAACCGCAAGTCATATCCTTTTTTCAGGGGAAAAACGGAACTAGAGGCGGTGAGTGCCTGTTTTCAGATGCTCTGCAAATATTTTAATATTCCCTTTCGCAAAGACGTGATCCAACGCATTCTAGGGGATCAACTGCAAAGAACCGGCAGCCTTTCCCTACCTCTGTGTGGGGCTGTGGCCGAGGTAGTGGGACTCCATAGCCAATTAGTACCCCTAAATGCTTCTTCCTTGCCCAATATCAACCCTCCTGCCCTAATTCGCTGGCAAGACAGCATCGTTATCCTCTACGAAATTAATCAACGGGAAACCACGATCGCTGTTCCCGAACGGGGGATAATTAAACGCAAAACCAGCGAATTTCTGGAATCTTGGGACGAAAAAGGGGAAGTAATTCTGCTTAAACCCACCAAACACACCCAGCAACAGCGTTTTGGTTTATCATGGTTTTGGCCCTCTGTCAAGAAACATAAACGAGTCTTAATAGAAGTTTTTATCGCTTCTTTCTTCGTGCAGTTATTTGCCCTGGCCAATCCCTTGATGATTCAGGTGATCATCGATAAAGTGATCGTGCAGAATAGCCCGGAAACTCTGAACACCCTCGGGGTTTTCCTCTTAGTAATTGCCGTTTTTGAGGGAATTTTAACCTTTTTGAGAACATCTCTTTTTGTCGATACCACTAACCGCATCGACATGACCCTCGGTTCAGAAATTATCGATCACCTGCTGCGCTTACCGCTGAAATACTTTGAACGGCGACCTGTGGGGGAAATTTCGACAAGAATCAACGAATTAGAGAATATTCGGCAATTTTTAACAGGTACAGCCCTAACGGTGGTATTAGATGCCATTTTCTCGGTTATCTACATCGTGGTTATGTTGATCTATAGCCCGATCCTAACCGTTTGGGCCCTGGGAGTCGTGCCGATTTTAGTTCTCTCCACAGCTATTTTCGCACCGATCGTGCGGCGACAACTGCGAGCAAAAGCAGAACGAAACGCCGAAACCCAATCCTATCTAGTGGAGGTGATGACGGGAATCCAAACGGTAAAAGCACAGAATATCGAATTGCGTTCCCGTTGGCAGTGGCAAGAACGTTATGCGCGCTATGTGGCCGAAGGTTTTCAAACGGTAATGACCTCAACTTTGGCCGGTTCCTTTAGTCACTTCTTTAACCAATTATCGGGTTTATTAGTGCTGTGGGTGGGAGCAGCCTTAGTTTTAGACGGAAAACTCACCCTTGGTCAATTAATCGCCTTCCGGATTATCTCTTCCTACGTTACCTCGCCGATCCTGCGTTTGACCCAACTCTGGCAAAACTTCCAAGAAACTGGCCTATCGCTGGAAAGATTGGCCGATATCGTCGATACTCCCCAGGAAGCGGAACTCGATCGCCAAAACATCCCCATGCCCTTAATTAAAGGCACTGTCACCTACGAAAACCTGGCTTTCCGCTTCAATCCCCACGGCGCCCTGCAACTATACAACGTCAATTTAGAATTCCCCGCCGGCACTTTTGTCGCTTTGGTGGGAGAAAGTGGCGCCGGGAAAAGTACCATCACTAAACTATTAGCTCGTCTCTACGAACCAGAATCGGGACGAATTCTCATCGACGGCTACGATATCAACAAAGTGGAACTCTATTCCCTGCGTCGTCAAATCGGCATGGTTCCCCAAGAAACCCTATTATTTGACGGTACGGTACAGGAAAATATCGCCCTGACTAACCCCGATGCTACTGTGGAGGAAATTGTCTCGGCAGCAAAAGCAGCCGCAGCCCACGAATTTATTATGACCCTGCCCAATGGCTATAATACCCGCGTCGGTGAACGGGGGGCATCCTTATCGGGGGGACAACGACAACGGGTTGCGATCGCTCGTTCCGTCCTGCAAAGACCGCAAATTCTCATTCTTGATGAGGCCACCAGCGCCCTCGACTATAACACCGAACGGCAAGTGTGTCTGAATCTCAAGGAAGCTTTCAAGGATCATACGGTCTTCTTTATCACCCATCGTTTAGCTTCGATCAAATCCGCCGATATTATTGTCATGATGGATAAAGGAACAGTAGCGGAGGAAGGCACCCACGAGGAATTAATGGCCAAAAAAGGCCTTTACTATACTCTCTATAAACAACAGGATTCGCAAATCTAGTCAGTCAGGAGACAGGAGTCAGGAGACAGGAGTCAGGAGACAGGAGTCAGAAGCCGGTAGTCAGGAGATTGTCTTTATTTATGATCCCCACTACCCCACTACCCTCTCCCCAATTCATAATTCATAAT
>NZ_JADEXY010000151.1 GCF_015206885.1 Microcystis aeruginosa LEGE 91341 | reverse complement strand
GATCTACCCTTGATAAGGGGGGTGCCGATAGGCGGGGGGATCTACCCTTGATAAGGGGGGTGCCGATAGGCGGGGGGATCTACCCTTAATAAGGGGGTTGCCGATCCCCCCTTAATCCTACCTTGATAAGGGGGGTGTCTGATAATTTTTAACACATACCTACTTACTGTCATCAAAAATATCTAACTGCTGCAGAGAGGGGGAATTATCCGACTTAACCGGTTTAATTTTCTTAATTCCTTGACGCAAACCGATCGCAATTTTACTATGTTTTTCGATTTGACCCATCACCTGCATGGCACGATCGATCACAGAAGCTGGTAAACCGGCTAATCTCCCCGCTTCGATACCATAGGATTTATCCGCGCCTCCCGGTCGTACTTGGTGCAAAAATACTATTTCATGGGGTAATTCTTTGACTGTTACCTGATAATTAGCCACATTCTCTAAAATTGAGGCTAATTCATTCAGTTCGTGGTAATGAGTTGCGAAAATCGTTCGCGATTGCAGTACCGTGGCTAAATACTCCGCCACAGACCAAGCTATGGATAAACCGTCAAAAGTGGCTGTCCCCCGGCCAATTTCGTCTAATAATACTAATGATCTCTCCGTGGCGTGATTGAGAATATTGGCAGTTTCGTTCATTTCCACCATAAAGGTGGATTGGCCGGTAGCGAGGTCATCCACAGCCCCCACCCGGGTGAAAATGCGATCACAGATGGAGATTTTGGCCGACTTTGCCGGGACAAAACTGCCGGTTTGGGCCAACAATTGAATTAATCCCACCTGTCGCAGATAACAACTTTTGCCACTAGCATTGGGACCGGTGAGAATAATCAAGTCAGGGTATTCTAAACCCTCCTGATTGCCCAAATTAATCGAATTCGGCACAAAAAAGCCAGCCCCAAGGGATTGTTCCACCACGGGATGACGACCATCTTTAATATCGATAAGACGACCATCGGCGATTTCTGGGCGACAATATCCCTGATAAACGGCGATTTCTGCCAATCCGGCCAACACATCCAAAGCGGCGACTTTTGTGGCCACTTCTCGGATTTCTGGGGAAAATTCGGCTACTTGACGGCGTAAATCGCTAAAAATCTCGTATTCTAATTTATTTAATTCATCTACTGCCGTCAGAATTATATTTTCTTTCTCCTTTAACTCGGTGGTGATATAACGTTCCTCATTGACTAAAGTTTGCTTACGCACATAATCTTTTGGGGCGAAATCAGCTTTACTGCGGGGTAAACTGATATAATAACCGAAAGTTTTGTTATAATTAACCTTAAGGTTACTAATACCCGTTCTTTCTTTCTCTGTCGTCTCCAGATTCTTAAACCAATCGATTACTTCCTGATAGTCGCGCCGCAGGGCATCCAATTGGGCATCAATTCCCTCGCGAATCACCCCCCCTTCCTTGAGGTGCAGCGGAGGAGATTCCACCAGATGCGCTATCACCTGCTGGCCTAATTTTTCCAAATCGGCGGGAATTTGCTGTAAAGCTTTCAAATAGGGCGAATTTCCCGAAGCAACCAAAGCCGCTAAATCGGCCAATTTGACTAAGGATGCCGCTAGGGAAAGTAAATCGCGGGCATTAGCCGTTCCTGCGCCAACACGACCGCTTAAACGTTCTATATCGTAGATTTCCCTTAATTTTTGCCGAATATCTTGGCGTAAGGAGGGATTATCCTTTAACTCTTGGATAGTATCCTGACGGGCGCGAATACCGCGAGAATCTAAGAGAGGTTGCAGTAACCAACGACGTAAAGCGCGACTACCCATGGCCGTACAAGTGCGATCGATCGCCCATAATAGAGAACCATAGAAGCTACCATCGCGCACCGTTTGGGTAATTTCAAGGTTACGACGGGTTTGCCCATCTAAAATCAAAAATTCGGAGACAGAGTAGGTTTTTAAAGGTTGTAGGGGGACTTGATTGGCTTTTTGGGTATCTTCAATGTATTCTAATAGGCCTCCGGCGGCGCGAATAGCGAGGGGTAAATGTTCGCAGCCCATCCCCTCTAGGGAACGCATTTTATAGGTGATTAGGAGACGATTTTTCGCTTCTGTGAGAGTAAAGATAGTTTGAGGACGGAGAGAATAACAAAAACTATCGGGTAAACAGGGGGGGAGATGGTCGGATTTTTCCCCGGGGCGCAAAATACGGTTTAAATCTGGGGCATTGATGGGAAAAAGGATTTCTGAGGGCTGTAAACGGGTTAATTCTAGGCTTAAAGCCGTTAAATCGCTGGCTTGGGTGGTGTAGAATTCTCCGGTGGAGATGTCTGCATAGGCTAATCCCCAATTTTCTCCGGTAATCACCACTGCAGCCAGAAAATTATTCTTTTTTGCGTTTAACATTCCCTCATCGGTGAGGGTTCCGGGGGTGAGCAGCTTGGTGATAGCGCGTTCTACTAGCCGTTTTTCGGCGGCTGCTTCCGTTGAATCCTCTACTTGGTCACAAATCGCCACCGCATAGCCTTTTTCCACCAATAAACGACTATAGCGTTCTAGGGCGTGGTGGGGAACCCCGGTCATGGCGACTCTCCCTATACCCTTACCCCCTTCCTTGCTGGTGAGAACTAATTCTAATTCTCTGGAGATAATCACCGCATCCTGAAAGAAACACTCGAAAAAATCGCCCACACGATAGAGTAAAAGGGCATTGGGATAGGTTTCTTTTACCTCCACATAATGCTGGTACATGGGCGTGAGTTTATCGCGATCGAGTCCGCGATAATCACGATGGGGATCTTTATTGGTAGCCGGTGGTTCTAGGGGAAAATCCGAGGGGAGAGTCATGGGTGAAGGAAAGCTGGACAATTCTTTATTCAATTTACCGCTCTTGAGAACCTACGATCAAAGAATCCCAATAGCCTAAGCTGCTGGTTCGCGTTATTCAACCCAGGGATTAATATCTGAGCTATCTGCGGGGATTTGGCATCATTCCCCGTCCGAGAATTATATTTTTGTTAATAACAGTTATTTTTAAGGGGTGGGCTGCAGTCTTTTATTATAAACTTCGTCGGGATTAATTGAGGTGGTTATATCTTCTAAATCGAATTTTCGCAGGGTTTTATCTTTGGTATTGACCTGATAAACCAAACGATTAGTGATATCTAATCCAGTTAACCAATTACTGTGGGGATGATAGGCTCCCGTGTCGATATCTAACCAACCGGCACCGGCGACTAATTGCCCCGGACTTACCTCCGGAAAAGTAAAGGTAATCGTGTGGCCAGTGATAATCAATTTATCACTAAAAAAAGGTTCTGGCATACTGTGGAATTGATCGCGGATCCAACAAAAATGAGTGGCATCTTGTTCTTCGAGGGGTAAATGGGGATAAACCCCAGCATGAACCAGCCAAATATCGCCTAAATCGAGGTAAAGAGGCAAGGTTTTCAGCCAATCGATGTGATCTTGCGGTATTTTGTGGTTATAGCTCACGAGAGTAGCATGACCGCCACTATAAAGCCAAGCCGGCAACACTTCCCCCATCATTCTTTGGCTGCCCAACACTTCTAGCAGCATCTGTTCATGATTGCCCAATAGACAACGATAGCGGTGTTGACGGACAAATTCAACCACTTGGGCGCTATTGGGACCACGATCAATTAAATCGCCCAAGAAATAAACCGGTTCCTTTTCTTGAGGCGCGATTGCTTCCATTAGCTGCAAAAGAGCATCGTATTGACCGTGAACGTCACCGATGATGATTCGACGGGAGGACATGGTGGTAGAAGTTGGGTATCTGTGTTATTGTCCCCAGAGCGGGACTAACTCTAATATGCCCAGTTGAGACTTAGAAATTAACATTGATTTAGGGATTAGGGAAATGGGGAAATGGGGGAATTCAACTAAAACCCTAAAACCCCAACCCCCAACCCCCATCACCTAACCGGTCCAAATGTTAAGTTAAGTATCGAAGAGCGTCCGTTTCATCACCCAGTAGTAATATAATCACTGAGTTATCAATTTTGATCCTTGAGTATGACTGCATTCACCACAACCCCCACCCTTGCCAATTTGCCCGGCAGTGACAGCCGTAGCCGCGTCAGTGAATTTATGAAATCCCTACAGGATGAAATTTGTCGGGGATTAGAAGAAGTGGATGGACAAGCAAAATTTATCGAAGATAGTTGGCAACGGCCCGAAGGTGGCGGCGGACGTTCGCGAGTTTTGCGGGAAGGGGGAATTTTTGAACAAGCAGGGGTGAATTTTTCGGAAGTTTGGGGGAAAGAATTACCTCCTAGCATTGCCAAACAACGGCCCGAGGCTGCCGGTCATCAATTTTATGCCACGGGAACCTCGATGGTTTTGCATCCTCGCAATCCTTATATTCCCACGGTTCACCTCAATTATCGCTATTTTGAAGCAGGTCCAGTTTGGTGGTTTGGCGGTGGTGCCGATTTAACTCCCTACTATGCTTTTGAAGAAGATGCTAGTCATTTTCACCGCACTTTTAAACAGGTTTGCGACCAACATCATCCCGAATATTATCCCGTTTTTAAACGCTGGTGTGATGAATATTTTTATCTCAATCATCGTCAGGAAGCCAGAGGTATCGGCGGGATTTTCTTTGATTACCAAGACGGTTTAGACCCTCTCTATCGTGGTCCTTTTGCCGAAAGTGATGCCGCTATCTATTCAGAAAAATTATCTCCCCAACAACCCCGCAACTGGGAAGAAATTTTTAGTTTCATTAATGACTGTGGCCGAGCTTTTCTACCCGCTTACGTTCCCATTGTTCAGAAACGGCGCTCGACGGAATATGGTGACAGAGAACGTCAGTTTCAACTCTATCGTCGCGGTCGTTATGTAGAATTTAATTTAGTTTATGATCGTGGCACAATTTTTGGGTTGCAAACTAACGGTCGTACCGAATCAATTTTGATGTCTTTACCTCCTTTAGTCCGTTGGGAATACTGTTATCAACCTGCACCAAACACCCCAGAAGCAAAACTCTATGATGTCTTCCTAAAACCCCAAGATTGGGTTAATTGGCAAGGTTAAATCAGTTATCAGTTATCAGTTATCAGTTATCAGTTACCAGTTACCAGATTTGAGTTTTAAGTGAGCATTATGTATTAAGTGAGCAGTATTAAATAGCAGTTTCCTACTATCTTTTTACTGTTTACTGTTTACTGATCACTGTTTACTGATTACTGTTCACTGAAAATACTTCCCAATTCATAATTCATAATTCATAATTCCCTTCTCCTTTTCTGGTTATCTGTCATTTGTCAAGTAAATAAATCTAAAAATTTTGGCTAATTTTTGGACACCTCTCCATACTCGTCTGGAAACCACGGTGAAAAAGGGACAATTACTACCTAAAAATGCGTCTCTGTTAGTGGCATTGTCGGCAGGTCAGGATTCCCTCTGTTTAGGTCAATTATTGCTGGATTTGCGCTCTCGTTGGGGTTGGCAACTAGCGATCGCTCATTGTGATCACCGTTGGTTCTACGACCGAGGATTAGTGGATCATGTGCAGAAAATCGCCGAAATTTGGCAATTACCGGTTTATATTGCCACCGCACCCCCCATGGCGGAAACAGAAGCCAAAGCACGACAATGGCGTTATCAAGCTTTACAAACAATCGCCCAAGAACAGGGTTTTAATTATCTTCTCACGGCACACACGAGGAGCGATCGAGCGGAAACTTTTCTTTATAATCTCATGCGCGGGGCGGGTAGTGATGGACTTTCTGCCTTAACTTGGTTGAGAAGTTTAACCCCGGATATTTTCTTAGTCCGTCCCCTCTTGAATGTCACTCGCGGGGAAACTTTCGCTTTTTGTCAAAGTCGAGAATTACCGATCTGGTACGATCAAGCTAATGAAAATTTACGCTATGCTCGCAATCGTATCCGTCGGGAATTATTACCCTACCTGCAAACTAATTTAAATCCCCAAATCGAAAAACATCTCGCCCAAACTGCTGAAATTTTGGAGGCAGAAAGCGATTATTTAGATAGTATTGCCCGGGATATTTTTCGTCAGGTTATCGATCTAGATCAAAAAAGACTCGATCGCTCCCCTTTACAAATTCTACCTCTAGCGATACAAAGACGAGTGATTCGTTTATTCTTGGCTCAATATTTACCCTCATCGCCTAATTTTGCCGAAGTTGAGTCAGTGGTTAATCTCATTACTGGTGTTAATCGCGATGCCACTTCTTCCTTAACCGGCAAAATTCAGGTAGAAGTACAACAAAATTGGCTACATATCAGTTATCAGTGATCAGTTATCAGATTACAGTTTTAAGTGGACAGTGTTAAAGTAATACAATTAAACTAAAAATAAAATTGGCGGGGCATAATGAGCGAAACTAAAGTAATTAATCGAGAAAATTTACTGGTAAATCTCCGGCAACAACTACGCGCCGGACAACAGGAATTAGCCGATTGGCAAGGGGGAAAAATGGCCATTTCTGCGGTGCCGGGGGCGGGAAAATCTCACAGTTTGGCCGTAGCTGCCGCTATGGTTATTGCTCGTGAGCAACTGCACGCTAAAAAACAGTTAATTATTGTCACCTACACGCGCTCGGCTGCCGCTAGTATTAAAGCTAAAATTAAACAACGCTTGCAAGATTTACAGCTTTCTGCTCAAGGTTTCAGCGTCCAAACTCTGCATGGACTGGCCCTACAATTGGCTCGTCGTTACCCAGAATTATCGGCATTAGACCTCGAATCTTCTACCTTAGTTATTCCGACTCCTAGCCACAGAATTATTAGAAACTCGGTGGAAAAATGGCTAATTGCTGACCCAATTCGTTATCAAAAATTATTAGAAGGAGTGGAATTTGATGGGGAAGAAACTGAAAGATTACGCCGTCAATCGGTGCTGAGAACCGAAATTTTACCTAGTCTTGCTTATGCGGCCATTCATGAGCTAAAAAGTTCGGGATTATCACCGCAGCAAGTCTGGGAATTAAGCCACTATACCGACGATAATTATCAAATTCTCGCTATGGCTAGTGGTTTGTACCAACAGTATGAAATCCTGATGCGTCAGAAAAACTATATAGATTATGATGACATGATTTTAGGAGCCTTGCGAGTATTAGAGGAAGAAAAAATTCGCCGACAATGGCAAAAATCTGTCTTTGGAGTCTTTGAAGATGAGGCACAGGATTCTAGTCCTCTCCAAGAAAAACTAATTACTATTTTAGCAAAAAATAATGATGAGGAAATACCTAATTTAATTCGCGTCGGCGATCCCAATCAAGCGATTAATTCTACCTTTACTCCTGCCGATCCTGTTTACTTTAATTGGTTTTGTGAAAGTTGTCAAAACGAAGGCAATTTATCGACTATGAACCAAGCAGGTCGCAGCAATACTAAAATTATTGAAGCTGCTAATTTAGTGTTACAATGGGTCGATCGAGATTGGAAACAGGGAAAAGATAATCATAAAGTTACCGAGGCTCCTTTTCGGGTTCAAGCGATTATTCCCGTCGGTGCTGAAGATCCCCAACCTAATCCAGTTAAGGAGGGAAAAGGATTAGAAATTTATCAACCCGATGACATTTATCAAACAGTAGAATTAATTGAAAAACGTCTAGTTAAGTTACTCCAAGAAAATCCTCAACATAATGCGGCTATCCTCGTTAGAGAAAATCGACAAGGACACTTTTTTGCTCAAAAATTCGCCCATTTTTATAAAAGTTATCAAATCAGAATTTTTGAAGCTAACGAGATCGATCGCTTTTCTCAAATTCCCGCCGAAATGCTGAAACTATTGGCTTTTGTCGAACGTCCCCACTCTCCCGATTATCTCAAAGCGGCTTTAGAAGTGTTACAATTGAGGGGTTTAATTACTGCCCAAGACTTAAATCCTTTAGTTACCTATCCCGAACAATTTCTTTATCCCACTCCCCTCGATCCTGAACTGAAATCTAACGAAAAAATCGCCCGTCGTTATTGTTGCAGTTTACTAAAAGCTAGATTAGAATTACCCCATTATCAACTCCTATCTTTTTTCGCTATGACTCTCCAATATTCGGGGTCAGAATTAGCCACTTTGCAAAAATTAACCGCCCGTATTTATCAGGAAACTACTGGTAATAGTTCCCTAAAAAATACAATTAATACTCTTAATGAAATTATCGCCTCTGAGCGCTTTGAAGGAGTGGAAGAAGATAACGATGATTGTTATACTCGTCCCGGACAACTGACGATTATTACTATGCACAAAGCCAAGGGTTTAGACTGGGATTATGTTTTTATTCCCTTTCTTCACGAAGATATTATCCCAGGCAAACCTTGGGTTCCCAATGGGGCGAAATTTTTGGGAGATTTTAGCCTTGCAGAAGTGGCACGAGCGCAAATTCGAGCAGCGGTTCATCAACGGTATTTAAACCCCGACAGCATACCAATTATTCCCCCACCTTTAAGCGCTTGGTTAGAAGCTGGACAACTTAAAAAAGCTGAAGAATACCGACTTTTGTATGTAGCGATGACGCGAGCAAAAAGACTTTTATGGATGTCGAGTGAAAAAAAAGCTCCTTTTCGTTGGAACACTTTTCGCGGAGATGAAAGTAGTCAATTACAGGATAAAAATCCCTGTCCTGTCTTTCCTGTTTTAATCAATGCTTTCCCCGATTCTTTCTGTGTTTAACTGTTGCTGCAGCGTCCGCGGATAAAGAATTAGGAAGACAAACCACCAGAGGAGTATAGGAATAGATAGGAGTAGGGTTAACCAGAGACGCTGAGTTAAAAACCAACAGCCGGCAATTAGGGTAATTCCTGTCAACAAAATCGACCAAGGTTGACACCAACGGGGTTTGTGATTCCAAACGTTATCGGATTTCGAGTTAGACATTGGTTAAGGTTCGGTAATTTACTAACTTGATTTTATAGCGATTGAGCTTAAAAAACGCTTGGGAAGACCGAAAGAGTCAAAAATTACTCGATTTACTTATTTAAAAATAACTCCCCCCAATCATAGCCGCTAATAAAATAAAACCGACCCAAACATTTTGACCGAACATTTGACCATAAACTGGTTTAGGTAAATCCGATTGACGTAACAGCAGGTATTGACGCAACCATGTGATCGCTGCTAGACCCAACCCTAGCCAAAAAGAGGCTGATAACTGCATTTTTTGCCCCTCCCAAGCCAATAAACCCACTGTTAGGGCAAAAAAGACCCCCACGGCTTCCGGAGCGTATTTGCCGAAAAATATGGCACTGGAGTTAATACCAACCTTGAGATCATCCTCTCGATCGGACAAAGCATAAATTGTATCAAATGCTAATGTCCAAAAAATCACCGCTCCCCATAATATAAATGTATTACTATCTAACGACCCAGTGACGGCACTCCAACAGATTAAAACCGCAAAACCCCAAGCGAGAGAAAGAACCAATTGGGGTACAGGAAAAAAACGCTTGGCGAGAGGATAGCAGATAATCAAGGGAACGGCGGCTAAACATAGGCAAAAACTCAGGAAATTCAGATATAAAGCTAAAATCGCGGCGCAAAAGAAAGCAATCAGAGCGATAATCAAACCAACCTTGATCGATAAAGCTCTGGCCGCTAAAGGACGGTTACGAGTGCGATCGACTTGTGGATCGATATCCCGATCCCAAAGATCGTTAACCACACAGCCGGCGGCGCTAGTGGCCAAAGTTCCCAAAACGATCACCCCGATCAAGGGTAGCGGTGGCACCCCGTCTGCCGCCAAAAATACCGCCCATAAAGCGGGAACCATCAAAATTAACCTACCGGCGGGTTTATCCCAGCGCAAGAGGCGAATAATCGTCATCCAAGTGGGTTCTAGATCGGGTTGGGATATAGTCATAATTTCTCGTAAAAAGTAGAAACTAGGAGTTAAGGGGAATTATGAATTATAAATTATGAATTATGAATTATGAAGTGGGAAGTGGGGTGTGGGGTGTGG
>NZ_JADEXY010000150.1 GCF_015206885.1 Microcystis aeruginosa LEGE 91341 | reverse complement strand
CAGGATATACTCCACAAAAGCGTTTAAACTCTTCTGGATTCAAATTTTTTACTTTTTCGTAAGTCATTGTTTTTCTGAGTGTTTTACTTTATTTTACATAATCAGTTCCTATTTTTGCAGGAGGTCTTTTATACTCATCAACATAGATCGCTGCTTCCCCAGCAACTTCTGGGATCGAGGAATTTCTACAGGTTATCACTGGACAGCCACAGGCCATCGCCTCCGCAATCGGTAAACCAAATCCTTCGTAAAGGGAAGGATAAACAAGAGCAATTGCACCCGAGTAAGCTACTGAGAGTTCAGGGTCTTCAAGTCTTAATAAATGAACATGATTTTGATAGACCAACCCAGATAATTCTGGTTCTAAATCAGGTTTACCACCGACACAAACTATAGAAAATTTATCTGGTTCTGGTAGATTTTGAAATGCTTTGAAAAACAGGAGAGCATTTTTATAACCATCACAGCCAATACGAGAACCAACTATTAGGAAATAAGGTTTTTGAATGGAATGCTTAAGTCGAAAATTGATGATTTTTTCGGCACTTGATGGAAAGAACAACTCCTGGTCAATACCGCAATGGGCAACATTTACTGATTCTGACAATATTTCTGGGAAAAACCTGATTAAATCATCAGCCGTATTCTGCGAGATTGCTAAATATTGACAGGCATGACGAATGCCTAAGTGCTTCTCTCTCCACATCGGCTCTTTTAGATTAGCTTCTATCACTTCAGGCACCATATCATAGGCCATAAAAACCGAAGGCGTGGTGATGGGAGTGGTGTAGTAGGTTGATATAAACAAATCTGCCTTGGCTTCATCACAAGCGGCTTGTAATATTTGCGAATCGAGACCCGTCTCATTATAGCTATAAGCTGGCAAATCACGATACTTTATATTCTCAAATCTTGGCGCTGTATTCTCTCGATCTAAAACTACAACGTTGAGGGCTAAGTTAGACTTACTATTCCATTCCTTAAGTATGGAATACCAAACCCTTGATATACCTGTATTGTTGAGTTGAAAGAAAACACCATCTATGACTATAGTTGGACAAAATTTTGCTTCTGGCAAGTTAATGGTCAGATATTCACTAATTTTTTCATCATCTTTATTTGCTGGCGCAAGCGAGGCACTATTGTAACTTTTTTCTCTTTCTTCAAATTCATTATCAACCCATTTAACTATTTGAGCAATTCGAGCCTTGATAGAATGTTCCTGATGACATAATATGCTGCCATTTCTAGCAATTTTTTCAGCTACATCAGGATTTTTCATCAGATATTTTAGTTTAGAAATTAAATCCCCTGGGTTATCAGGATCATAATAAACTAAATGCTCCCAATCCTTGAATAAAGTGTTTGATTTCTTTCCTAAGATAGAATATTGAAGTAGAGTCCCACCGCATCCTAATGCTTCAAACACCCGGGCAGTTAAAGTCAAAGAGATGGAAGGTAAGTTAATCAAAATTTTATATTTATTTAAATCATTAATATAATCTTCTATAGTAAAACTTTCTTCATATTCTTTGATATACACTTCTTCACACTGCTGTAAACGTTCTACCAAAATTTGACGCCGATTATAGCATCCTGAATTATAAAAATTGGCAATGCGTCCGCGAAAAAATCCTCGATTAATACGATCTTTGAATGGCAAAATACTGCTGAAATAATTTGTGTCAATTGAATAGGGTTGAAAAATAGTTGGCTTCGTACACAGAATCTTTTTTTTAAGAAACTCTATATCTGGTTCATGATTACAGATAATACCATCTACTACAGGTAATGACGTACGAAGAGAATTGAATACTTGCTGTCGCCAATGTAAATTTTGTTGCACTGGTGCGGCAGAACATTGCTCATTTAAAATAGCGATTTTTTTAATAGCAGCATTTGACCATTTTTCCTGCCACCTAGATGTACTATGAAGAGGTTGGGAATGCCAATCAAATCCCAATAAGAGAATAATATCTGCTTGTGGATTTTCCAGATATCTGTATAGACCATCATCATTGCTTGGTTCTAATGCTCCCCAGTCAGAAATAGGTCGAAAAACTCGGTTCAGTAGGCCTTCACTCTCTAGGGCTGAGACCCACCCCTCTGACATATTCCATGTGTGCTTACCTGTCGCCTGTAAAACCACGTCAATGCGAGGCCTATCTTGGGAAAAATGAGAAGTAAAATTATTTTCTCTGCTTATTTCCAATTGTGACATGAGTTATATCGTCTCCAGCTTTCTCAATAGCTAGCTTATGCAGGATCAGCGTATCTTAACAATACTTGACAAAATGAACCTTATGTGGGTTGACTACCCAGAGGGAGATTCAGGTATATTTGAGTGGAACTTGTCATCTCAATTGTTAAGTAACAATCGACCAAATAGGTCAAGTTCGTAACTATTTTGATTGACTGGTATCATTTCAAATTCCTACACCGTGAGCAGCTCACAAAATTAGCCAATTGTCAATAGCGTTTGAGATGCGCTTACCCTGTATTCTATCGCACTTTCTTCTAAGTTTTTTAGAGAGTAGGCTTAAAAAATTTAAAATAAATTATCATAGTTTAAAAAATAATTAAATTATATTATAGATCATTTTTTTGAGGAACTAAATTTCCGAAATTCAGTCACTGCCCCTAGAAGGTCTATACTTCGATTTCTATACCCGTTTCCGTTTAGCCAGTCGCTGGTTAAAGCCTCTCTCAATTGACACAATGGAGTATTGATTCCAATAATCTGCATTGAGGCTAGGAAGAATTTACCTGTGGAATATTCAGGAGCTATTGGCCAGTAAACAGCGTAGAATCAAGTTACACTTCATTTATAGGAGAAAGGCTGTAAATTATGGAATACACAAAGACTCTTGTTTTGGGTTGCGGTTATCTTCAAGCCCAGTTATTGCAAAAGGTGTCGTTTTCCGCTTAAATAGACTTGGCATGACCATACCGATGATTGTCCATAACTGGAAAAACCATAGAAGTGAAAAAGACTAAGGACTTAACCATATTATGAAAAAATTGAAGTTAGCTGTATTTGATTTAACTGTAGGCTTGGCCCTCACCCTTCTGGTCACGGCCTGTTCTGGTTCTGAAGTTTCTCAAACAACTTCTTCCCCCGTTACTAATAGTCCATCACCTACTGTTGAGACTGCCCCCACCGAAAAATCCGCTGCTTCCTCACCCTACGGTGTTGATTTTTCCAAAGACACAGCCAATGTTTCGTTGGAGGGGTTTAGCTTTTCAGAAGATTGGGGTCGCTGGACTGATGGTTCCCCGGCCTCGATTAAGTTTGTTCAAAACCTACCGAGTTCTTTTGAGCTTATTTTCAAGGCGGCAGCTTTTGGTCCCAATGTTAACAAGGATATCATTATCAGCGTCGGCTCTCAACAGCAAAAAATCCAATTAACGGATAAAGCAGCGGAAATTAAAGTCAAATTTACCGGAGTACCCGCTAACGAACGAACGATAACTTTCACGATTCCCGAACCTACCAGTCCTAAGCAACTTGGAGAAAAAGATGAAAGGAAATTAGGAATCGCTTTCAACACTTTGAACATTGTGGAAACAAAATAACTTTTATCTCTCTTTCATCAATCTAAGAAAGGTCTTGCTATTTATTGAGTTATCAATCTCTTGTCTAGACTAAAATAGTAAGATTCTTCTCGGAAAATTAATAACACTTAAAGAGGCTAGTTTTTTAATTCTAGGGATTTTTCCTTTTCTCCTAATTCCCAGTAATTGAGCAGGATGGCATTAACTGTATTACCGATCACATTTAACACGGTTTTAAAACCATCGGTCAAGCGATCGACCCCTGCCACTAAAGCTACTCCCTCTAATGGTAAACCCGCCGCCGATAATACGGTAGTCATGGTAATTAATGCGCTGCCAGGGACTCCAGGGGTACTAAAAGAAACCAATAAACCACTCAATGCGATCGCTAATAACAAAGAGGGACTTAAAGGAACTCCGTACACCTGAGCGATAAAAAGAGCATTAAATCCCTGTAAAATTGCCGAACCATCGCGTTTTAGTACCGTTCCCAAGGGAATAGCGAAACTGGCGATATCTTCGGGTAAACCGTATTCTTGAATTTCCCGCAAAACTACGGGTAAAGCGGCGTTAGAACTAGCAGTACCGAAAGCTAAGGATAAAGATTCCGATAAAGAGCTAAAAAAGTGTCGAGGTTCTCCTTTGAGGGCAAAAAGGAGCAAAACATACACCCCAATCATCAAGGTACTAGCCAAAAACAGACCAAAAACATAGAAAAAAAGTCTCGCCACTAATTCTAATCCCTGGGTGGCGATAACCGAAGCAATCAGGGCAAATACCCCCACAGGTGCTAGATAAAGAATCACCGATAGGATTCTCTCGCTGATTAGATAAAGACTGTCTATCAAGAGAATAAAAGGTTTTGCCCCCTCTTTGGCCAGTCCGATGCCGATACTAAATAAAACTCCCGTCACGATTACCTGTAAAAGATTGCCCCCAGTAAGAGCTTCTAGGGGATTAACTGGGATTAAGCTAATCAGCCAATCTCTTAGGGATACTGGTGTATTGGTGGTCATGGCGGCATTAGTGGCAAATCCCTCTAAACCTATCCCCGGTTTTAATAGCAAGGCCGTCGCCATGCCAATTAACAGAGCAAGTGTACTGGTTAGCAGATAGCCAGTCATCAATCTGAGTAAATATCTGCCGATCCGCGCCGCATTCTGTACCCGGGTTAATCCTAAAATAAGGGAAGAAAAAACGATCGGAACCACCACAAATTGAATTAAGCGCAGAAAAACCTCTCCCACCGGCGCGAGAATATAGTCATCTAAAGGCAGGATTAGCGCAGGAAAAAAACCATTCAGCAGCGCACCGAAAACAATTCCCGCAGCGAGAGCGACTAAGATCAGGTTAGATAAATTCATGGCGTTAAGTTGAGAATTCCGAGACTAATTTGGGGCAGTATAGCACTAGGATAATCTCATCGAACCCTTCTGTCATTTTTTGCCAGAAAAGGGAGAGATGAGCCAATAAAAGCCCATCTCTCGGTAATTCATCGCTCTATTTTAGTGACAGCCAAGAAGACTTTACTTGTTACCATTACCCTGCATGGCTAAAACCGCATCGCGCAGTTTATCTGGCACTTCTTGCAGGTGATCCTCATCCCACTGGAAGAAACCAACCCCCATAGTCAAAGAACGCAATTCAACGATAAAATCGTGCATTTCCGCTTGGGGGAGATGGGCCGTTACCTGATCCCAACCTTTCCACTCCTCAGAAGCTTCAAAACCCTGAATTTGACCGCGTTTACCACTGATTAACTGTAAAACCTTGGCGGTGTATTCTGAGGGAGCGAGAACCGTCACCGATAGAATTGGTTCTAATAAGACCGGATGACATTTAGGCAGTCCTTCCGTCATCGCTAGACGGGCCGCTTGTTTAAAAGCTTGTTCGGAACTATCGACACTGTGATAGGAACCATCGGTGAGAGTAACATCAATATCCACCACAGGGAAACCCAAGGGACCATGACCGAGATATTCCCGCACTCCCGTTTCCACCCCGGGGATATACTGTTTGGGGACAACACCACCGACAATGCTTTCATGGAATTGGAAACCTTCCCCCCGGGGTAAGGGTTTAATATCGAGATACACATCGCCAAAAGCACCGTGGCCGCCGGTTTGGTGTTTATAACGTCCGTGGGATTTAGTGCTGGTTTTGATCGTTTCCTTGTAGGGAACTTGGGGTAGATGGGTGGTCATCGGTAGATTATACTTGCGCGCTAGGCGATCGAGGGCCACTTGCAGATGAATTTCTCCCTGTCCCCAAAGAATCACTTCTTTAGTATCGCCGTGTTGTTCCCAGTGGAGGGAGGGATCTTCTTCGATCAGTTTCGTCAAAGCTGAACTTAATTTAACTTCATCCTTGCGATTTGCGGCGGCAATAGCGAGAGCAAAGACGGGTTTAAGCTGTAATCCTCTGGGAAGGTCGGGTTTTTGACTGCCGCTGCTAACCACGTCTCCGGTGGCGATTCCTTCCAAACGACCGAGAGCGATAATTTCCCCCGCTTGGGCCTGCTGTAGGGGTTGCTGTTGTTGTCCCATGAGACGATAGATACCACCAATCCGCACACCGTTCAAGGCCATGCCATCGTTAAGGGTTCCCTGCCAGATTCGCCCTAGGGACAGGCGGCCGCCCTGGGGAGTAAAATAGGTTTTGAGGATTTGTACCACTGCATCTCCATCCGCACTGGGATCGAGGCCGCGACGGTTGGCGGTAATTGTCGGGGCCGGTGTTTCTTCCACTAAAGCGGTGAGGAGATGACGCACACCATAGTCCCGTTCCGCCATACCGAAGAACACGGGTACTATCTGATCGGCTCCCAGTTCTTGTTTTAAGTCTTGGAGAATTTCTTCCCGGGAGGGGTTAATATCTTCGAGGAGTTCTTCTAAAAGATGATCGTCAAATTCGGCGATCGTTTCTAGCATTTCTTGTCGAGCAATCTGTTCTTTTTCCTTGAGGTGGTCGGGTAAAGCTACAGGATCGGCGGGACTGTTAGCATGGTAATGATAAGCCTGTTCGTTGATTAAATCGATGAATCCAATAATTTCGTTGTTCTGACGGATAGGATATTGCTGGGGAACGAGGGGACGACTAGAAACGGACTTGAGAGCTTGTAGGACTTCGTTAAAGTGACTATTACAGCGATCCATCTTGTTGATGAAGATTAGATGCGGAATTTCCCAATCATCGAGGAATTTTAGCAAGGGAGCCAGGGTGAGAACTCGATCGACTACCGGTTCACAAACGATAATAGCAGCACCGGCCCCGACGAGGGCATTATAGGTTTCACTGGCAAATTCGATCGAACCGGGGCAATCGAGAAAGGTAAAATTTAGGTCTTGGTATTGACTATGGGCAACGGAAACTTCTACACTCATCTGTCGATCCCGCGCTTGGGTGGAACTATCACCGACGGTATTACGATCGCTGATTTTGCCTTTTCTGGTGATTGCTCCTGTTACGAAAAGTAAACTTTCCAGTAAGGAGGTTTTTCCACTGGAGTAGGGGCCGACAAGGGCCACATTACGCGTGTTTGCTCCGATACTTTGATTCATACAGATACCCCCAACAATGATTTAGTGATTAGTTGTGGCGATTGGACGATATTTACACTCGATCGCCCTAGGAAATATACTGTCATAGCACTGAAAATTACTCTCAGGACGTATTTAGAAGTGAAAGGCCTGTCTTGCCATAATTTTGCCCAGTGCTACAGGTGTATTCTTTCTTACTCTTCACCCTAACTCAGTCTCAAGCATTACATCCCATTCTCGCAATCTCTTGTAAAGTCTTGCCTACTTTTAGTTAAGGAACTTGAATAAATGTTAACTAGGGGACTTGCGTAGGAATAATATCCCAGCCAGAAAATCGCTCTGTAGAAGAACCAGACCAGCCAGATGGCACATTATCAAAGCGCAAGTCCCTAACACCTCGAAGGCTCTCCCCCTACTTAGGGTGATCAGCAAACCTGAGCGCTCGGAGGGCGCAAGCATTGCGCCCCTACAGTAACGGATTTTGTCCACAATGTAGGGGCGAACTGCGTTCGCCCAAAAGGTACATTATCAAAGCGCAAGTCCCTAAGCGGTTAACTATCCACAGTCTTTCTCCTCAACCGGATTTACAAAAACGAGGGGCTGCCTGATATAGTGAGAGGTCGGGATGATGTTTATCAAGCAATTTTTATGTTAAAAGCTGGAATCGTGGGACTGCCAAATGTGGGGAAATCGACCCTATTTAACGCTCTCGTGGCTAATGCCAAGGCCGAGGCCGCTAATTTCCCCTTTTGTACCATTGAACCGAATGTGGGTGTGGTATCCGTCCCCGATGAACGTCTGGAGGTTTTGGCTAAAATCTCTAATTCCGAGAAAATTGTGCCGACGCGCATTGAATTTGTCGATATTGCCGGATTAGTCAAGGGTGCGAGTCGCGGGGAAGGATTGGGTAATCAATTTTTGGCTAATATTCGGGAAGTGGACGCGATCGTTCATGTGGTGCGCTGTTTTGATAATGATGATATTATTCATGTTTCGGGTTCTGTGGATCCGGCCCGGGATATCGAGGTGATTAATCTAGAGTTAGCTCTGGCGGATTTGGGACAGGTGGAGAAGCGGGTGGAACGTTTACGCAAACAGGCGAAAAATAGCAAGGAAGCCGCCGAAGAATTGGCTATCCTTGAAAAAATCCTAATTTGTCTTAATGACGGTATTTCGGCGCGAAAAGTGGATTTAAGCAAAGAGGAAGAAGAATTAATTAAAAATCTCGGTTTATTGAGTCGGAAACCGATTATTTATGCCGCTAATGTTAGCGAAGATGATCTAGCCACGGGTAATGATTGGGTAGAAAGTGTCCGTCAAATTGCCCAACAGGAACAGGCCAAAGTTGTGATCGTTTCTGCTCAAGTAGAATCGGAATTAGTGGAATTGTCAGAAGAAGAAAGAAAAGATTTTCTCGGTTCTTTAGGAGTAGAAGAAGGGGGATTAAAATCTTTAATTAAAGCTACCTACGAGTTATTAGGACTGCGTACCTATCTCACCACTGGTCCCCAAGAAACCCGCGCATGGACGATTATTTCTGGTATGAAAGCACCCCAAGCAGCCGGAGTTATTCACTCGGATTTTGAACGGGGTTTTATTCGTGCAGAAACCGTGTCTTATCAGGATTTAGTTAATAGTGGCACGATGAGCGCGGCGAAAGAAAAAGGTTTAGTCAGAAGTGAAGGCAAGGAATACATTGTTCAAGAGGGTGATGTTTTACTATTCCGTTTTAATGTTTAGCTAAAATGAGTCAGGTGGGTGGCACTCACCTGATCAAAATTTCTGTCATCAACAATCTCTCAGCTTTTTTTACTCACTTTGGTTAACATTAAACTGAATTTTTTGTCCCTTGACATACTCTAATTTAGATTCTATAATTAGGTATAGGGGCAAGTTCTTGTTTAATCAAGATGGCGATGATCTCTGTCCACTAAAAGACTGGTTTGCTAGGAATGCAGTCAAGGCTAAAAATATTTTATCTATTCAACAACCCGCAACCAGAAACGTTCAAATCAAGCGCAGTAAATGAAAGAGCAAGGATTGTTATTTTCTGAAGACAGCCTGTTACCTGAAAAACTCCCGCAAATTCAGGAATTAAGACCTTCTAACAATCTTTCGGCAGTTTTTGAAGAGTGCCATAATTATATTTACGCCAACGAAGGAATGCTCAAAGACAAGATTTTTCACGAGATGGTTAAACTAATCATCATCAAACTTCATGATGAAAAATCTGCCAAGCAATCTGTAAATTTTGGCGTTACAGCAAGTGAATATAAAGCCATCGTCGCCAATAAGTCCGATGAATTTATGTCGCGTCTTAGTCAATTATTTACCTCAATCAAAAATCATTATCGGGGATTTTTCACCGATGACACATTCAAGTTAAAACCTTTGACTCTTGCTTATATTGTAGGCAGGTTACAGTACATTAATTTAACTAAAACATCTGGGGATATAAAAGGTGAAGCCTTTCAGACTTTTGTAAATAGACACCAGCGTGGAGATAGGGGAGAATTTTTTACCCCTCACCCAATTGTACGCCTTGCAGTTGAAATGATAGACCCCAAACCAAACGAAAAAATTATAGATCCTGCTTGCGGAAGTGGTGGTTTTTTAATTCAAGCAATAAACCATGTTCGACAAAATAACCCGGAGTTTAATATAGCAACTTTTGTGCAAGAAAGTATTACAGGAATTGAATTTAATCCCGATGTCGCTCTTTCGGGAATGATTCGTTTAGTTTTTGAAGGTGGCACAGGTTCAGAAATTATCTGCACTAATGCGCTTATCGAAGATGAAAAATTAAATAATTCCTTTGATAGACCTCCTGCAAAAGTCTTATTCAGCTACTTGATGATAGCCTAAAGCAAGTTCATAGTTGTAAATGCCAGCGATTAAATTAAATCTCAGACCAAAACGCCGTCTCCGATTCCTATATCTTGATGAT
>NZ_JADEXY010000149.1 GCF_015206885.1 Microcystis aeruginosa LEGE 91341 | reverse complement strand
CCAAAACCCCCGGCGCCTCCAGCCGCATTGACCGTTACTTGTCTTAAAAAATCTAAATTAGTGGCATAGAGGGTTAAAGCGCCGCCATTGCCCCCATCACCACCATTACCGCCATTGCCACCGTTACCACCACCGGCCGCCTGAAGATTTCTGGTGACGTTGCTAGGTTGACCGCTACAGTTGCCATCGCTGCCGTTGCTGCCATTTTCACCATCGACCCCTTTTTGTCCCGAAATATCGAGTTTTAGGGGAGAACCATCGAGAAAAAGGGTTAAACTGTCACTATTTTTGCCTTGGCTGCCGACCTTGCCAGCTTTCCCGCTTTGGCCCTGTTTACCGAAAGTCTGTACATCGGAACCTTGGGCTAACCAAGAACAGCGATCGCCAGTCACCGTGGCGGGCATTAGGTAAGGTAAAGGGATAAAAAAGGTGAATATTAATGATTTAGCCCAAAAATTCATGATTTTAGCGAATTTATCCGCAAAGACTCCGATCAATTCCCTCTTGATGACTTTTGGATCTAGATTTTTGTTTCCCCTCTATCAATAAGGTGCGCTATCATCCTACACTTACTTTGAGAAGGAAACAGCCAATCGCGAGGGTTACGCGCGTGAAAAAAGTATTAGCTATTATTTTGGGTGGCGGGGCCGGAACTCGCCTTTATCCGTTAACGAAACTGCGGGCAAAACCTGCCGTCCCCCTAGCGGGAAAATATCGCTTAATCGATATTCCCGTCAGCAATTGTATTAACTCCCAGATTGACAAAATCTATGTGTTGACGCAATTTAATTCCGCTTCCCTCAATCGTCACCTCAATCGTACCTATAATTTTACGGGTTTTAGTGATGGTTTCGTGGAAGTTTTGGCGGCTCAACAAACCATGGAGAATCCTCAATGGTTCCAAGGCACGGCCGACGCAGTACGACAATATATCTGGACGATGAAGGATTGGGATATCGATGAATATCTCATTCTCTCCGGAGATCATCTCTATCGCATGGACTACAGCAAGTTCATCGAACGTCATCGGGAAACTAACGCCGATATCACTTTATCGGTGGTTCCCATCGATGAACGTCGCGCCTCCGCTTTTGGGGTGATGAAAATTAATGATTCGGGGCGAATTGTTGATTTTTATGAGAAACCCAAAGGGGCAGAATTGGAAAGAATGCGGGTAGATACGACGATTTTAGGCTTAAGTCCCGACCAAGCCCGTCAAAGTCCCTACATCGCTTCCATGGGAATTTATGTCTTTAAAAAGAATGTTTTAATCGATCTGCTCGATGCCAATAAAGAACAGACCGATTTCGGCAAGGAAATTATTCCCTCGGCGGCTAAAGACTACAATCTTCAGGCTTATTTATTTAAAGGTTACTGGGAAGATATCGGGACGATTGAAGCCTTTTATGAGTCTAATCTCGCCCTGACCCAACAACCCAATCCCGCCTTTAGTTTCTACGACGAAAAAGCCCCCATCTATACCCGTTCTCGCTATCTGCCACCCACAAAAATGCTCAATTGTACGGTGACAGAATCGATGATTTCTGAAGGTTGTATTCTCAAAGAATGTCGCATCCATCACTCGATTTTAGGTATTCGTAGTCGAGTGGGCAAAGACTGCACGATCGAGGATACAATGCTGATGGGATCGGACTTTTATGAGTCTTTCCCCGAACGGGAAAGTCTGATCGGAAATGCCAAAGTTCCCATGGGTATCGGTTCCGGTTCCACTATTCGTCGGGCAATTGTGGACAAAAATGCTCGCATTGGTTCCAATGTTTTAATTGTTAACAAAGATCGTGTGGAAGAAGCTAATCGCGAAGATTTAGGTTTCTATGTTCGCAGCGGCATCGTGGTTATTTTCAAAAATGCCACTATTCCCGACGGGACGGTAATTTAATCTATCAGTTATCAGTTTTCAGTTATCAGTTTTCAGTTTTCAGTTTTCAGTTTTTCCATTTTTCTAGTTATTATCACCTTGTTCTGGCTGATGGCTTCAGCTAATTACCTAGACAATTCCCTTGAAATCCTATCCTTTTCTAGAAGTGATAACAACATCTACCGAGCAGCTCTTCTGAAAATAAGAAAAATTTCTATATTTTTGCATCCGATTCTAAGTTTTCAATTAACCTTAAATTAAAAGCCTAGGGCTTAGATAGAAGCCATTCAAAGGATATTTATGAAAGCCAAAATCGCGATCGCTTGTCAGGGAGGTGGTAGTCAAACTGCTTTTACTGCCGGTGCCTTGAAAGCATTATTTGACAATAAAGTGCAAGATTACTTTAATATTGTCAGTCTCAGTGGTACTTCCGGGGGTGCTATCTGTGCCTTTTTTATCTGGTATGCTCTCAAAAAAGGTGATAGCGTCGTTTGGAAAAGAATGATTGATTTTTGGGAAGATAATAGCGCTCGAACTCCCCAAGAACAACTATTTAATGACTCAGCTATTAAAGCTCTAGAATTGGCCAGCAAAGGATTAATTCCCCAGTATAATCTCAGTCCTTCCTCTCCGATTACTAAAACCTTATTTTCTATAGCTACCTACGGTTTACGCAGTCGCTTTACCAACTTTGATCAGTTACTAAGAGCGCATATTGACTTCTCGGAATTAGCCACGTGGGGAGCTAAACCAGAACCCCCAATTTTATTAATTGGGGCCTGTAATGTCCTGACAGGAAAATTAAGTAAATTTAACTCGCGCCAGGAAGCAGTTAAAATTGAACATATCCTAGCTTCTGCTTGTGTTCCTAACATTTTTCCTGCTGTCACCATTGAAACTATGGCCTACTGGGATGGACTATTTTCTGATAATCCCCCCATCCGTTCTTTAATTCGCCGTGAATTTGTTGGAGTCGAAAATATTCCCGATGAAATTTGGGTAATTAAAATTAATCCTACCTCCAGAGACAAGATCCCCGTGCAATCCGATGATATTGCTGATCGCCGCAATGAATTAGAAGGCAATGTTTCCCTATTTCAAGGTCTCGATCAGATTGAGTTGATCAATCAATTATTTCTCAAAGGAGCCTTTAAAGAGGAATTCTTGCGGGAGATTGCCTTAACAGAACCATTTAAAATTCCTAAATCTTTCCCAGAAGATCCCGATCAAGATTACCATATCCCGATGATCGAAATGTCGGCGGAATTAGCCAATAGTCTCAACTATGAAAGTAAACTCGATCGCTCTCCTGCCAATATCCAGCGTCTGATCGCTGACGGGGAAAAACAGGGAAAACAGTTTCTAGAACATCGACTAAAAGCTATGGGTTTAAGATAATTTTTGAGGGTTCAAAAAGCGCAAAGATAAGGAGTAAATGGCATGAAATCTGTCAATAGACTATTTAATTGATTATTATTCATTCTTACTTCTCCTGACTACTGACTACTGACTACTGACTCCTAACCCTAACAACAATTTTTGATTTTTACAAGAGGTCTAATAATCACTGATTTTCATTGACTAATACCCGTCCGGATAGATCGTAAATCATAATATCCCATTGCCCATTTTTTGCCGCTTCAAAAGCCACTTTAGAACCATCGGCACTGATGATCGGATTGCGTACTTCCGCGAGGAGATCGGGAGCAATTTCCCTTCTCTGTTGAGTTTGTCGATCGTACAGATAAATCGCCGTTTTTCCCTGACGACTAGCAGTAAAAACGATATAACGACCATCTTCACTAATGGAAGGACTAGAAGCGATCTGATCGAGAGAATTTAGTCCGGGTAAAGGCAATAAACGGCGATCGATAGCATCAAAAAGATAGATAGCTTGGGAACCATTGCGATCGGAGGCAAAAACGAGATAGCGAGAGGCAAGATAGGGAGTTAATTCACTAGCAGCACTATTTAAACTTCTCCCCCCTCGATCGAAAGGAAAAGACAATAAACTGGGATAACCCGCACATCCAGTTAACAAACTAATTACAGCAACAAGACTAATAAAAAAATAAACCTCTTGCATAATTAATTTTTGAGGGTTCAAAAACGGTAAAAATAAGGATTAAATTGCATAAAATCCTTAAATATAGCGTTTCCCAATCTCATGAGGTACACCAAAATCTTAACTCCTGACTCCTCAAAACCTAAGACTCTGTACCTCACAACTATGGAAATTGCTATAGACCATTTAATTGATTATTATTCATTCTTAATTCTCCTGACTACTGACTCCTGACTACTGACTCCTGACTCCTGACCCTAACAACAATTTTTGATTTTTACAAGAGGTCTAATGAGGTTTCACGGTTTGGGACTTTCAACGGGACTGCCATCGGCAATATCTAACTCGATATTCGGACCGCGATCAAGAACCTCCACATCCCATTGTCCCCGACGAGCGGACTCAAAGACAAGATAACGACCATCGGGACTAAGACGGGGATTTCGCAACCAACCGCGATAATTTTGACTCAATAACTCAGAACGGTCGGTAATGCGATCATATAAAGCGATGACGGGACGACCTTCAATAATCACCACATAAGCCAGATAACGCCCCGTTTGGCTTAAACTAGGGCTATCGGTAATTTCTTGACCCGTATATAATCCCCCTAGGTCTTGGTATTGTTTTGTCTGCAAATCATACAGCAGAATCTGATTACTACCGCGACGATTAGACAGCAAAGCAATCCAACGACCATCACCGCTCAGGGCAGGTTTTTCGTCATTATAGCGACTATTGAGGGTTCCTGTAGATAAACCGGGGTTATTGAGATTACAACCGCCTATAACCCCTAAAAACAAGCAGATAAACAGGAAAAAGGGAGCTTTGGTCATCGGACCTACTCCTTAATAATCAAACCTAGTCGGATGATCATTACTCGACTCCCGTTCACTATTATCCGGTCTCTCCCAATCTTCTCGATCGCTCGTATCGCTAGGATCGATCGGTTGATAATCGACGTATTCTCCTTTAAATGGCGGATCATCCTCAATTATTGGGCGAGGACGACGTTTTTGGCTAGTGCGGGGCGGTTTACTGCTCGTCTCTTCACTAGCGGGACGACGACGGGGACGGGAACTGGTTTCTTCCCAATCATCACCGCTACGGCGCTGATCATAAACATCTCGATCGCTAGTGGGGGAACTATTGCGGGGACGACGATTACTGGTTTTGCGACTGCTAGTATCGGCCGGCCGACGGGTGCGGGTGCTGCGGGGTTCCTCGTCCTGATAACTAGAAGTAGAAGTGCGCGAAGAGCGAGGATCATCGTAACCGCGTAAACGGGGATTATCTTCGTAACGTTCCTCCGGTTCGTAGGTGTCGAGGGGTTCCAATTCGGCCCGATATTCCCGACTCACAGGACGTTCATCCACAAAAGACGTGCCTCGGCGGGCCTGTTCCGTGGTTAAACCCCGTAATTTTACCGTCTCGAAGGCAAAAAACACCGCTGCCCCAGTCAGCAAAAATTGTCCGAATTGCAAAATCGGATCCAGTCGCCACCCTTGAAAAAGTAGAATTAAACCGCACAGTAACCCAACGGCGGCAAAAAATATATCATGATCCCTGGAAAGTTCCGGCCGCACCGAGCGCAGGAAGTATAACCCGGCTCCGGCCACTGCCAGAAAAATTCCCAAGATACTGGCCGAATTCAGCCCAAAATTGACCATCTTTATCTCCCTTCTCGGTGCTTAAATTTAAGAATCGAGTCTTTATCCATAGCCCTCAGCTTTCAGAAGCAATCCTGCTGTTTTTAACTCTAGGCATCGAGCTATATTCTAACCCCAAAGTCTAGCAATATATTAACCACCCTCGTTTACACAACTATTGTTAGGGGAGTGGGGAGATTTTATCAGTGATCAGTAAACAGTCATCAGTCATCAGTGAACTGAAAACTGATCACTGATAACAAGGGACGAATCTAAGGCCTGATTGGTTAAGCTAAAAGCTTTGATGTGCTTAGTTTCTAACCTTATTTTTAGGTAGGAGAATTGTCAGATTCTGTCTTTTGCCTGTTGCCTCTTGCCTTCAGAAGCTGATCACTGATAACTGATCACTGAAAAGGGTGATGGCTGAGATTTTAACAAAATCTTTAGGTTTTGCCTATTGACAGGATTGATTAAATGTGGTGCGCGGGTTTCGGGCATTTTAACGTGATTTCTTGATCACTTTTCAGCGATCGCTATCGTTGGGAAGTTAATCGCCAAAAGTCTGAAACGACCAATTTTTTATCGACGCACATCATGGTTAATTTGTCAAGTGAGTAATTCCTAATTTTAATAAGATCAGACAGAAATTTTTCTGTCATATCATAAAATTAACTTAACCCAGCCAAGGGGGAATTAGCATAGAATGTGAGTATAATTCAGGCTAATCTAGATAGTCTGTTTGTATTCATAGTCCATTCAATCCATAGAGTAAGGTGTGAGGATTGACCCATGTCAAAACTATTCAAGAATTTAGTAAAGGTAACTCCTTTAGTATTAGGTGCTTCCGTGGCGGCTGCTGGCAGCGCAGTGGCTCAAACTATGCCGGGGACACCTCAACTTAAAATTGATCCAGCTGCGCAACAACAACTCGATCGTATTCAGAGTGCCCAAAATAGTCAGCAGATTAATACGGGTGTCTATCAAGGTTCCATGTCCCAGGTGACTAGCGTTAACCAACTGCGGGACGTATCTCCCACCGCTTGGGCCTACGAGGCATTAAGAAGCCTTGTAGAACGTTACGGTTGTATCGTTGGTTATCCCGACCGTACCTTCCGTGGTGATCGCGCCACCACTCGTTGGGAATTTGCCGCCGGTTTAAACGCTTGTTTAAACGTCATGGAACGTTTAATTCAAGATGGCGTGGGTGTACTCAGAGAAGATATCGATAAATTAAAACGTCTTGTTCAAGAATTTGAAAGCGAACTAGCGGCTTTAGGGGCCAGAGTAGATAACCTCGAACAGCGCGTTTCTTTCTTGGAAAATAACCAATTTTCTACCACCACCAAACTCAGAGGTGAGGTAATCTTCAGTGTCGCCGATAGCTTCGGTGGTCGAGCTGCCATTAGAAACACCAACGGTACGGTAACTGGTGCCAGCAATCAAGATCAAAGTCAAACAGTATTTAATAATCGGGTTCGTCTTAACTTTGAAACCAGCTTCACCGGTAAAGATTTGTTAAGAACCCGTTTACAAGCGGGTAACTTTAACAACACTTTTAACCAAAGTGGTCCAACGAGAACCAACATGACCCGTCTAGCATACGATAATGGTCGTGACAACGATGTCACCATCGATGACTTGTTCTACCGCGCTCCCATCGATACTCCCTTCGGTAAAATCACCGTTTGGGTTGGTGCTAACGAGTTAAACCTAGATGACGTTTTCATCACTGCTAACCCCTTCCTCGCCGATAGCGGTACAGGTGCTTTATCTCGCGGTCAACGCTACAATAACATCGTCTTCCGCGGTCCCGATGGTGTTGGTGCGGCGGTCAGATTTAATGTCGGGGATGTTTTCCAAGTCACAGGAACCTACCTAGCTAGTGGTGGCACTAATGGAGCCAGCAATCCTAACCCGGGTAGCGGTTTATTTAACGGTTCCTACAGTGCTGGTGCTCAGGTTGGTTTCTCCTTCATCAAATTTGCCGATATTAACTTCGTCTATGTTCGCAGTTATCAAACTGCGGATAGTATGAGTTCTGGTTTATTCGGTAACGTCAGCAGCCCTCTGACGGAGCGTCCCTTCGGTAACGTCGGCACTGTAGCTGACCGTTTTGGTTTACAGGGTAGCGCCCAAGTTATCCCTGGAGTCTTAAATATAGGGGCATGGGGTGGTTATGCCAATGCCTCAGCCACGGGAGTTAATGCTGCGATCGGAGACAATAACACTGGTATCTGGTCTTGGAACCTTAATCTTTCCGTCCTCGACCTCTTTGCCGAAGGTGCGGCCTTCTCTTTAGGTGGTGGTCAAGTACCCCGTTCCGATAAAGAAACCAGAACCTCTTACATGGTAGAAGCCCAGTATAAGTTCCCAGTCACCAAAAACATCCTGATTACCCCCGGTGCCTATGCGGTTTTCAACGCTAACAACCAAGGTAACGCCATTTTGGTAGGTGTCATCCGGACAACTTTCCGCTTCTAAGCTGAGTTGATTGATTAAACAATCTAAAACGGTGGGATTTGTAGATCTCACCGTTTTTTTGCTTTTAACTTTTCACTGGATATAACCATTTATGAGAAGATGATCGGAGCGTCCCAAACGCTGCTATATTTACTTCGCCTATTTAGTTGCTTATCTATGCACTCTCTGTCTTTCCCCCGTCGCACTAAAATTGTGGCCACGATTGGCCCAGCCTCGCAAAATAAGGAAACATTACGTCAAATGATCAAGGCGGGGGCGACGACATTTAGATTAAACTTTTCCCATGGCGATCACGATTACCATCGTCACAGCATTAACCTGATCCGTCAGTTAGCCTTTGAACTCAATCAACCGATTGGCATCCTTCAGGATCTACAGGGTCCAAAAATTCGTTTAGGTAAATTTGCCTGTGGGTCGATTACCCTGAAACCGGGGGAACCCTTTATCCTTACTTCTAGGGATGTGGAATGTAATCAGGAAATCAGTTCCATTAGCTATCCCTCGCTGGCCCAAGAAGTCCCGGAAGGTTCGAGAATTCTCCTCGATGATGGTAAAGTCGAAATGCGGGTGGAATCAGTGGATCGCCTGAAAGGTGATCTTTCCTGTCGCGTGGTGGTTGGGGGTGTCTTATCCAGTAATAAAGGGGTAAATTTTCCCAACGTCTATCTGTCGGTAAAAGCTTTAACCGATAAGGACAAAAAAGATTTAATGTTCGGACTGCTGTGGGATGTGGATTGGATCGCCCTTAGTTTTGTGCGTAATCCCCAAGATATCCTCGAAATTAAAGAATTAATCGCCAGTGCGGGTAAATCTATCCCCGTAATCGCTAAAATTGAAAAACACGAAGCGATCGAGGAAATGGAGGCAATTTTATCCCTCTGTGATGGTGTGATGGTGGCTAGGGGAGATTTAGGAGTAGAATTACCAGCCGAAGACGTGCCAATTCTGCAAAAACGCCTGATTAATACCGCTAATCAGCTAGGCATCCCGATTATCACCGCCACTCAAATGCTTGACAGTATGGCCAGTAATCCTCGTCCCACCCGCGCCGAGGTTTCGGACGTGGCTAATGCGATTTTAGATGGCACTGATGCGGTCATGCTTTCCAATGAAACGGCTGTGGGTCATTATCCCATCGAAGCGGTGGCAACCATGGCCCGCATTGCCGAAAGGATCGAACGGGAACAGATCAATAGTGCCGCTCGCTCTAACAATAAACAATCGATTCCTAACGCTATTTCCTCGGCAGTCAGTCAAATTGCCGAACAATTGGGGGCAGCGGCAATTATTACCCTGACAAAAACTGGCTCTACTGCCCGTAATGTCTCCCGATTTCGCCCCAAAACCCCGATTTTAGCCGTTACTCCCCATCGGGAAGTGGCACAGCAGTTACAGCTAGTTTGGGGCGTAAAACCGATGTTATTGCTCGATTTACCCTCCACTAGCCAAACTTTTCAAGTGGCGATGAATCTTGCCCAGGAAAATAACCTCCTCGCGGATGGTGATTTAGTGGTGATGACGGCGGGAACTCTGCAAGGGGTGGCTGGTTCCACGGATTTAATTAAAGTGGAAGTGGTAAAATCCCTTTTGGGTAAAGGTACGGGTATCGGCCAGGGTGTGGCTAGTGGCCGGGCGCGAGTAGCCCATAATGCCCGAGAAGTGGGTAGTTTTAGTAGTGGGGAGATTTTAGTCGTTCCCACCACCAGCGCCGAATATGTGGATATGATGCGCAAAGCTGGGGGAATTATCACCGAAGATAATGCGATGAACAATCACGCCGCTACTATCGGTTTAAAATTGGGTATTCCTGTTATTGTCGGGGTTAAAAATGCCACGAAAATTATCCGCGAAGGGGTGATCATTAGTCTCGATGCTCAACGGGGTTTAATTTATTCTGGTATTGGCAATGGCGCCGCAACTATGAAAAACTGAGTCGGTTATCAGTATTCTCCGAGTAAGGAGACAGGAGACAGGGGACGGGAGTCAGGAGTAAGGAGACAGGTTTTATTTATTCTCCCCATCCCCCCACTTCCCCACCTGTCTCTTATAC
>NZ_JADEXY010000148.1 GCF_015206885.1 Microcystis aeruginosa LEGE 91341 | reverse complement strand
TTTTGGTGCGGTGGATGAGGTGTTAGCTGCCCGGATTCAGGCTCTAGAAATCGAGCAATTAGAGTCCTTGGCTGAGGCTTTGTTGGATTTTACGGCATTAAACGACCTAGTGCTTTGGCTAAATCGCCCCTTGCAACCGCTTAACTAAACCTAGTCAAACCTAAGCCACCTGAAAGGGTGAGTTAGGAAATTTTGATTGCCAAATATCCATCCCTACTGATGGGTGACAAGGGCAGTCCTCATCAGAGGGCAGATAAAAGTTTATGCGGATGGCGAGACTCGAACTCGCAAGGCGTAAGCCACACGCCCCTCAAACGTGCGTGTCTACCAGTTCCACCACATCCGCTTGATTTTAGCTTAACCATCATAGCACAGAAAAAAAATAATCTGCAAGCAACTTTTAAAAATTACTGCCGCACAACTTTCGCACCACCTGAGTTAGCACGGATAAACCTTTTAGGGAACCTTGAATCAAATGGAAGGCCGGGATGGGACGGATTAACATTTGTCGAGCTAGGGGCAATGGTAGCAGCTGACCTTGATTATCAATTGCCGGGGCTAAATCGGGTAAATCCTGTGTCACCTCATCGCTAATCACGCGCACAATTGCCACTTTTTGCCCCGGTAAAGCCGCTAAAATCCTTGCGCCTTCCATATCTACCACCTCATAGCCCCCCTCTCCTAAACGTCGTTTTTCCTCGGATCGGCTAATCAGGTGATCGCTGGTTAAACCTTTAACAAGACTATATCCGGTTAATTGGGCGATTTCTGCGGTTATTTCTGGCTCGCACTGCCAATAATCCCCTGTTTCCGCACCACAACCTTGATAGATTACCCCATCTCCGACCCGATAGCGATCGCTAAGACTGCCCGCTAATCCCATCAGCACAATTTTTCCCGTGAACTTATTAAGAAATTCTAGAGATTGCCCAGAGACTGGGGAACTGTCGAGGAATTCTGGAGCACCAAGGTTAATCGGGATAATTTGCGGGGCTAAATCGCCGATTTTCCTTAATCCTCGACAGATTGAGCTATGCTCGGCCCCCCGGGGAACGAGAATAATATCTTCAGGTGTGAGCATGAAATTTTTGAGAAAGTTTCCTAATTAGTCCATTGAGATGTTATAAATAATAATAGTGAACTAATTAGGAAAATTCTTAAGTAAATACCCCTGCCACTGACTGGGCGATTGTCTTTCTCACCATGAAAAAGTCTGTCATTCTGCGTTTATCCGAGGTTAACAAGCGTTTTCCTGCTTCTCCTACTCTAGCTGTTGATAATATCAGTTTTAGTTTAACAGAGGGCGAAATTCTCGGATTATTGGGCCCATCGGGCTGCGGTAAAACTACTCTGCTGCGGATGATTGCGGGATTTGAAAAACCATCTCAAGGAGTGATTGAATTGGGAGGGCGAATAGTTGCCGACGAAAAAACCTTTATTCCCCCGGAAAAACGCAATACGGGCATGGTTTTTCAGGATTACGCTCTTTTTCCCCATTTAACTATCGCTGAAAATATCGCCTTCGGGTTAAAAAATTCTGGGGAGAAATTATCGAGCAGAGCTATTAACGCTAGGGTGGCGGAAACTTTAGATTTAGTCGGACTGCAAGGACTAGAAAAACGTTATCCCCATCAGCTATCGGGAGGACAACAACAAAGAGTCGCCCTCGCCCGCGCTTTAGCCCCAAAACCCTCTTTAATCCTCTTAGATGAACCTTTAAGTAATCTCGATGTGCAGGTACGGCAACGGTTACGGCACGAGATCCGTCATATCCTGAAAGCGACTGGTATCTCGGCCATTTTTGTCACCCACGACCGGGAGGAAGCAATGGTGATCAGTGACACAATTGCGGTCATTTGTCAAGGAAAATTAGAACAAATTAACAATCCCGAAGAAATTTATAGTCATCCGGCCTCGCGATTTGTGGCTGAGTTTGTCACCCAAGCCAACTTTCTCCCCGCTAGACGGGAGGGGGAACAATGGCAAACCGAGATAGGACTCTGGACAATTCCTGATGGTCAAGATTTGGACAAAGGGGAATTGATGCTGAGAGAGGAAGATGTCAAAATTAAGCCGGATGAGACGGGAGAGCTAGTTATTTGTGATCGCCAATTTTTGGGGCGGGAATACCGTTATTGTCTGCTAACGGCTACCGGCAGCCAAATCCACGCTAGAACAACGATTAACACCCAATTAGACATCGGTACAAAGGTAAAACTATCGATTATTCCCGATAGCGTCCGTGTATTTGCTGACTGATAACTGATACTAAATCCTGTTTAAGGGGTGTGGGGTGTAGGGTGTGGGGAGCTTTTTCAGTAAAAAGGCAGCTCCGAGCTTATCGCTTAATACTATTGACTGATAACTTACCCACTGATAACTGATAACTGATAACTGATGCAAGGCTGACGGCTAATATTGATATCGATCGCGATTTAGGACTAGGGTGGCATTTTTAGCGACAAAATCGATAATTTTTTTGGCCACATCCACACCGGTGGCTGCTTCTATTCCTTCCAAACCGGGAGAGGAATTGACCTCGATAACCACAGGCCCATGATTAGACCGTAATAAGTCCACACCCGCAACCCGTAAACCCATGGCTTTAGTGGCCCGTATAGCTGTACTGCGTTCCTCCGGGGTTAATTTTATTTTTTCTGCTTTGCCACCGCGGTGAAGATTAGAACGAAAATCCCCTTCGGCCCCCTGTCGCTTCATCGAAGCTACGACTTTTCCATCGATGACAAAACAGCGCAGATCTGCCCCACTAGCCTCTTTAATATACTCTTGTACTAGAATATTAGCCTCTAATTGCCGAAAAGCTTCAATAACTGACTTGGCTGCTTGGTCGGTTTCCGCTAGGACTACCCCAATACCTTGGGTTCCTTCTAATAATTTAATCACTAGGGGGGTGCCGCCGACGGTTTCGATTAAACCATCGATATCTTGAGTTGCGTGAGCAATTCCCGTCACCGGTAAACCTATCCCTTCCCTGGCCAGGATTTGCAGACAACGCAATTTATCCCGCGACCGAGAAATTGCTTGCGAGTCGTTGGCAGTAAAAACATTCATCACCTCGAATTGTCGGACGACTGCGGTTCCATAGAAGGTTTTTGAGGCGGCAATACGGGGGATAATCGCATCGAAACTCTCCAAGGGTTTACCGTTATAAACAACCGTGGGTTTGTGGGAGGTGATGTTCATGTAACAGCGCAAATAATTGATCACTCGTACCTCATGGCCTTGAGATTCTCCCGCTTCTTTCAGTCGCTTGGTGGAATAAAGAGAAGCGTCTTGCGATAAAATAGCGATTTTCATAAATTTTCGCTTAAATATTGCTTTTACAACTGAATAGCTCGTTATCCCCTAATATTGGCTTTTTTGACTGGCAACTCATAAAATTTCTGTTCTTGATCGAAGTCCATCGATTATTATGGCACTGACAGTTCCCCCTGAACAGTTAGGTTAAATGAAAGGTAAAAAAGATCAAGCTTAAGACTAGATTTACTTTTGTCGTCAGGCTCAGTTTAAGTTATAGTTTTAAGTACCTAAGCAAAATTAATTACACATTTCGATAAAGCTTTTGCATGAGTGCCTTTTGCCTATCCTAACCAAGAAATTAATTTTGCACGACTACTTAAGTATTTAATTGACTAACAAAGACTAGAGAAGGAGCAAATGGAAAAAATGTCAATTAATCAATACAATTTTGTTACGGTTTTGCTAATAGGGATGATCGATCGGTTAGAATGATAAGGTGATCAACGATAATAATTATGACTTTACTAGCGAAATCTTTAGAGGAACTAACCGACTGGGTAAAAGACCAGGGACAACCCGCTTATCGGGGTAAACAATTACACCAATGGCTATACGAAAAAGGGGTGCATTCTTTGGCGGATATTTCCGTATTTCCCCAAGAATGGCGCAGCAAGCTGGCGGATTATCCTATCGGTCGTTCCCTTATACATTATCGCAGTGTAGCACCCGATCGCACTCGTAAATATCTGCTAAAACTGGCCGATGGTTTAATTATCGAAGCGGTGGGAATTCCTAGTGAAAAAAGATTAACAGTCTGTGTTTCTTCCCAAGTGGGTTGTCCGATGGCCTGTGATTTTTGTGCCACAGGAAAAGGGGGTTTTACTCGTAATTTAAAAGCCTATGAAATCGTTGACCAAGTGTTAACAGTACAGGAGGATTTTCAACAGCGAGTTAGTCATGTGGTATTTATGGGGATGGGGGAACCTTTATTAAATATCCCCGAAGTGGTGACAGCGATTCATTGCCTCAATCAAGATGTGGGTATCGGTCAGCGTTGTTTAACGATTTCTACGGTGGGATTGCCCCAGAAAATCAAGCAACTAGCGGAACATAATTTGCAAGTAACTTTTGCCGTTAGTCTCCATGCTTCTAATCAACAAGTTCGAGCTAAATTAATCCCCAGTGCCGACCATTATCCCCTAAGTAATCTGATCCAAGACTGTCAGGAATACGTTAAAATCACGGGACGAAGGGTGACATTTGAATACATTCTTTTAGCGGGAGTGAATGATTTACCCGAACACGCAAGGGAATTAGTCAAACTGGTAAAAGGTTTTCAATCTCACGTCAATTTAATCCCCTATAATCCCATTCAGGAGGTGGATTATCAACGGCCTGATGAAAAGAGAATTAAGGCTTTTAAAACTATTTTAGAACAGGAAAAAGTCGCCGTTACTGTCCGTTATTCGAGAGGTTTAGCGACCGATGCGGCCTGTGGACAATTGCGATCGAGCGTCATGGTACAATAAACAGGCGTAAATCGGCCATTAACTAGATTGCTAGTCTCCCTGCTAGGCTAAACTAGAGAACTATAACATCAATGTAGGAGCCATTTCGATGCAAAGTCTCTCTAGTGCCAAAGAAAATCGCCTTTTTGTCTATGAAGTCGTCGGTTTGAGTCAAAATGACAAGACTGATAACCTAGATTATTCTATCCGTAAGAGTGGCAGTGTCTTTTTAACCGTTCCCTATAGCCGCATGAATCAAGAAATGCGTCGGATTACCCGTTTAGGCGCTCGCATCGTCAGCATTAAACCCTTAAACGCTGCTGCGGCCGAGTAGTTCATAAAATAATTATTGCTAATATCTGTCCCCCGCTCTTGTCCTCATCAGGCCAACCAGGGGGATTTTTAGCATAAATGGGAAAAAGTAGCATAAATCTTAATAAAAAGTAAAATGCTGCAAATGTAACAGATTTTAACCAGAGAGTTGAGCTATTTTCAAGGAAAGGATAAGAGCGATGTCTGTGGTTTTTTTAAGATAACTCTCAATTAGTCCTAGGTGTAGTGTACCGATGGTAGGCTAAACTATGGAACGATTATCGTGACTTGAGTTGGGAGTTATATTTAATGTACAGTCCGAGTACACTAGCGGGAAACCGTTTATTTGTTTACGAAGTGGCGGGTCTCAATCAAAACGACAATACTGACAGCTTGGATTATTCAATCCGTCAGAGTGGAAGCGTGTTTTTCACGGTTCCCTACAGTCGCATGAATCAAGAAATGCGTCGGATTACCCGTTTAGGTGGTCGTATCGTCAGCATCAAACCCTTAAATGGGATTGCCCCCGTAGCAACTGTTTCTAGTGCCTCCACACCACAGCCAATCGCTCAATCATCGCCCGTCCCCGAACAGACCAAGAAAAAGGCCATGACTCAAGCGAAAGAAAAAACAGATATCCCCGTCAACATCTACCGTCCGAACCAACCCTTTATCGGCAAATGTATCGAGAATTATCCTCTCGTTGATGAGGGGGGTATCGGCATCGTACAACACGTCACCTTTGACCTTTCTGGGAGCGATTTACGCTATTTAGAAGGGCAAAGTATCGGTATTATCCCTCCGGGTACCGATGCTAATGGCAAACCTCATAAATTGAGACTCTATTCGATCGCCTCCACCCGTCATGGTGATAAATTAGACGATAAAACCGTATCCCTCTGCGTGCGTCAGTTAGAATACCAGCACCCAGAAACCAAGGAAACCGTTTATGGAGTTTGTTCCACCCATCTCTGTAATATAGAAGTGGGTGCTGATGTGGCCATCACTGGTCCCGTGGGTAAGGAAATGCTGCTACCGGGTGATGAAGATGCCACCATCATTATGATGGCCACTGGGACGGGAATCGCTCCCTTCCGGGCTTTCCTCTGGCGGATGTTCAAGGAACAACACGAAGATTATAAATTCAAAGGTCTAGCTTGGTTGATTTTCGGAGTTCCCAAAACGGCCAATATTCTTTACCAAGAAGAATTAGAGCAAATCGCGGCGGAATTCCCCGATAACTTCCGTCTCACCTATGCCATCAGTCGGGAACAGCAAAATCCCCAGGGCGGCAGAATGTATATTCAACACCGGGTAGCCGAACACGCTGAGGAAATCTGGAATCTACTCCAAAGTCCCAAAACCCACGCTTATATGTGCGGACTGAAAGGGATGGAAGATGGTATCAACGATGCTATGAGTGGTGCTGCCAATAAAAATGATGCTGATTGGTCTGTCTATCAGAAACAACTGAAAAAAGAACATCGCTGGCACGTAGAAACCTACTAAACCAAAAAGGTTCTCTGAAAATTTTTGCGGGTGGGCATTGTCCACCCTTTTTTTCTTGGCTTCGGTTAAGATAAGTAGCTGGTTATAATTAAATTAAAAATGGATTTTAGGTTCGATCCCCCCTGCCCCCCTTAATAAGGGGGGTGCCGATAGGCGGGGGGATCTGAAAGTTTTTAATACCTATCTACTTAGGTTTCTTAAAAGGCCTTTAAAAAGATGAAATTCTCTCGACGCTTTTTTCCCGTTATCCTTGCCCTCTGCCTACTGTTTATTTTGCTGCCCCGGGCCTGGAGTTTTACTAATAGCCAAAAACAAATTCTGGCCGATTTAAAAACAGCCGAGATTATTTATCTGGGAGAAAGGCACGATAGTCAAGCCGACCATCAGGCCCAATTAGCTATTATCGAGTATTTACACGCTAATAATCCCCAAATAGCGATCGCTTTCGAGATGTTTCAACGTCCTTACCAAATCTATTTGGATCAGTATTTAGCCGGCAAAATTAGCGAAAATCAGTTAAGAGAAAAAAGTGAATACGACCAACGTTGGGGATTTGATTGGGAATTTTACGCCCCGATCCTACGCTTGGCCAAGGCGAAAAAACTACCAGCGATCGCCCTCAATACACCCACGGAAATCACTAGAAAAGTGGCACGGGAGGGCTTAGAAAGCCTCTCCACCTCAGAAATGACCTACATTCCCCCTAAAAGCGAAATAAAACAGGATAACGAGGATTACCGTCAACAGATCTTAGCCGTTTATGAGCAACACACGGGAGGCAGCAGTCAGGGATTCGATCGCTTTTTTTTGGCACAGGTTCTCTGGGATGAAACCATGGCCGATGCGATCGCTAAATTCTGGCAAGCTCATCCCGAATATCAGATCATCGTCCTAGCAGGAAAAGGTCATATTGCCTACGGTTACGGCATTCCCAGTCGAGTCCAAAGAAGATTAGGCGATCGCGTCAGCCAGCGCTCGGTTTTCTTAGGAGACCCTCCTCAATCATCACCAGCAGAAACCAAAAAACCCGCCGATTATTTTTGGCAAGGGCAAAATTAAGCCAGTCAGGAGCTAGGAGCAAGGGATGATAAGCTAAGAAGCCAGTCTTTCAATTTAAGTACCTAAGCAAAATTAATTACACATTTCGATAAAGCTTTTGCCTCTTGCCTCTTGCCTATCTTCACTGGGAAATTTATTTTGTACGACTACTTAGGGTTTGCTGAATAATGGTAAAACCCTTTTAAAATAAGGCTTTTGACCTGCTAAAATCCGATGTTCATGCTGCGAAAATAGGATTGGGATATTCAAAAACCTTGCATTATCATTCTTTGAGTACACAAACTGGTACAAAAAAAGAGGACAACAAAGCCTGAAACGACCGACTCCTGACTCCTGACTCCTGACTCCTGACTCCTGACTCCTGACTCCTGACTCCTAACCCCACCAACAAACTTTTTCAGCAAACCCTACTTAGTAGATAATAGGTCTGAAAAACTGAGGCTATTTTATGATTAATTTAACCTGTCAAGATACCGAAACGCTCGATCGCATTTTAGATGTGACTCGTGCCGTCGGTTGGGGTGGTGCTAAAATTCTCCAATCCTACCACCGAGGGGAACAGGATTTAGCCATCAACGAGAAGAAAAAAGGCGGACCAGTGACGGCGGCGGATTTAGCAGCAAATCACTATATTTTAGGGGAATTACAAACAAATTTCTCGGATATCGACTTTGGTTATCTGAGCGAGGAAACCCATCAGGGTAATGAAGCTATCCCGAAAGATTGGGTATGGATTATCGATCCTTTGGACGGAACCCGCGATTTTATCGACAAAACCGGAGAATATGCCCTACATATCGCCTTATGTTATCAGGGAACACCGATCATCGCCGTGGTTGCCCTACCGGATCAAGAAAAACTCTATTTTGCCCAAAAAGGAAAAGGCACTTTTCTAGAAACTAGCGACGGCAATATTACACAGGTAAAAGTTGCCAATAAAGATAAAATTACCGACCTCTATCTGGTGGTTAGTCGTACCCATCGCGACCAACGTTTTGATAATTTATTAAGTCAAATACCCTTCTTAGGTAAAAATTATGTGGGCAGTGTGGGCTGTAAAATTGCCACAATCCTCGAACAAAAATCCGATGTTTATATCTCCCTATCGGGAAAATCGGCGGCTAAAGACTGGGATTTTGCCGCCCCAGAGTTGATTTTAACGGAAGCCGGCGGCAAATTCTCCTATTTTGACGGTCAACCGGTGCGCTATAATCGCGGCGATGTGCGGCAATGGGGTGGGATCATGGCCAGTAATGGTCCTTGTCATCAACAACTTTGTCAGTTGTCCACAGCAATCCTCGCCCAAATTGATGCCACGGTCTAATTTATGCCCCCTAACCGAGAATCAGAGATCGGTAGAATGGAAAAAAACCAGATCGAGCAATGTTACGGTTAAAAACTTGGCAAGGGTTGATTTTAGCAGTTCCGATCGCCGCCGTGGTCATCTTTCTGATCGTGGCCGCCAGTGTCCAGATCAATCAATGGGGTTTAAATTGGATTTGGGCAGTTTTTACCCTGATTTTTGTGGCTTGGCGCTTCCTGTTGGTCAAATGGACGCGCCCAGTGGTCGGGGAAATTGAAGCCACCATTGAGGAAATTAAGGCAGAATTAACCCCTCCTGACGGTGATTCTGGGGGAAATGTCGAGGAAATTATCGAGAGGATTATCGTCGAGGCCCGCAATGATCGCCCGGTTTGGGAAGATTGGGCGACTTTTTGGCAACGCTGTCAGGATTTGGTCAGTGCCATCGCTCATATATATTACCCCGATGTCAAGTACCCCTTATTAAATATTTACATTCCCCAGGCCTACGGTTTAATTCGGGGAACCGTGGATGATAGCGATCGCTGGATGCAGAATCTTTCCCCGGCCTTGAATCAAATCACCATCGGCCAAGCCTATCAGGCCTACGAAGTTTATCAAAAATTGCAACCCTCAGCCCAGAAACTTTGGCAGGTCTGGAATTGGGCGCAATGGGTAATCAATCCCGCTGCGGCTGTGGCTAAAGTGGCTAGTCAAAAGTACAGCGATCGAGCAGATCAGCAATTATTAGTCAATTTAGGGCAAGTTTTGCGGGAAAATGCCCTAAGAAATCTCTCTCGCCAAGCGGTGTTACTCTACAGTGGCAGTAATCTCGCCCCCAGTCTTCCCACCAAAACCAAAATCGCCACTACTACTCTCAAGGAAATTCTCGCCCAAGCGGAACCGATCACGGAAATCGATCGCCAACCGGTTAACATTCTGCTGGTTGGACGCACCGGGGCCGGCAAAAGCAGTTTAATTAATACTCTCTTTCGGGCCGATTTAGCCCAAGTGGATCTATTGCCTAATACCGATGCGATTCAATCCTACCACTGGCAAACCCCAGAAGGGGACGAGTTAATCCTCTGGGATACCCCGGGCTATGAACAGTCAAATCGGGCTGATTATCGGCAAAAGGTTCTTAATTATGCCAAAAACGCCGATTTATTGATTCTTGTCACCCCCGCCCTCGATCCCGC
>NZ_JADEXY010000147.1 GCF_015206885.1 Microcystis aeruginosa LEGE 91341 | reverse complement strand
GGGGTGTGGGGTGTGGGGAGATGGCAAATTAGGTTAGACTTCATCTTGATGAGAAAGACTGTAAATATGACTAGAGAATTATATCCGGCGATCGATCCCTATGGTACTGGTTACTTAAAAGTATCGGCTCTCCACACAATTTATTATGAAGAAGTGGGCAATCCCCAGGGTAAACCGGTAGTATTTCTCCATGGCGGGCCCGGCGGTGGTATTGAAGGGATTTATCGTCAGTATTTCGATCCACAGAAATGGAGAATTGTCCTTTTTGATCAACGGGGTTGCGGTAAAAGTACCCCCCACGCTGAGTTAAGAGAAAATAACACTTGGCTGTTAGTGGCAGATATGGAAAAACTACGAGAATTATTAAAAATTGATCGCTGGGTAGTTTTTGGTGGTAGTTGGGGAAGTACCCTATCTTTAGCCTACAGTCAAACCCATCCTGAACGCTGTTTAGGCTTAATTTTGCGCGGAATTTTTCTACTGCGAGAAAAAGAATTAAAATGGTTTTATCAAGAGGGAACCAGTTATATTTTTCCCGATATTTGGCAGAATTATTTAGCACCTATTCCCCCGGAAGAAAGGGGAGATTTGCTGGCCGCTTATTATCGGCGCCTGACTAGCGATAACCCCCAAATCCGTCTAGAAGCTGCCAAAGCTTGGTCAATTTGGGAGGGAAGTACCAGCAAATTAATTCCCGCGGACAATTTAATCGAGAGATTCGGTCAGGATAATTTTGCCGAAGCTTTTGCGCGGATTGAATGCCATTATTTTGTCAATAAGGGTTTTTTAGAGACGGATAACCAACTGATCGAAAATGTTGATAAAATTCGTCATATTCCTGCGGTTATCGTGCAGGGACGTTATGACATTGTTTGTCCGATGATTTCTGCTTGGGAATTACATCAAGCTTGGCCGGAAGCGGAATTTATCATTGTTCCCGATGCGGGACATTCGATGACAGAAGTGGGAATTCGTAGTGCTTTAATTGAGGCTACCGATAAATTTGTTAACTTATAAATCACCTAATCATCGTGATGATTTTGCCAAATTTGTTCGTAGGCTTTTTCCATATCTAGGGTAAATTTTTGGGCATTCCAGAGGGTAGATATATGACGAGATTGACGTAATTGATAACGGACTTCTTCCCTCAAATTTTTATCCAATCCTAACTTAATTCCCCACTGCACATATTCCTCATCACTCCAAGCTATACCTTGACTAATGCCAGCATTTTTCATAAAAGTATAGCTATTGCGGGCTGCAAATTGTTCACCAACCCTAGTGACTAAAGGAATCCCCATCCAGAGGGTTTCTAGGGTTGTGGTAGCACCATTATAGGGATAGGTATCGAGAACTATATCAGCAATTCCTAGATTAGCGCGATGGGTTTCCTCATGGAAATCATTGGGCAAAAATCTTAATCTATCTTGACTAATTCCCAATTCGTCAGCACTTTTGAGAAATAATTCTCGAATGGTTTCTTTGTCGGCAAAACCTTTGATTAAAAGATAGCTATTAGGAACCTGTTGGAGAATCTGCAATTGCAGATAAATCATGTTTAAGGTGCGTTTTAATCCCGATTGCACGGTTAGATAAATAATAGCAACATCGGGAATATTTAAATCAGTTCTTCTCCTAGTGGGAACACCCACTTCAAAACCATCTACAGATAAATAAGAGTTAGGAAGTCGGATAATTTGTTCTGAATAAATTTCTTGAGCATTTTTGGGTAAAACGTAGTTATCGGCAATAAAATAATCAATAGCAGGGATTCCCGACGCATCTAATCCTAACCAAGTTACCTGTATCGGTGCGGGTTTTAATGCCATTACTAGATAAGTTGTATTATTAGTTAAGCTATCAAGATCCACTAAAATATCTAAGTTGTCTTGACGAATTTGTGCAGTTATTTGTTCAATTTTTGCTGGTAAGTTATAGCTATAATCCGAGTTATTTATAAACCATTTTTCAGTAATTTCATCCGCTGCTTGGTTGACAAAATAGGTGTAAATTTCAAATTTATCTCGATTATGATAGTGAAATAACCAGCGACTTAACCAACCCACAGAATGACGACGGAGAGTATGGGCAATATAACCAATTTTTATTTTTCTTGCTGGAGATTTTGGAGAAGAAACAGGAGCAATATAGTTATAGCGGGTTCTTACATCTGCTTGAAAAATTTCTGCTAATTTACTTTGTAAATAGCGATTGATTTTCGGATTATCTTGATAGTAGGGAAGACAGCTAGTCACTCCTAAAATAGAGTCGATAATAAAGGGAGGTGCATTAAATTGTTTGGCATGAATTTGTCGCTCGATTAGTTGTATTAATTCATGGATAAATTTAGGTAAATTTCCCCAGTCTCCCTTAGCCTGTAAAATACCAATAACTAGAGAAATTCCCAAGAGCTTTTCAGTAGTTGTCTGGCAACTTTTATAAAAATTATCGGCAATTTCTAGAGCTTTTTTATAGTCACCAGTGGTGGTTTTATAAAGATTAAATAAGCTATTTTGTAGGTATAAATCCTCTGGAAGAAAGCGCAAACAAAGTTCTACTAAATTAATAGCAAATACACTTTGCTTTTGTTGATAACCATAATTGACAATTGCTGAGATAACTTTGGCTGCAATTATTTCTGGATTATTGATATGTAAGGCTGCTAATTCTAAAAAGTAGATGGTATCAGTACAGGGGTAGATTAAAACTTTTTCTGTCACTCGCATCAGTAAATCAAGATTAATTGCTGCTGTAGCTGTATTATCTAACAGTTCAAATACACACCAATCATTGCACTTGTCCATCGCAAATATTTGGAATTGTATTTCTAATTCCATCAGATGCAGGAGATTATTTAAAAAACTAGGATTAAGGTTTTGTAGATGCAATCGAATTAGATAACTTGTCTCTAGTCTTTGGGAATTTTCTTGTCTGGTTGCCTCTGCATCTAAGATTTGAGTTAAAGTTTCTATCCACCCCGATAATTCTGATTCGGCTGCTTGACTCAACACCAGTAACCAAGTAGCTTGTGCGTCTTCTTCTCTATCTTGTAAAAGATAGGATAATCCTAGATAAAAATAATCCTCAATTACCAGAGAATTGTTGTCAATTAATTGTTCATAAAACTGCACCACCAGTTGATAATTATTGTTGTTTAAATGGGTTTGTATGTCTTGATGCCATTGCATAGTTTTTATCCTTTAAGATTGACAATAAATATTCCATATTTGTTGATAAGCAGTTTCTAAATCTCTGGTAAATTGTTTGGCATTCCAGAGGGGAGATGTATGACGAGACTGTCGGAGTTTCCAACGGACTTCTTCCCTTAAATTTTTATCTAATCCTAACTTAATTCCCCACTGCACATATTCTTCATCACTCCAAGCTATACCCTCAGTTATTCCCGCATTCATCATTAAAGTATAACCGTTGCGTGATGACCATTGTTGCCCCACTTTAACCACCAGAGGAATTCCTATCCAGAGGGTTTCTAAGGTGGTTGTACCACCGTTAAAGGGATAGGTGTCCAAAACCACATCAGCGATGGCTAAATTTGCCCTGTAGATTTCCGTCTGATAGAGAGGAAGCATCTTAATTCGATTAGTTTCTACCCCAACTTCTGCGGCAATTTGACAGAATAAATCCCAGAGGGAATTATCATCAGCAACTCCTTGAATCAGGAAATAACTATTGGGTACAGATTTAATGATTTGCATTTGTAAGCGAATCATCGCAGGATTACGCTTAATTGCAGTTTGAGAACTTAGGTAAATAACCGCATCGTTATTAATACCTAAATCTTCTCTTCGTAGGGTAGGAACGGCTATTTCAAAACCATCCACAGCGACAAAAGCATTAGGTAAACGCCAGATTTTTTCTTGATAATATTCTTGGGCATTTTCTGGCAATACATAAGGATCCGCTAAAAGATAATCTACTGCTGGTAAACCGGAACCATCAAAACCTAACCAGTTAACTTGAATAGGAGCAGATTTTAAGGCAATAACTTGGACAACCATTGGTCCAGTACCACTATCTAAGTCCACAAGAATATCGATGTTATCTTCTTTAATTTTGCGGTAGGTTGCCAGGGAATCAGCAGTAGCGTGATAGATTTTATCTGCGGGATTAGAAAACCATTGTTTCGTTATTTCATCCACAGATTGATTCACCATATAAAGGTGAATATCAAACTGTTCACGATTGTGATAATTAATAGTCCAACGACTCAACAAACCGACGGGATGACGTTTTAAGGTTTGGGCAATGTAACCAATTTTAAGTTTTTTATCAGGATTATATTCTCTAGGTTTATCAAAACTTTCCTCTTTAAAACCAAGCATTTCTTTGTAAGTTTCTTGAAAAAAACTGCCAATCTGACTTAAAAGCGGTCGATTCTCTTTCGGGTTATCTTCATAGTAAGAAATCGGGTTCATAACTGTTAGTAAAGCTCCCCGAACTAAGGGATGTATATCTTTAGTATTTTCTTTTATAAATTCTTGAATTAAGTGTTTATACTCTTGACAAATACTAGGAATGTCATTCCATTTTGAGGCTCGTAAAGAACCGCTAAAGAGGAGTGATTGACTAAACATTTTTAAATCAATTGTTTGACTTTTTTCTTTCAACTTATTGACTAAACTTATTGCTTTTTCATAGTCAGGTACAGCAACATAAAACCAAAATAAATTAACTGCTAAGTACCAATTTTCTGCATAAAGGGGAAGAAAAGCTTCAGCTAAGTCAACGGAATAAATAGGTTCATATTTCTCAAAAGCAAAGTGTCGGGTGACAGTGATGACGTGATTAAGTAATTCTGGAGAATTGCCAAGATAGGGTAAACTTAACCGAACTAATTCTATGGTATATTCATGAGCGTAAGGTATGACGGCAATTACTACCCGTTCCAATAATTGAGAGTTAACTGAACCCTGGGTAATTAATTCTAGTATTTGCCATTCTTGCAGTTGTTGAGGATCAAATCTATTTAATTTGATTTCAATCAGGGTTAAATGCAGTAAATTATCGAGATAACTGGGATTAATTTCCTGTAGATGTTTACGAATTAACCAACTGATTTCTAGATTTTCTAACTCTAATTGTCGGTTAGCTTCGGTAGTTAAAATATTGCTTAATTCTAGCAGCCATGACTCGGTTTCCTGTTCATCTCCTTGAGTGAACACAAATAACCAAGTAGCTTGTGCTTCTTCTTCTTTTGCCTGCAAAAGATAGGATAATCCTAAATACCAATAATAACTAATTTCTGTGGTTTCTCTTTCTATCAGTTCTTCGTAAAACTGACTAACAATATCGTATTGATTGTTTTCTAAAGCGGTTTTAACTTCATTTTGCCAAGACATGATTTAATTCTCCCTGATTAACTTTCACAATAGATTTGCCACATTTGACGATAGGCACTTTCCACATTTTTAGTAAACTGACGTGCATTCCAAATCGGTGAAGTTTTTCTAGATTCATCTAATTTAGCGATAACTTTGCGTCTCAATTGTTCATCCTTACCTAACTTAATTCCCCAATTGATATACTCCTCATCACTCCAAGCAATACCCTCACTAATTCCCGCATTAACCATTAAAGTATAACTATTTCTCGATGACCATTGTTGGCCAACTTTTGTAACTAAAGGAATCCCCATCCACAGCACATCTAAAGTTGTCATTCCTCCCGTAAAAGGATAGGTATCTAAAACCACATCAGCTATCCTTAAATTTGCTCGATAAATTCCTGTAGGATAGAGGGGGAAGATTTTTAATCTCTCATAATTAATTCCTTCTTCCTCGGCAACTTTGAAAAATAATTTTTCCACCGATTTAGCGTCACTTAACCCTTGAATACTCAAATAACTATTAGGAACTGCCTTTAAAACTTGTAGCTGAAGTCGAATAGTTTCAGGGTTACGTTTAACCCCAGTTTGTACAGTTAAGTAATTAATTGCATCCTCTGGAATCCCTAAATCATCCCTTCGGAGAGAGGGGGAAGCAACCTCGACACCATCCACACAGATATAGGAATTAGGTAAGCGCCAAATTTTTTCTCGGTAGTATTCCTGTGCATCTGCTGGTAAAACGTAATTATCAGCAAGATAGTAATCAATTGCAGGAATTCCTGACGCATCAAAACCTAACCAAGTCACTTGTATTGGTGCGGGTTTTAGTGCCATGACTTGGCAAGTTGTGTTATTAGTGATGCTATCTAAATCCACCAAAATATCAATATTATCTTGACTAATTTTTTCAGCAATCATTCGAGGCTTAATTGGTAAGTTATAGCAAGCATTTACCTTATTTTTAAAACAATTTTCAGTGATAAGGTCTTCCTTTTGAGATACTAGGTATAAAGAGACATGAAAATCATTATAGTCATGATACTTCATTAACCATCTAGAGATTAATCCGATAGAATGATTATATAAAGTATGGGCAATATAGCCAATTTTAAGAACTTTATTGGTATCTTTAATAGTCGATTTTTGCTGATAATTACAGTTAGAATTATTGCGAACATATTCCTGAAAAAGTTGACCAACACAATTACTAATGTAACGGTTTTTTCTTGGGTTATCTTCTAGGTAAGTTAGAGGGGATAAAATTGTTAGGGATGCTTTATCCAATAATCTTGGACATTCTCGATTAGCGATACTTTTTTGCAAGGATTCTGTATATTCTTCAACATCTGCCTTAATATCGACCCAATTACCACTAAATAATTTGACATAAAGAGCAATAAAATCAGCGACAGCTTGAGAAGGCAACCCTTGACAACTTGTTTTTAATTGACTAGCTACTTGCATAGCAGCAGCAAAATCTCGATTATCAAAATAACATTGATAAAGTTCAGCTAACAGATAAATTTGCTCTGGTTCCACTGCTAAACAAGTATTAATAATATCAATAGCCAATGGTTTATTATTCATGGCTAGAGAAGTTACTTTAGCTTCTACTACTTTGATAAAAGTTTGTCGCTGACAGTTAGATTGAAATATTGCCTCTAAGTAAGGGACGGTTTCTGGTATCTGAGAATCAATAAATTTTTCGAGAACTTCCTCTAATAAACTTAACTCTAGATTCTGGCAATTATTTGTTTTTAAAACATCAACAAATAACCAAGCTTTTAACTGCTCTTTCTCGAAATAATTTAAATTAATTGCCAATAAAATAAACCGCAGTAAATTATCAACATTATCGGGACTAATCTCGCGAATATGTCCTCGAATTAACCAACTGGTTTCTAAATTGCCTAACTCTAATTGTCTGCACGCTTCCCCATCCAAAATATTGACTAAATCTACTGTCCACAGCATCACCTCCTGTTCATCTCCTTGACTGAGGACGAATAACCATGTGGTTTGTGCTTCTTCTTCCCTAGCTTCCAAAAGATAGGCTAATCCTAAATACCAATAATGACTAATTTCTAAGGGTTCCTTTTCTATTAATTCTTGATAAAACTGGCTAACTTGCCAGAAATCTCCTTGAATAATTGCCGGTTCAACTTGGGAATGCCAAGACATAAGTATTTATCGTTAAGTGTCTCTACTAGCGTACCGAAATATAAGCAAAATTTTTCTATATAAGTAAAATTTATCAATCGGTCAGGGGTTGGGTTTTGGGGTGGTCACTGCGTGCGCGACGTTCGGCGATGCTCAGTCGAGCCGTTGCGGGGGGTGTTAGGGTTTTAGTTGAAATTCCCCCATTTCCCACTCTCTACCCAGTCTCAACGAGTCCTAGCTCATCATCAACGTTAGCCAAGAGTCAGTTTTTTGAAAGATTTTCTAAATAAACCAATAAATCGGCCATAGCTTGAGGAGCGGGCTGAAATTTGGGCATTGGCGGGGTTTTACCACTAATTACCTGTTCAATCAGACTAATTCTCGATTTGCGATGGGAAACGTCCTCTAAACTTGGTCCGACGATGCCATCAGCAAACTGACCGTGACAAGCAGCACAGTTAATTTGAAAGATTTCGTAACCGCGACTGACATTACCTTGTCGGGATAACACCTCTTTAATGTAGGGATCCGACATCTTAGCCAGATGAAAGGTGATTAAAAAGGTGCTAATCAGCAAAAAAACCACGATTATAACCATTAAGAATCGATAAAGCCCGAATTTTGGTTTAACTAACTGACTATTCACGAAGGCCGCCGAAGGAAAGATGAGTTTCTCTTTACATTTTGCAACTTTTTGCCCGAAAATTCCACCGCCGCTGCTAGAGATAGGCAAATGGAGAATAATATAAGACAAAAGTGCATCTTTTTCTAACCCTCTAGCAATGAACCTATTAACCAGACTGGAAGATTGGCCCTATATTATCCTACCTATCACCATTCTCCTCAGTTTCCTGCTGTTGGGATGGCTCGTAGAAAAGCGCGTTGTCAGTCAACTTTTATCGATTGCCAGAGAAAAAAACCTGCGTTTCTCGGAAGGGGTTTTACGTTCCCTTCGTGGATTAAGCATACTTTGGTTCGGACTTTTGGGGTTAAATATTGCCCTCTCTCTTCCCAATCTTCCCCTCTTTCCCTCCCTGATTCTCCTGAGCCAAAAATTGCTGCTAGTGGCTTTTTTAGCTTCGGCTACTTGGGTTATTGCTCAATTATCTGTGGAAATATTACGATTTTATACCACGGGAGATGATGGCATTTCTTCCCTAACTTCCCTATTTGAATTTCTCGCCAAAGTTCTGATTTTTAGCTGCGGTTTTTTGCTGATTTTAAGCTCGATTGGCATTTCGATAACTCCGATGCTTACTGCCTTTGGTATTGGGGGTGTTTCCCTCGGTTTAGCTCTCCAAAATACCCTAGCTAATTTAATGTCAGGTATTAATATTATCACTTCTAAAAAAGTTAGACCGGGAGATTATATTGAACTGAGAACGGGAGAAGCTGGTTATGTGCGAGATGTGGATTTAAGATGCACAGTGGTCGAAGAAATTACCAATAATCTTTTGGTTATTCCCAATGCTCAGATCATTTCTTCTAGTTTCCGTAACTATAGTTTACCAGATCACTCCCTACTGATTCCCGTGGAAGTGGGCATTAGTTACGATAGTGACTTAGAAAAAGTCGAAAAAGTTACCCTAGAAGTTATGCAAGAAATCGCCCAGTTATTGCAACCTCACCTCGGTAACTATCAACCCTTGATACTTTATCAAAAATTCGATTACTATAGCATTGTGCTAACAGTTTATCTCAAGGTGGTAGAAGAAGAATTTTTTCAACATCTCACCATTAAACACGAATTTATTAAACTCCTACACCGACGCTATCAGCAAGAAGGAATTAAAATTCCCTATCCAATTCTTTTTCCCTATCCCCCCAGTAATCCCCCTAGTTAACTTCAATTTGCTATCGCAACCAACAATTGAAATGCGCGGACAAATTACAATTGATAATTCTCCTTAAAAAACTTACGAGTCATCGGTTGGGCAACTTCAAGACCGTGGCCTTCTCCTAATAATTCTAGGGGTTTTCCTTCCACTTGAATCCAGACTTTGGCATTGGGATCCTCGGTAGTAGTAGTATAGATGATTTGTGCCAAACGACCGATTAACATATCAGGACCATCATCATTGCCAAACTCCCGCGAGAGATTAATCTTAATTCCCGTTTTATCTACTTTTAAATCAAGTAATTTAGTCCCAGGGGGAATAGTAGTCATATCCTGAGAATTACTTGGACCGGTTAATAGAATCTTCAATACTGCTGTTAACTCTTCCTCGCGGCTATCGGCTTTTTGAACGGTAATTTCTTGGCTGACTAATTGATTACCCGTATCGGTCACTTTTAACCAATAAACCTGTCGAGTTTCCCTAACAGGAATAGCCGCAGGAGTTGCTGTCGGACTTGTCTTCACCAGACCGGGAGAAACCGGTTCCACAATTGGTGATTGACTTATCGGCGCCGGAGTAGGAGATTCAATCGGGTTTTCGCTAGTTTTCTGGGGGGAAGATAGGTGATGGACGGCAAACCAAGCAGTGGCCCCACCAGCAGTAAATAAAGCGATGCCGATACCAATTATCCAGGGTAAAGAGATTTTATCACTAGAGCGAGAACTAGGCATAATTCAGTTATCAGTTATCAGTTATCAGTTATCAGTCGAACTCTTTTATTCTCGCCACTTCCCCACTTCCCCACTTC
>NZ_JADEXY010000146.1 GCF_015206885.1 Microcystis aeruginosa LEGE 91341 | reverse complement strand
CCCTAAAACCCCAAAACCCTAAAACCCCAACTCTCAACTCCTGACTCCTGACTTCTAGAGTAACTGATAACTGATAACTGATAACTGAAAACATGGAAATATCAGAACTAAAAAAAGGCATCGAGATAGTAGGATCGCGCCTGGGTAAAACCCAGGACTATCTTTGACTTACCCACTTTAAGGGCTAAAATTAAAGACTTAGAACAGGTAGCAGCCGTCCCCACTTTTTGGGATAATCCCGATACTGCTCAAAAAACCCTGCAAGAACTAAATGAATATAAATCTTATTTAGAAACCTATCAGGGTTGGTGTGAACAATTAGAAGATACCAAGGCAATTATCGAGTTATTAGAATTAGAATCCGATCGAGCTTTACTAGAAGAAGCAACGGACAATTTAACTCATTTACAGCATGACCTCGATCGCTGGGAATTGCAACAGCTTTTAAATGGTCCCTACGACGCAAAAGGAGCGGTTTTAACTATTAATGCGGGGGCCGGGGGAACCGATGCCCAAGATTGGACAGAAATGCTCCTGAGAATGTATTCTCGTTGGGCCGAGAAACAGGGATATAAAGTCACTTTAGCGGAAATATCAGAAGGAGATGAAGCGGGAATTAAATCGGTGACAATTGAAATTGCTGGAACTTATGCTTACGGTTATCTCAAAGGAGAAAAAGGCACCCATCGGTTAGTCAGAATTTCCCCTTTTAATGCTAATGGTAAACGTCAAACCAGTTTCGCCGGGGTGGAAGTGATGCCAATTTTGGGCGATGATGCGGTGAGGGTAGAAATTCCCGATAAAGATTTAGAAATTACCACCACTAGATCGGGGGGAAAAGGTGGACAAAATGTTAATAAAGTGGAAACTGCCGTGCGTGTAGTTCATCTTCCCACAGGTATCGCTGTACGTTGTACCCAAGAGCGATCGCAATTACAAAATAAAGAAAAAGCCCTAGCTTTATTAAAAGCGAAATTGTTAATTATCGCTCGGGAACAACAGGCTCAAGCGATCGCCGAAATTCGCGGCGATATGGTGGAGGCCGCTTGGGGCAATCAAATCCGTAACTATGTTTTTCATCCCTATCAATTGGTTAAGGATCTCCGTAGTAATGTGGAAACCACCGATGTTACTGGGGTAATGAATGGGGATTTAGATAGCTTTATTGAAGCCTATTTACGTTTAGGGGGGAACAGTGCGGGTTATACTGATTCCTAAGATGAGAGCAGCTCTATTTTCTTACAAATTCTGTTCTTATTGGCTTGTCAAGCTCTTTGTCCTCTACTAAGAAGAAAAATCAATGGTTATTATCGAGATTACCAATGTGGAAGAAATATTAAGCGCAAAAATTGGCTCTTTCGCCGCTAAAATCGTCCAAGCTCTAGCAGATGATGAAGGGAAAGTGGAAGAGGTTCTCATCAAAGAATTACAGGCTAATTTTCAGGAAAGGGGGATTAAAGCTAATCTGTTTAGCGTCACTGGGTTAGATATGCTCGGCAATGGCAGGCTAGAAGTTAACGTTAATGTTCGTTCTGCTAATATGATGTCCTAAGAGAAGATGAAATCGCCAATGGTTGGGTTAAATATAGTTAAACCCAACCTTGTTTTGGTAGTTACCATCAAAAGCAATGGCAACGAAGATCGAGGTTATAATAAACCAACAAAATGTAACGGTCCTTGACCGGTAATTAATTCGATAATAATTGCCAGAAAACCGATCATCGCTAATCGACCATTCCACACCTCGGCTGCCGTGGTCATTCCCCATTCCCAACGTTCCTGGGGATACATTTTCATGTTCGCTTTGGGATGGGTAATTTGCTCGAAAGTGGTGGGTTTTTCCTCTAGGGATTTGACCACTAACTGGGAGAGAGATTCGATAAACATCGGGTGAGTGTTAAGAGCCGGGACTCGCTGAAAATGTTCAATTCCCGCTTCTTCCGCCACTTCTCGGTACTCTATATCGATTTCTTGCAGAGTTTCGATGTGTTCCGAGACAAAACTAATCGGCACGACCAATAAATTCTTAATTCCCTGCTCTCCCAACCCTTTTAAAGCATCTTCCGTATAGGGTTTTAGCCATTCCACTGGACCGACGCGACTTTGATAGGCTAAAGTGTACTGATTGGGTCGGTTTAGAGTACGCATGATCGCCCTAGTGCATTCTTCAATTTCCCTTTGATAGGGATCTCCCGCTTCCTCCACATAACTTTGGGGGACCCCATGGGCGCTAAAAAAGATATGTACTTGGTCAGGACTAGGACACTGCTCTAACTCTCGCGCAATCAGATCCGCCATAGCACCCAGATAAGTAGGATGATCGTACCAAGAGGGGATGAGAGTATATTCCGTTAAACGTAGATAGGGATCCTGCTGCCACATTTCCTCCAGCACACGAAAACTGGAACCACTGGTGCTGATGGAAAATTGGGGATAAAGGGGGAGAATAACTAATTTTTTGATATGGTCCCGTTTAATCCGCTCGATCGCTTCTTCGGTGAAGGGATTCCAGTAACGCATCCCGATATAAACGCTCACCTCGCGGCCCATTTCCGCGAGACGTTGTTGCAGTGCCGTGGCCTGTGCTTCCGTAATCTTGAGTAAAGGGGAGCCACCACCAATCTGACGGTAATTTTCTTGGGATTTACTCGCTCTTAGCGTCGATATTAACCAAGCTAACGGTTTTTGTAATCCTTTGATCGGTAAACGGATGATTTCTGGGTCAGAAAAAAGGTTAAATAGAAAAGGACGCACATCCTCTAACCGCTCCGGCCCACCCAAATTTAATAATAAAACGCCAACGCGACCCATAGTGTTAACAGATAATTTTTTAAATTTTCAGATTCTTTACCAAGTTTAACAATATATCGGTGGAACCGTTAAAACAAATTACAGGCTACAGAGAACTTAATCAAATCTTGGAGGTTGATCTTGGCTACAATTTTACGTCCCCTCAGTTATCAATATCAATGGCTTTACGATGGTATCTCCCGTCTGGCTGCCCTAGCAGTGGGTGGGGAGTCCCGTTTTCGGCAATTGGCCCTAGAAGGTTTAAAAATCGCTAAAAATGACCCTATCCTCGATCTCTGTTGTGGTGCGGGTCAAACGACTCGTTATTTAGTCCCCCTATCCGATCGCTGTACCGGTTTAGATGTCTCTCCTGTGGCCCTGGAGCGAGCTAGTTTAGCGGTGCCGCAAGCGCATTATGTGGAGGGATTAGCCGAAAAAATGCCCTTTAGTGCCGGAGAATTCGCCTTTGTGCATACTAGCGCCGCTCTCCACGAAATGGAACCGGAGCAGTTAGAGGAAATTCTTAAAGAAGTGTATCGAGTTCTCAGACCGGGGGGAATTTTTGCCCTCGTGGATTTTCATCGACCCACTAACCCGCTTTTTTGGCCTTCTTTAGCCCTATTTTTGCAATTATTTGAAACCGATACCGCTTGGCAGTTTATCGATCGGGATCTGATCCGATCTTTACAGGCGATCGGTTTTCGTGATTGTCAACAAAAATTATACGCTGGTGGTAGTTTACAGGTGATTCAAGCGGTCAAGTGAAGGGATCGACCAGGCATTATTTTCAGGGGCAGTCGGTCATTTATACTGAATAAGGCAACGGTTTTTTAATCAAGCTGAGTTCGAGCGACTCGCTGCCAGTTATTTTTGAGAAGTTAATGACTAGAGCAAAAATTCTACAACCTGATTTAATTTTAGGGGATACGATTCTCGGTCTCACTCTGGAGATTTTGAGTCAGCATCAGATTAAGGGATTGATTCTCGATGTGGACGATACCCTTGTTCCCCTCCAGGAAACGACGGTTTCTGACGATTTACAGCGTTGGGTCGATTCCTTGCGTCTTTATCTACCGATTTGGTTGGTCAGCAATAATCTTAGTGAAAATCGCATCGGTGCGATCGCTGATAATTTACAACTTCCCTACCTTCTCGGTGCGGTGAAACCCTCTCGACGCAAACTCCGGCAAGCGATGACAGCCATGGGACTTCCCCCCCAACAAATTGCTATGGTTGGCGATCGCTTGTTTACCGATGTTTTAGCGGGAAATCGTCTGGGAATGTTTACCATTCTGGTGAAACCAATGGTAAATCCCTTGACGGGGGGACAAGCTTATCCAATCCACGATTTTGAGGTGTGGGTATCACAAATTCTCGGCGTTTCCCTGCATCCGCAGCATTACTTAATAAAACCTGACCAATCCTCACAAAAGTAAATAGGGTTTGCGGCAAAAAGTCCCTCAAAGAATTATCCTATAGCAAAGATCGGGGTGGTTAGGACAATCAATCGCTGAAACCCTTGACCGATAAGAGTTTGAAAATTGAAAGCGTCCTAAATAACCCATTTTTTGCTATATTGAGTGTCAATAATTTGTCGCCCAAGTGATAAGTTTTACTTGAGTTATAAGTAGTCGTGCAAAATTAATTTCCTAGTGAAGATAGGCAAGAGGCAAGAGGTGGTTAGATATGTGTAATTAATTGGCTCTACCGAATCTGTCATGCAAAACTATTAACAACTCATGCTTGTAAAGCTTGTACAGCAAGGCTTTGAGTTTTTGTTGGATTGATATTTATCAACTTTAGAGCATTGCTGGACAGAGAGGGAGCTTGGGGAATTTTCTGCAGTGTAAGTTCGGAAGAACCAATTAATTACACATCTAAGCCACTACTCCGTCAGACTTCTGCTGTGAGTAAACAGTGAACTGAAAACTCAAATCCGATCCCTAATAGCTGTATCCCGTCTCCCGTCTCCCGTCTCCTGTCTCCTGTCTCCTGTCTCCTGTCTCCTACCCCCGGGAAAAACTTTTTCAGCAGACCCTACTTATTAGACCGAGAGGACGGGTTGGCCAGTAGAAATGGCTTTTTCGACGATATCGGCGGCCATTTTCACTCCTCCAGTCTTCTGCATCGCTTTTTGCATTCTCAGGGCATTTTCTCGGTAACTGGGGAAGGATAACACCTTTTCAATGGCCTTTCGTAAACGGGGAACTTCTAGACGGGAAATGGGAATCACTTCCCCTGTACCCGACCATTTTATCCGAGCAGATACCCCCGGTTGGTCGTTAGCCATGGGAATGGCCACCATCGGTACAGCTTGGGCAAGGGATTCTAGGGTAGTATTTAAGCCTGCGTGGGTGATAGTAAGAGAAGCTCTGGTTAAAAGCTCTAATTGGGGAGCGTAGGGAACAACTAGGGCGTTTTTGGTCGTTATTTGAATGTTAGAGTCGCTATTGCCCAGGGATAAAACTAATTGTACCGGCAAATCGGCACAGGCTTCGGCGATCGCATTAAAGGCCGATTGTAGGCGATTTTGAATTGTACCGAGGGAAGCATAAATCAAGGGTTGTCCGGTTAATTTTTCGTAGGGAAAAGGAATCGGTTTTCTGGTGGAGGAATCGTGAAAGGGACCGGTAAAGTGGAAGTGAGCGGGTAAATTTTGCCGAGGAAACTCAAATTCGGCAGGTTGCTGGCTAATTTGGGCAAGGGGGGAATAGCGTTGATTGATGTTTTGATAGGGAATTAACCCCCATTCTTGACGCTGCTGGTTGATTAACTCATTCAGGGGACGAGTCAGAGAGTCAAGGAGTTTATAGCCAATTTTATTGCGAATAACCCCGATAAATGAGGGATTATAGTCCCAAGTGGTCATAAAGGGCGGAATAAGCGGATCACGATTTAAAACCAATGCCCCAGCAAAACTGACAAAGGGAATAGCTAATTTTTCTGCGATTGTACCTCCTGAGGGGGAGACTTGATCGACAATTAGGGCATCAATTCCCAACCGACGCATCTCTTGGGGGATAGTTTGAAAGAGGGCAGCGGTAGAATTAGTAACTAATTCTACCGTGCGTCGGACGGCGGCTGTTCCCTGTAATTGACCAATTTCGGCTAAATTTTTGGCTGATGTGCCTTTCGGATATTTGTCGGGTGCAATTGCCTGAAAATCTAAGCCGGCTGCTCGCACCATTTCTTCACCATCAAGAGTTAAAAAACAGGTAACTTTATGACCGCGTTTTTGTAACTCTTTTCCTAAAGGTAGGAGAGGATTAATATGTCCAGAAGCGGTGGGACAAAGGATGCCAAAATGAGTCATTAAACACCTCCACAGGTTTTCTTTAATTCTTCCAGATTCCAGAATGCACCACCCAAGGCGGAGAATTGTATTCCTTCAAAACAGTTACGCACGGCCCCCAAAGCGAGGGGATTGACAAGATAAATAAACGGGACGTATTCCTGTTGAAGTTGTTGAATTTCATTATAGATAACTTTGCGCTTCTCAAAGTCTAATTCTTGGGAACCCTTGACGTATAAATCAGCGATTTTTTTCTCCCAATCCGCCGCTTGCCAGCCTTGAATTGGAGGGCTACCGGGTTGAGGTTGTTGGTTAAAAGCGTGGAGATTTCCATCTACATACCAAATATTAGGGGCGTGGGGTTCATTATCGCCAGTAAAACCTAAAATATGGGCCTCCCAATCTAGACTATTACTAAGTTTATCAACTAAATTACTAAAAGCGATCGCTTGAAAATCCACTTGAATTCCTATTGCGGCTAAATCATTTTTAATTTGCGCCCCAATTGCTTCCCGGATTTTATTTCCTGCGTTGGTAATCAGGTTAAATCTAACGGGATTATTATCGGCATCGACTAGCAGATTATCACTATTATACTTAAATCCCGCCTCTAATAATAATTCTTTGGCTTTTTCGGGATTGTAATCGTAACCTTTCAGGTTTTTATCGTAAAAAGGCGATTGAATAGAAATAAAAGAGTTTTGTTCTTGTCCCAATCCTCGATAGATATCATCAATCATTCTTTGACGATTAATGCCGTAGGCAATAGCTTGGCGAAAATTTAAGTTATTAAACCACCTGGATTTAATCGGCTCTATTAGGGGTTTTCCGTTACGTTTGCCTTGGTTGAGATTAAAACTGATAAATTGGGTTCCGTAGGCAGGTCCCCCATTAAAAATAGTGAAATTGCCTCTTTCTTCTTCAGTTTTTAAGAGGGAGAAAAATTCGGGAGTTACCCCAATAGAATCTAAACTTCCCGAACGAAATTGCAGTAAAGTTGTATCCTGAGATTCAACAATTGCCCAAATTACTGAAGTTATATGGGGTAATTGTTGTCCCTGAGCATCTTTTTTCCAATAGTAGGGGTTATTCTCAAAAATAATTCTTTGTCCCGTTATATATTCTTTTAGTTTATAAGCACCATTAAAAACAATTTTATCGGGAGGAGTATCTAACCCCCAAGTGGAGAGAAATTCTAACCTACCATCGGGGCTTTTTTTCTGAATAGTTTTTTCTAAAGCGTGTTTAGGTAAAATCGGTGAACTGACAGCATCTAAAAAAGGCGCAAAAGGTTCGGGTAGTTTAAATTCAATCCTGCGGTTATCTAGTTTAGTGATAACGGGGAATTCTTTTTTTAATCCTATTCTTAAACTATCGCGGTAGTTGTTGGGAATATCAGGATTTAGATATAAGTCTTTATAGGTAAAAACCACGTCATCAACGGTTAAGGGTTGACCATCCGACCATTTTAAACCCTCTCTCATAGTAAAAATAATGCTCAAATTATCATCGGAAATTGTCCAAGATTCTGCTAAGACCGGTTCTTTTTTGCCAGTAATGGGATTTTCTGTTAATAGTCCTTCGTAGGTTAAACCAAAAATATTCGGGGATTCGGCCGATAAAACAGCATTAAAGGTTTTTGGGTCACTTAATACCGATATGACCACTTGATTGCGTCTAACTGGATTACCACAAGCAGTTAGGGAAATCAGCAATAAACAAGAAATTAAAAATACCGTTAATCTGCGCCAAAATTTCACCATAATCTTTAATATTTTTCTGTCCGACTATCTAGAAGCAAAGACCTTGCCTTATTATATACACCGAAACTGACCAAGCTGAAAGCCGCTGGAATGTTTCCTTGCCCCATAAATATAACAGGAAATGAGACAAAAAATCTCGCCTAGGTGAGATTGACAAAGGCGAGAAACCGTGTTTCCATTAAGAGTGTGAGATAAAATCTAAGAACGTTGTTCGATCGGTGTATAGGGGACTTCGTGTAGTCCGGTGTAGATTTGGGTAGGACGGAAAATGCGGTTAGCATTTAATTGTTCTTTCCAGTGGGCCAACCAACCGGCCACCCGGGAGATGGCAAAAATCGGGGTAAATAAATCATTGGGGATGCCTAATTTCCGATAAACCAATCCCGAATAGAAATCCACATTAGGATAGATACCTTTTTCGCCGTAGATATCCACCACTGCTTGTTCTAATTCTAGGGCGATATCGTAGTATTCATCGGAACCTAATTCCGCGAATAATTGTTCGGCCAGGTTTTGTAAAATCGTCGCCCGGGGATCCTTAACTTTATATACCCGGTGTCCAAAACCCATAACTTTTTGTTTATTGGCGATACATTTTTCCACATAGGGACGAACATTAGCCACCGAACCGATTTCCTCTAACATTAACAATACTTCCTCGTTTGCCCCACCGTGGAGGGGGCCGGCGAGAGTTCCCACTGCTGAAGCGATGACACCGTAGGGGTCGGTTAAAGTGGAAGCCGTCACCATGGCCGAAAAAGTCGAGGCATTTATGGTATGTTCAGCGTGGAGAGTCAAACAGACATCGAAAACTTTCGCCGCTAAATCCGTCGGTCGTTTTTCCGTCAACATATAGAGGAAATTGGCCGCATAATCAAGACTATCATTGGGCTGAATGGGGTGATTACCTTTGCGAATCAATTGGAACGCCGCCACCATAGTGGGGATTTTCGCTAATAGCCGCACTACTGCCTGACGGATATATTCGGGATTATCCAAAGCCCGCCTGGCATAGTATAAACCCAAAGCCGCCGCCGAAGTTTGTAGCGCATCCATGGGGTGGCCTTTTTCGGGGAAGCATTTCATCATGTCTTCGATACGGTATTTGATGCGTCGATGAGAACGGATTTCATCGGCAAATTCTTCCAGTTCCGCCGCCGTGGGCAGAACACCCCAGATAAGGAGATAGGCGGTTTCGAGGAAGGTACTTTTTTCGGCGAGTTCCTCAATCCGAATGCCCCGATACTCTAAGATTCCCTTTTGGCCATCCACAAAGCTGATACTCGATTGGGCGGCGGGAATTCCTTCTAAACCTGGCCGATATTCACAAACTGTCATAGTTCTACCTTTCCGTGGCGAAGATTAAGCCCTAACGCTAACTTACTTGATCTTTCCACCCTTACCGAAATTTTATAGAAATTCTTCGGTTCTGCCTCTCCTGTTCAGGATTAGGCAGAAATGGACGGAAATTACTCCCATTTAGCGATTGCTTCGTCGATTTAGTCAACCCTGCCCTAGCGCATTTTTTCTGGGCTTCCTGTTGCGACTCTAGCTAGAGGACTTGATATTTATCTACTTTCATTGTAGCGAGACTATCTCGATCGATTGATTCGATCGAGCATTTTTTTTAAATTTCTTCGGGACTAATATTTAATTCGCGCAGTTTTGCCGCCAATCGTTCGGCCCGTTGTCGTTCCGCTTCAGCCCGTTGTCGTTCTTGGTTGTAACTGGTGAAAGGTTGACCATCGGGATAATACAAGAGTAACTCCGGTTGGCCTAACTGAAAACGGATGCCCAAGCGAGGACTTACCCAATTATCGAGATTTTCCAGACTTTCGAGCCGATTTTCCCGACGAATACAGCCACCCAAATCATTTTTATCGGGATTATAAATGTAGTATTCCTCCACACCATAACGGTCATAAAACAGCAGTTTTCTGGTCATTTCCGTTTGGGTATTACCCGGAGAGAGAATTTCAAAAACCACTTGCGGGGGGATATTGTCTTCTTTCCACTGTTGATAGGAACCTCTTTCCCCTTTTGGTCTGCCAAAAGCTACCATCACATCAGGTGCTTGCCGAGTTTTATTATCTCCCTGGACGGGATACCAGAGTAAATCACCGGCAACGAAAACATCGGCATTATTGGCAAATAACCAGTCTAAATTCGCTTTAATCGTCGTAATCCAGCGAAATTGTCTTGTATTGTCGGCCATCGGTTTACCATCGCTATCGGGATAGACGATTGTGGTTTTCGGGCTGTCGTCGAGTTGTCTAACCATTGCTTAACCCTAAGTAAGTGGTTTCAATTAAATTGAAGATAGATTTTGTCCTTGATCCCCCCTTAATCCCCCCTTGATCCCCCCTTAATC
>NZ_JADEXY010000145.1 GCF_015206885.1 Microcystis aeruginosa LEGE 91341 | reverse complement strand
CTCGTAGGTCTCGATGATCTTTTGTCGCAAGTCTAAAGAATAGGGCTTCATCGGGTCGTGGCTCCTGCCTAGGTCTATAATTTATTGTCCTCTTCTATTGTACCTCATGCAAGTGCATACCGCTATAGTTTGCGGTTTTGTACTGAAAAAAAATATGGACTAGGAAAAAAAGGAAGACCCTCTAGACAGTCTTATATTGTTCAAGCTTATTGCGAAGTATTAGACCTAGATTTTGAAAGCTTAGAATGTTGTCAAAATCATCATCAAAACCCAAAAAATCAACGAACAAATAATGAAAAAATTTATCATGTTTTGACAAAATTTAATTACACTAATCTAGTAAATTTTACCAGTTCAATAGCCGCTAAACCTTTACGAGAAGGCAGTATTTATATTCCCCCTTGTCCTCATCAATATCGTTTTTGGTGTTTACATCGTTTAGAAAAAGAAATCTTGATCACTAATAATTTGCCCGTTAAACCTATTGTTTTTAAGTTTCAAGGAGATGGTCAGGAAGAATGGGATAGCTATAGTCTTCATGAACATTTTTTCAATAATTCTGGAGGAATTAAAAATTTAAAGACTAATAATTTTTGTTTGATTTTTGAAGGAATTGATTGTGCAGACTTTGACCGTTTAAAGGACATTGATTCATTTTGGCAAAACTTAATTACCAACGCTCGTAAAATACAAAATAGTCCCATTCTGGGCTTTTTATTAATGATTTGGTTAGATTATGGAGAAGGGAATGATTGGAGAGATAAGGACAAATTATCAGAATTTCCTATTCACCGCTTACAGATTGACTCTCGCTTTGAACAACGGTCTTTTCAGGAAATTATTCCAACTTTTGCTCAACAACTTCAGTTGGGTTGCGACTTACAGGATGAAACCACAGACTTATTTAAATCTACCTTGCAGGAATTATGGGAAAATAGCAATCAAGGCGACATAGAAAAGACACTGAACGCTTTTTATCAACAATTTAAAGGACAATTATCGGGGCAAAATAGATGGCTAAACTATCCTTAACCTACACGGGAGAAATTCAACCAGAATCGGATCTTTATTATGAACCGATTCAACAGAAAATTTATCCCTATGACGCAGGTGATGAGTTAATAGAAGTTGTTAACTTGGCTATTGAATTGGGAATGCCTTTGTTACTAGAAGGTGAACCGGGATGTGGCAAAAGTCGTCTAGCTCATGCTTTAGTTTATGAATTTAATAATGGTCAGAAAAGTGGTCCTATAAAATATTATGAGTGGATAGTTCAATCTACAAGTAAAGCAGAAGATAGTCTCTATCAATATGATTATATTGGCCGTTTACAAGCTGCTCAAATTAGCGGAATTTTAAGCAAAAAAGGAACAGAAGAATCTTCTTCAAAGCAAAAAAATCCAGCTACTTCAAAGGATTGGTTTGATTTACAACCCTTGGGTAAAGCATTTAAACAAAGTCAAGATAAGCAGGAACAATCGGTAGTATTAATTGATGAAATAGATAAAGCAGATCGAGATTTTCCTAACGATTTACTTTTAGCCATTGAATCTCGTCGTTTTTTCATTAAAGAAACAGGAGAATTAATTCAAGCAAATGATCAAGCTTTTCCTCTAATTATCATTACCAGTAATCAAGAAAAAAACTTACCCAATGCTTTTCTGAGACGTTGCATTTATCACTATATTGAGCTACCCAACCAAGAAAGATTAAGAAAAATATTAACCGAACGGTTTACCGACGCTCAACAAGAGGTTATCATCAAAGCAGTGAACCGTTTTCTGGAAGTGAGAACATCACAAGACGAGACTAAATCTGAAGGAGAAAAAAAAGTTAGCACCAGTGAATTAATAGCCTGGTTTAAATCGTTACTCAAGTACAAACCTGAAGAAATTATCGCCAAATTAAAAAAAGACAAATTACCCCACGCTAGTGTTTTACTAAAAAGCCGTACCGATTTACAAGATTATGGAACAAGAGGTTAAAAAAGCCAATGACATCCCCCCTACTTGACCTATTTTATCAACTCAGAGACGAAGAAGGATTTCTGCTGTCTATTGAACAATATTATCGGGTGGAAAATTACCTGATTCAAAAACTCGCCAATGATTCTGATATTGCTATTCAAGAGAATCCCAACTTAGAGAATCCTAAAATTAAACTTCTTTGTCAAGCTTTATGGGTTAAATCTCTAGAAGAAAAACAAAAGTTTGATCAGGCCTGGACAGAGATGCTACAATTACAACCAGAAATAAATACAGAAATAGCCCAAAAAATACCTATTCGCCATCCAGAAGAATCGATTAGCAAAAGCATAAACCCGATGGATGATAGGGAATCTCCCTCATTAGAAATTACCCCTCCGGGGGATAGACAAATAGCACCAGAGACTTCATTTCCACAAATTGCCACAGCTATTGAAAAGCGAAAAAAAATCACCTCCCTAGATAATCCTGATTATTATCCTATTGGCATCGCTAAGTTACAAGAAAGTTGGCAGCAACTGCGTCCATTACCCCTAGAAAATCCTCGACAAACTTGGGATATAAAAGCTACGGTGATGGCAACAGCTAAAAGAGGTTTTTTTGACCAAATAATTTACCAAAAGAAGCAACTTTATCGCCGAGAAATTATTATTTTTATTGATTGTTCTGACTCGATGATTCCCTTTGCAGGATTTGGTCGGATAATGAAGCAAACTTGGGCAAATGTTCCCCATTTTTACTTTGATAATCTGATTAGAGACGAGGTTTTACGACAAGAAAACGGTTGGGAAAGTCAATCTTTAACCAAAGTTCTCTCTAACTATTCTCCTGAAGTAACCAGTTGTCTAATTCTTAGTGATGCAGGTGCCGCTAGAAAACGTTATGTAGAAGAGCGCTTGAGCGCAACAGAAACCTTTATCCGACGATTTAGCCGAAGATTTAGCCGAGTCGCATGGTTAAACCCCTTACCCTATCATCGATGGTATGGGACAACTGCGATCGATATTGCTAATTTAGCTGAAGATATACCCAATTTTTCCATGTTTGAACTAACCACAGAGGACTGGGAAAACTTGATAACATGGCTAAAAGAAGAAGCTATCCCACCCCGTCATTTTCCATTTAATCCTAATCAGTTTCAACAAGGGGATAATTGGGATGAGGATGAAGATTTTTTTAGCGCAAAAAGCCGTTTAAGATTATTTGAAGAAGAAAACGAACTAAACACCAGAGAACTAGCGCAGCGAGCGGCTTTTCCCCTTGGTTTATCCCCTAATTTACTTTATTATCTGCGTCAACATCAAGATAAAAATAATCAAGCTCCCTGGTATGCGATCGCTGATATTTTACTCTCCAGTTTAGTCCGCAAAATAGATCGAGAACTTTATGAAATGTCTCCCGATGTTCGTAAACTACTATTAGAAAAATTAACCCCAGAGGAACTCAAATCTCTGGCCTATCAGTTACAAACCTATATTCAGGAACAAATCGGTGATTATTGCTCAAAATCGGTTTATTGGCAAAATCAACAATGGTTAGCTCTTGCCTACCTAAAACCCAGTCAAGCAGTCAATGAAATCAAACAGGTACTAGCAGAAGCTATCAAAAATAATAACCGAGTGCGTCTTGTGAGATTGACAGCTTTATTAAAAAATATATCCGCTGCTTTAGCCGATTATGAACCCTTATTATTGCTTAATGAACCGATTGCCGCCTATTCTAGAGGGGATTTAAACCACGTTGGTAATGTCCTTCAACTTTCCCCAGAAGACGAGGGAACCCTACAAAAACGTTTAATAGACAAAGTAGCCGCTATTGTTCCCTACATTGTTCCCTACAATGAAAACCTTTTCCTTTTTACCGCAGAAACAGTATTGGTTAATGAAACAGGCAAAGTTATCGAGAGAAAACCTGTTAAAGCCTATTTTTACGATGAAAACCTTCCAGAAGTTGGCAACCGGAAAAAAGCTCAAAACTATATCCGCATGATGTATATTCCCCAAGGAGAATTCTGGATGGGAACGGAAGATGAGGAAATCGAAAGACTGGTTAAAAAATTTCGTTGGCAAGTATTTAGAAGGGAAAGACCACAACACCTAGTCAAAGTCCCCGCTTTCTACATGAGTCAAACCCCGATTACCCAGGCCCAGTGGAGAGCGATTGCCGCAACCGCTAAAATAGACATCGACCTAGAGACAAACCCCTCTCGCTTCAAAGGGGATGAGCTACCCGTAGAACGAGTCAACTGGTATCAAGCAACGGAATTCTGTAAACGACTATTAAGGGAAACAAAACGGGAGTATCGGCTACCGAGTGAGGCAGAATGGGAATATGCCTGTAGAGCGGGGACAACAACCGCCTTTCACTTTGGGGGAACGATAACGGCAGATTTAGCTAACTATCGAGCTACTGAAACTTATGCCGATGAACCTACAGGAGAATATCGACAACAAACGACTCCCGTGGAACAGTTTCCCCCAAACGCTTTTGGGCTATACGATATGCACGGCAATGTCTGGGAGTGGTGCGCCGATACTTGGAATGGTGATTATTATCGTGCATTGCGGGGCGGTTCTTGGTTCAACCCTCCTAATAACTGCCGTTCCGCTTACTGCAACAGCTACGTCCGCAACGACACCTTCGACCACCTCGGTTTTCGGGTGGTGTGCGGTGTCGGGGGGACTGTGTAACCGTTTTTCTCTTTTTTTTCCTTTTTTACCGCCCAAAGGCCGGTCGATTTTGTAGGGGCGAACTGCGTTCGCCCACCGGCAATTATCGTCCCACCGGCAATTATCGGCCCGCCCGTTTTTTGGGGATTTGGGGCGATTTTTGGGTTATTTGGGCGCACGCGATGCGCCCCTACGGGTTTTTGGGGTTATTTGGGCGCACGCGATGCGCCCCTACGGGTTTTTGGGGGGTTGGGCGCACGCAATGCGCCCCTACGGGTTTTGGGCGCACCAGAAGGCGAAAAACCCCCGCATCAAGTTAATCTAGATACCTTTCGAGAAAAAATTTTTTTGCACAGGGAGTCCTTACAATAGAAAAGGGAACACACAACCAAATTGCTGGTATTTTTCCTCTGGGCATGGTGGCGCAGTTTATAGAATTTAGCTGGAATTTATGAATCATTTTCTGCATTCTTTCACTGTTTTTCCTGATTCTGCCCGAAAATCTCGCTCTTACTCCCTGGGTAAACTGCGACGACCCTTAATCTTCCTGTTTACCGTCGGTTGTCGTTTCTATAATCAGCCGAAATTAGCCGTCGGGACTATTTCTCCGGTCACAATTATCGCCCTCGAAGATGCCAGTTTTCATCTTGACTAAGAATTTGCTGATGAGGACAAAACATGAGCAAAAATGATCTATTTTTTGAGATTTCAACCCCTCTTAATTGTACGATCTGCGTCACTGTTACCTATTGGGAAATTATCACCCAGATAAAACATCCTATAATGAAAGGACAAGAAAAATTAGTCCAAGAAACCCTTAGCCAACCTGATGAAATTCGACGTAGCCGCAGTGATCCCAATGTTTATCTTTTTTATCAACTTCAACGACCAAAACGTTGGCTCTGTGCCATTATCCGAAAACTCAATGGTGATGGTTTCCTAATTACCACTTATCCCACCGATGCAATTAAAGAAGGGGAAATTTTATGGCAGAAGTAAACGTTTATTATGATCCGATGGGCAATACCTTAACCGTGTGGTTTGGCGATCGCTCTTCGGAATATCTCTGCGAAGAAACCGGCGACGAAGTTATTTTAATGAAAAATCAAAAAGGCGAAGTTATTGGTTTTGAAAAACTTAACTATAGGATTTCTGAGAACAGGAATCTGAAAATTTCCCTAGAAACCGCCATCCCTGTTTAAACAATAAAAGCGAAAAATAACACTTGCTAAAAGTGAGCAAGCTTTCAACAATATTAAGGAAAATCAATCAAAATAATCTCTCCTTGTCTAACTTTCCCGTGGTGTGCGGTGCTGGGAGGACCCTGTAACCCTTTTTCTCTTTTTTTTCCCGCCCAAAGGCCGGTCGATTTTGTAGGGGCGAACTGTGGTCAGTGAGTTTATCGAACTGCGTTCGCCCACCGGCAATTATCGGCCCGCCCGTTTTTTGGGGATTTGGGGCGATTTTTGGGTTATTTGGGCGCACCAGAAGGCGAAAAACCCCCGCATCAAGTTAATCTAGATACCTTTCGAGAAAAAATTTTTTTGCACAGGGAGTCCTTACAATAGAAAAGGGAACACACAACCAAATTGCTGGTATTTTTCCTCTGGGCATGGTGGCGCAGTTTATAGAATTTAGCTGGAATTTATGAATCATTTTCTGCATTCTTTCACTGTTTTTCCTGATTCTGCCCGAAAATCTCGCTCTTACTCCCTGGGCAAACTGCGACGACCCTTAATCTTCCTGTTTACCGTCGGTTGTCTGACTAGCGTGGTCGGTTATCGTTTCTATAATCAGCCGAAATTGGCCGTCGGGACTATTTCTCCGGTCACAATTATCGCCCCCGAAGATGCCAGTTTTCAAGACCAAGAAACCACCGACCTCAAACGCCAAAAAATTCGGGCTGGACTGCTTCCCCGACTGAAAAGAGATCCCCAAATCACTGCCCAGATTGAGCGATCGCTAGGGGACACTTTAGGGCAATTAAGTCAAATTAGCCCAATTTTGCCAAAAAATTCGATTTTACTGAGCAGGACTATTTCTAACGCCACGCTGGGAACGCTGCTCACCTTTTCTGCCGCTCAATGGTCAACCCTAGAAAGCGGACTCAACTATAAAGAATCTTTTGCAAAACCCTTGACAAAAGAACAGGAATATGCTATGCAGGAAATCCAAGCCTATCGTCAGCGCGTGACGAAGGGAAACTTTGAGCAATTTGTCGATCGATTGGAGCAATTACGGCAAATACAGGAGCAAACCAGCCAAAATTATCGGCATTCTAGCTTAAATAAACTCAAATATGCCGCTCTGATCACAGCAGCCCAAATGGGCGATCGAGAGTGGCAAAACCTAGAAAAAGCCGTCCTGCAAGCGGGGCGCCGGATTTTGGTGCAAGGCATTCCTCCCGGGATTTCCACCAGTCACCTACAGGATACCATCGCCGTGCAGATTAGCAGCGATCGCCTAAACCGTCGTCAGCAGCTTTTAGCCGAAAATATCCTTCTGGCGGCCCTAGAAGGACAAACGAACCTGATAGAAGATCGAGAGGCCACCAAAGAACAAGCCACTAAAGCAGTGGAAGCGGTAGATATGGTCATGTCTAACGCTCAAACCGGTCAAATTATCGTTAAAGCAGGCGAAAAAATTACTCAAGCTCAGTTTGTTCTCATCGATGGCTTTGGTTTAAGCGAACGGGGCATTAACTGGATGGGTTTAGGGTCAACGGCAATCCTTGTCACCAGCGCGATCGGCACTTTTTGCCTCGTTGCCCAGCGTCTCCATCGGCCCCTGCGTCACCGGGATTTTCTTCTCTTGGGTTTACTAAGTTTCACCACACCGATCCTAGCGATCGCTAATATTCCCTTTACCAATCTGGCAGGCGTGGGTTTATTAGTCAGCAGTTTCTATGGCCCGACTCTGGCCGTCACCCAAGTCCTCTTAACTGCCGGTCTTTCCCTATTCAGCATCCAAGGCATCAGTGCCGATTTAATCGCCGGGACGATTGGGGGACTATTAGCGGCGATGATAGCGGCAAAATTGCGCTCCCGGGATGAATTATCGCTCCTAGGGATGGGAATCGGAGTCAGTCAAGGGGGTGTTTATCTGCTCACCTACCTAATCGTTAGCGCCACGGCCAGCACGATCATCTATACTCTACTACCCACGGCCCTCGTCTATGGTCTATCGGGAATAGCTTGGACGGTAATCGCCCTAGGATTATCCCCCTATTTGGAACGCTGTTTCGATGTGGTGACTCCCATTCGTCTGGTGGAGTTGTCCAATCCTAATTGTAGTTTGCTCAAACGTTTGGCCACGGAAGCACCTGGTACTTTTCAACATACCCTTTTTGTCGCCTGTTTAGCTGAAGCGGCCGCCAGAAAACTGCACTGTAATGTGGAATTAATTCGCACGGGAACCCTTTATCACGATATCGGGAAAATGCACGATCCTCTCGGTTTTATTGAAAATCAAATGGGTGGCCCGAATAAACACGATGAAATTAACGATCCCTACGTCAGCGCCGAGATTATTAAAAAGCACGTTAGCGAAGGGTTAGTCATGGCCCGCAGACACGGTTTACCGCGAGTGGTTCGCGATTTTATTCCCGAACACCAAGGCAATCTCTTAATTTCCTATTTTTATCAGCAAGCTTTGCAAAAATCCGCCCAAAATGGTCAAGAACTCGTCGATGAGGCGGCCTTTCGCTACGATGGTCCGATTCCCCAATCGAGAGAAACGGCGATCGTTATGTTAGCTGATAGTAGCGAGGCTGCTTTGCGATCGCTGAAGGAGGCCTCCCCAGAACAAGCCATGGATATGATCAAAAAGATTTTTCAGGCCCGATGGCGCGAGCAACAATTAGTAGATAGTGGTATTCGTCAGGAGGAATTACCAATTATTGCCGAGGTTTTTGTGCAGGTTTGGCAACAATTCCACCATCAACGCATTGCCTACCCGAAAGCAGTTTTAGAAGTCTCCTCAGCCGAAAAAATATGAAAAGAGATACTTGGCTAAATCAGTTACAATTTCTCTACGAACAAGATGAACATCTCTGGTTGAATGAAACAATTAAACTTCTCAAGGAAAATCGTCTAGCTGAGTTGGATATTCAACATTTAATCGAGGAGTTGGAGGCTTTGAGCAAACGGGATAAACATCGAGTTGAGAGTTTTTTAAGACAGATAATTATTCATCTTTTGCTGTGGCAATATTGGTCAAAAGAATTTGAATTAAATCATCGGCATTGGCAAGGAGAAATAGCCACTTTTAGAGTTCAGCTAAATGGATACTTAAGCACCAATCTAGAAAAATATCTCCTAGATAACCAAGAAAGAATCTATCAAGATGCCGTTTTTATTGTCGGACAAAAAACTGAAATATCTCCTCACAATTTCCCTCTAAATTGTCCCTATTCTCTCAAACAAATGCTTGATAGGCATTGGTTGCCAGAGCGAAATTAGTTAAATCCCACAGGAAAAAATTAAGGATAATTACCAAAATGTTACTAATTACTCTCAACGAAAATACTTTATCTTTATCTCCGGGCAGTCAAGTTATTTTTCCGCATCAGACTTGGGAAGATTACGAAAGATTGCTGAGTTTACGTCTCCATAAAACCTATCCCAAACTCTATTTTAATCGCAAAACTCAAGAAATTAGGCTTATGTCTCCTTTACCAAGTCATGGCAAACGTATCAATCTTTTAAGTGATTTAGTAAAAATTATCCTCCGTCGTCAAGGTAAAGACTGGGAATGTTTTGATCCCATTACCTTGAAAATGCCGGGAGAAGCGGGAGTAGAGCCAGATACTTGTTTTTATATTGATAATAGACAGGCAATTTTAGGCAAAGAAAGAATTGATTTAACTGTTGATCCTCCTCCCGATTTAGCTATAGAAGTGGATTTTACTTCTCTGACTGATGTAGGAGCTTATCAATTGCTAAAAATACCCGAATTGTGGGTTTATCGTCGGGAAGAATTAAAAATATATTTGTTAATAGAGGACAGTTATCAAGAAAGGGGAAATAGTCGTATCTTTCCCGATATAAATATCAAGAAACTTTTTCCCTATTATGTTGAATTAGGCTGGAGCCAAGGTTCTAGTCTTGCCTTACGTCAATTTGAAGCTTTAGAGAATTTTAGTTAATACTAAATTCGCCACCGTGCCGCTACCTAGTGCCTTCGCCACCGCCCTAATTTGGACTTGCTAGACTAAACTTAGTTTATTGTGGTTCTGGGGAGCATCTCACTTATGCAATGAGTATTAATACTTATAGCAATCAAAAACTAGAAAATCTTCAACTTGATCACAAAGAGAAATGAGATTATTATAGTTATAACTTACAATTCAGAATATATCTCGATGGGAGGAATAATTCAATGTTATCAGAAAATGAAAAAAGAAATGAACTACCCCGCCGCAAGCGGACGGGGTATCAGAATCAAAATAGACTCAATTGTAGATTTTGGTGTAGCTGCAGGTATTCTTTATCTTGTTCTTTTACATATCTCGCTATCATACCTTCATCCCCATGCTTTCCTACCGTACTTGCGTAATATCCATCACTCCAAAACTCTCCTCCCCAC
>NZ_JADEXY010000144.1 GCF_015206885.1 Microcystis aeruginosa LEGE 91341 | reverse complement strand
CCCCCAACACCCTACACCCCACTTCATAATTTATAATTCATAATTCATAATTTATAATTCATAATTCATAATTCATAATTCCCCAACCCCCAACTTGCAATGTATCTCGAACACCTGCACCTTCACAGTTTTAGAAATTATGCCGAACAGTTGCTAAAATTCGAGTCCAAAAAAACAATATTATTGGGCAATAATGCTCAGGGAAAATCCAATTTACTAGAAGCGATCGAACTTTTGGCCACTCTCAAGAGCCATCGAGTCAGCAAGGATCGAGATCTGGTGCTAGAATCGGACTCAGAGGCGAGAATTTTTGCTAGGGTTAAGCGTCTTTATGGCGCATCAGAATTGAGTTTAATTCTCCGTTCTTCCGGTCGTCGCACCGTGATCCGTGACCGTCAACCCCTGCGCCGTCATCTCGATTTTTTGGGCGTGATTAATGCGGTACAATTTTCTAGTCTTGATCTGGATTTAGTGCGCGGTGGTCCGGAAGCTCGCCGAGATTGGTTAGATACTTTATTAATTCAATTAGAACCCCTATACGTTCATATTTTACAGCAATATAATCAGGTTTTACGACAAAGAAATGCTCTTTTAAAAGAGATTCGTAAACAGGAATTAGAGGGAAAAGTTTGTGCAGATCTATCCCAACTAAAACTCTGGGATTTACAATTAGCAGAAACAGGTTCAAGAGTAACGAGAAGAAGGGCGCGAGTCCTGCAAAGATTAATTCCTTTAGCCCAAAAATGGCACGAAAGTATTAGCGGAAAAACTGAATTTTTAGAATTACAATATATCCCTAATGTGCCTTGGGTAGAAGATGATGTCAATGGGGTACAAAGGGCTTTTTTAGATAAGATTGAAACCCGTCGTTTGGCCGAGAAACAACTAGGGACATCGGTAGTCGGTCCCCACCGGGATGAAGTGGATTTTTTAATTAACCAAAACCCCGCTAAATCCTACGGTTCCCAAGGACAACAAAGAACCTTAGTTTTAGCCTTAAAATTAGCGGAATTACAGTTACTAGAGCAGATTATCGGGGAACCTCCCCTACTACTCCTCGATGATGTTTTAGCGGAATTAGATATCGAACGACAAAATCAATTATTAGATGCGATCGAAGACCGTTTTCAAACCTTAATTACCACGACTCATCTCAGTTCTTTTGAGTCTCGCTGGTTGCAATCTTCCCAGATATTTTATGTCAAAAAGGGACATATTTTTTATTAGCCTATAGTCATTTCTTTGTTTTGCTCTTTGTCTGTACACACCCATAATTCGATCCCCCCTTAATCCCCCCTTAATAAGGGGGGGATCTGACAGTTTTTAACACCTAACTACTTAACAAAACAGGCCTGCGGCCTGTTTCACTATTAGCTTAAGAATAATTAAACCTACTTAATCTCGCGCACTACCGGCTTACCGTCAATAATTTCACCGACGAGAATTAGGTCAGCAACCCCGACAAATAAACCATTTTCTAAAACCCCCGGCATATTATTAATAGTTCTTTCCAAATCAGCCGGATCATCGATACTATCAAATTTAACATCGATAACTAAATTGCCTTGATCTGTCACCACGGGGCCAGCTTTTTTCACTCCCATGCGGAGAGAAGGTTTACCACCGAGGGCCTCTAATTTCAGCATCACCGGAGTCATGGCCATGGGTAACACTTCCACCGGCAAAAGAAAAGTCGATCCCAACTTATCCACCAGCTTATTGCCATCCACTACCACGACAAAAATATCGGCGAGACTATCGACAATTTTCTCCTGAGTATGGGCAGCACCGCCGCCTTTAATCAGGTTTTTCTGGGGATCCACCTCATCGGCCCCATCGATAGCGATATCCATCTTCACGATGACATCGAGGGTAGTGAGGGGAATTCCGTACTTCCTCGCCAAAACTTGCGCTTGAAAAGAAGTAGGAACCCCGACAATATTGCTGATTTCCCCGCTTTGCAGTCTAGCACCGAGATATTCGATCGCATAGGCCGTCGTTGAACCAGTTCCCAATCCCACGACCGAATTAGATTGAACTAGATTAGCGGCGGCCTTACCGACCTCCTGTTTCATGATAATGATCGGATCGATTGCTGTCATGATGCACATTCCTAAAAGCGATGTTTTGAACCTCTTAGTTATCGGCTATCCCTTGCCCTCTTGTCAATGGAATTAGGGATTAGTGGCCTGAGCTGCTAACATTTCCTTGAGTTTAGCCAATTCATTGGCCCAACGGGGATCCGGCTGTAAAGCGTCACCATCGCCGGTAACTTTCGGGGTACTGCTGCTACCCCGTTCAGCCTTGCGTTTTTTGCCGCCGCCGCCACCACCACCACTGGATTTGCGCGGTGCTGCCGTCGTCGGTTTCGGAGTCGGTCTTTCGACTTTTTCCGGGGTTTCTACGCTGGCCTCCGGGCCTTCTGCTTCTTCTCCTTCTTCTTTACCTCCCTTGCTGCGGGGGAGAGCTTTCTCGATTTTGATCGGGTTTTCCATGAAGGATTGACCGTTGTATTTTTCGATAAACTGGTCAGCTAGTTCATCACTAGGGACGGTAACGAAGGCAAAACCGCGACATTTGCCAGTTTTGCGATCTTTGATGACTTTAGTGGTGATCGTATCCCCTTCATCGGCAAAAAGCGCCTGTAATTTTTCGCGCTCGACGGATTCTTTGGGTAAATTACCAACGTATAGACGAACGGACATGATGGATTCCTCCAAGTATAGGGTGATTTGACATACTCCCACCGTCAAGCTACGCTGTGACGGGGGATTCTTTCCACATTGCTGTTAGAAATTCCTTGTTCAACGAGACAGCTTAGATTCTCAATGTCTCCATTAAGAATCCAGAGGCCGGACTCTCCCAAGGCGTTTGGGTCGGTTTCTGTTTGCCCAACAGTACCGTTGAGATAATTTCCCAAATATTGTAACCCTTTTTTAAGAATATTTATTGCTGCATTATGATCCCTATCTAAGACTGTTTGACAGTTAGGACATTGATGAGTTCTAGTGCTTAATGTTTTTTGAACTCTCGTCCCACAAACTGAACAATCTTGAGAAGTGAAATGCGGCGGCACAGCAACACAAACAATCCGATAAATCTTGGCAAAATAATTCAACCATTGAGTGAATTGATACCAAGAAGCATCAGAAATCGATTTGGCAAGCTTAGGGTTTTTGACTAAGTTTCTTACCTTTAAAGCCTCATAGACTACCAGATCATTAGACTGGACTAACGCCAAAGCGTCTTTAATTGCTTTGTCTTTACGTTGTCTTGATACTTTAAGATGAAGTTTAGCTACTTTTATCCGTTGCTTGTGATAGTTTTTAGACTGTTTGTTTCCTTGACGAAACTTTTTGGATAATCGTCGTTGTGCTTTTTGAAGTCGTTTTTCTGACTTTCTTAAATAACGTGGATTCTCTACGGTATTGCCTTGAGCATCGGCATAAAACTCTTTTAACCCTAAGTCAATTCCTGTTATTTGTCCCGTTGGTTTATGGTATTCTTGCCGTTCTACGTCAATCAGAAACTGGCAATAATAACCGTCAGCACGTCTAACAACTCTTACCCGTCTAATCTGTTGCTCTGAATAATAAACTAAGGTCTTTTGACTACACCATAAATCAAATTCTCCTGCTTTAAAGCCATCAGTGAACTTGATTTTACGTCGATCATCTGATAGTTTGTAGCCCGTTAGTTTATACTCAACCGAACGGTTATGTTTTTTGAACCGAGGAAAACCCTTTTTTCCCGGTATCTTAGCATGACAATTCTGATAAAATCTATTAATTGATTGCCAGGCTCTATCAGCAGCCGATTGACGAGCTTGAGAGTTTAATTTATTAACCCATGGTGTCTCTTTATTGTTAGCTAGTACCGCGCAAAGTTTTTGGAGATCATTGCGGGTTGTCCCTTGATTGTCCAGCCAATAACGAACACACGAATTACGCACAAACTGAGAAGTTTTGATAGCTTCATCAAGCCGGTGATATTGCTCTGGTGTTCCGTTTTTTAGCTTTGCTTCTACGACTAGCATCTAACAATCCTCGACCCTTGGCTAAGTTAATTATAACACAGTTTACCCACAGATGATGGAATTAAACCGATGCTCTGCGGTTGATATTCTGGTCGGATTTCAACATCGCAAAGCTGAGTATCTTGTCGAAAAATGTAGCGGGGGCATTCATCCGACATTTTAGGTAAAAACTTGTGCGACATTCCGTGCCTGTATGCTGATTTTTTTAAGGCAAACAGAGCTAAGGAGGATGTTTCCCAGCGATAAGCTTGTAGTTTCTGCACGATAGCGGCTGTGTCCGTCAATTTTGACTATCCTTAACGATTTCAACGAGAGGGACGGGATCTAGGGGTTACGTTTTTAGCTTTTAACAGGCCTAATCATTCAACTTACCCGATTTATGTCGCTCTCTTCGATTATTACAGAATGTTTACACAATTTGTCAAATATTTTCTCTCGCCCTGGGCTACCTAAGTATAACTACTTAAGTATTTGTTCACAGTAAGCAAAATTTTATGAAAACTCTTGCTAAATGTATCATTATATGCTTCTTTCCTTTTCGCGGCGGGGTATCCTAGCTAACGGGAGGGAAAAAGCAAAACCCCCTTTACAGATACATTGACACTTTGTCAAGTATTTGTTACATTAGTTAAAGAAAAGAGGTGATACCGATCACCCATCTCGCTTGTTATCAACCACTGTCTTCATCGAGGAGGAACACCATGTCTCAACCGATCGAACTTTCCTTAGAACAACAGTTCAACATTCGTTCTTTTCAGACTCAGGTAGAAAAAATGAGTCAGGAGCAAGCGCAGGACTTCCTGATCAAGCTCTACGAACAAATGATGGTCAGGGAAAATATGTACAAAGCTTTTCTCAAACACCAGTGGGGCCTAGATTCTAATCCCTGGGCTTCCCAGTAACTGATTTCACCCCTTCGGGCGACCTCTTTCTCCGGCTGGGTTTCTCCAGAAACGAGCTAGGGATGCGGGGCGCATTTCTTCACCTTTTTAGCTATTCTTAGGGAAGAATAACCGAATTGCTAGGGGTTAATTTATGTTCGAGCGCGCTTTGATCTGTACAGATCTTTTCGATGGTCTCCATCGTCTTGTCCATTGTGTGCCACACTTAGCCCTGAGCGGCTTAAAACAAGTTATCTTCCTCCACAGTATTCCGGTTTGGGAACAACCCACCCTAGCTGCCGTAGATCAATCAAAAATTGACGCGGCCAAAGAAAAATTATCTCCAGCTTTAGCAAATATTCCCGACGGTATGACAGTTATTGTCGAAATCTCTAACCGTCGTCCCGTGGATGCCGTGCGGGAAATCCTCGCGCATCACTCTATTGACGTGATTTTGATGGGAAATCCCATGCGCGGTGCTGTCCAAGAAAAATTATTCGGTAGTACCAGTTTAGCGATCGCAGGTATTACCGATATTCCGCTGCTGATTTTCCGACCGCAATTATTATCAGTTTATACTCGCGATGAATTGGCCCTGCGCTGTCACCATCTCTGGAAACATTTATTAATTCCCTACGATGGCAGTTCCGACGCGATTTATCTAATTGAACAGATAGAAAAATACGCTCAAACCAGCGCCCCCGGCTCTTTTGAGCAATGTCTTCTCGTCTGGGTAGTGGAAAATATCAGTCGCGATCCCAGTGTCACCGAATACCGTTTTAATGATGCCCGTCAACAATTAGAATCGGTGCAAGCGCGACTAGAAAAACTCGGTTTGCAAGTACAGAGCGAAGTGCGATCAGGAACACCTGTATTAGAAGTTTTGACGGCAGCAGAAGAAAATGATATCAGTGCGATCGCAGTAGCCACATCCCATCGTTCTAATATGTTGGAATGGTTAGCAGTGCGTCGGATTAATGAAGATATTCTTCATCAACTGTGGTTTCCGATCTTATTTTTCTCCCCCAAGGGATAAGCTAGAAAAAAGATTCTCTTGGGGATAAACCACAGAGACACAAATAACACAGAGAGGAAGACAGATTTGATGAGTAAAATCTATCACACAAACGACAAGAGAGCCGCAAAAATTTGGAAGAAATTAACTTAACTGCTCGATTAATCCGATAACTTTAGCCTTAATTTCATCGCGAACTCGGCGAAAAGTTTCCATAGGTTGACCATCGGGATCATCAATTAACCAATCCTCGAAAATTTCCTGTAAAACCCATCCTTCCGGCAGATTGACACCGCAACCACATAGGGATATAACGGCATCGTAATCTTCGGGATTAAAATCTCTAATTGGTTTAGAAGTTTGGTCAGTAATATCGATACCAATTTCCCCCATAACTTCGATTGCTCCGGGGTGAACTTTGGCCGCTTCTAATCCAGAACTGGTGACAGCAATTTTACCCGCACCTAAAGTTTTAGCGAAACCTTCGGCGATTTGGGAACGACAGGAATTTTTTCTACAGGCAAACATGACTTTTTTCATGATTTTAACTCCTAGAAATTGACTTAATTAATAGCTTTATGGGCAATTGTGGCTATTTCTTCGGCGGCTTTTTCCTTTCTTTCACTATAGCGATCGGTCAGATAATCTACCTGATCTCGCAGGAGAATGGTAAACTTATAAAGTTCCTCCATTACATCAATAACTCGATCTCGATAGGGGGAATCTTTCATCGTGCCATCCTCATTAAACTCCTGATAAGCTTTAGCCACCGAAGATTGATTAGGAATAGTAAACATTCGCATCCAACGACCAAGAATTCGCAGAGTATTAACCGCGTTAAAAGATTGGGAACCTCCACTTACTTGCATGACTGCTAAGGTGCGGCCTTGAGTTGGCCGAATCGCACCAATACTTAAGGGAATCCAATCAATTTGGTTTTTGATAATGCCGCTAATATTGCCGTGTAGTTCTGGAGATGACCAGACTTGACCCTCAGACCATTGACTTAATTCTCGTAATTCCTGTACTTTGGCATGAGTATCGGGAACACTGCCATAAATCGGCAATTCACGAGGATCAAAAAAGCGCACTTCTGCCCCATATTCAGTAATAATTCTGGCCGCTTCTTCTGCTAATAAACGACTGTAGGAACGTGGCCGTAAAGAACCATACAGAAAAAGAATTCTTGGTTTGTGAGTCGATTGGATCATGATTACCAATAAGCAGAATTTATTTAAAGTCTCGGAAACCATTGGATAGTAAACCGTAAATAATTACAGCTAATTGAGCGCCTAAAATCGGTGCTATCCAGTAAACCCAATGGTGTTGCCAAATTGCTGCCACGAAAGCAGGCCCCAGAGAACGCGCTGGATTCATACTGGCACCGGTAATCGGCCCCATAAAAGTTGCTTCTAGAGCTACAGTTAAACCGATAGCGATGCCAGCAAAACCAATGGGTGCGCGACGGTCTAAACCAGAGCCTAAAATAACCAGCATGAGAATAAAGGTGATAATAGTTTCAATACAGAAAGCTTGTCCCCAATTTCCCTGTAAAGGCAGAGTTGCGCCCAAATTTCCCACTCGACCCAGACAAAGCACAAGGGTAGCAGAGGCGAGAATCGCACCGAGACACTGGGCGATAATATAGGGAATTACCCAAGATTTTGGGAAAAAGCCACTTGTCCAAAAGGCCAGGGTCACGGCGGGGTTAAAATGAGCCTTACTGATATGACCAAGGGCATAAATCAGGGCTGCTACCACCCCACCGAAAACCATACTGATACCGAGATGGGTAATTGCACCATCGCTGATTTGATTGACCATTATTGCCCCTGTTCCTACGAAAATCAGGATAAAAGTCCCCAAACATTCCGCTAGACATTCCCGCACACCTGACCGTTTTAAGAGACGAAAAGATGAGCGAGTTTGACTTAAAAGCGCGATCGAGAAGGGTTTCGGCATAACAGACAATCGATCGAATAACCCGATAATATATCAATAAAAGTTGATGTGTCAATGGGTAAAAGCTAGTTATAAAGCTTTAATATTTCTAAAAATCTTGATTGGTTACTTATTTTCCTCGCAGGAACGAGGGGGGACGAGGGCAGCAAAACGACGATATTCGGATAGATATTCTTCTAGGAGAAGAAATTGAGATAAATTTAGGCTGTAGTAGATCCAACGACCTTCTTGACGACTGCGGACTAAATTGGCTTCTTTGAGCGTTTTTAGATGAAAAGATAATTTAGATTGGGCGATATCCAGATGCTCGCACAATTCACAGACGCATAATTCCTGATGTCGCAACAGTTGCAAAATTTGCAGCCGTAGGGGGTCCGAGAGTGCCTGAAAACCAGTGTAAATCTGGGTTAACGAGTCGGGAGATGTGGCCGGAGAGTTGAACATTGAGAGGGTCCCTCGGTGGGAAGGAAATAGGAAAGCGGGAAAATTCAGAATTGCAACAAAACTTTATGTATTTTTGTATCGAATCAGGAAAACCAGCGAATCATCCCCTGTATGATAGACAATGGTTTTGACCAGAGACAATGGTTTTGACCAGATTAGCCTTTTAAATCATTGTAAACAGGTTAGGAGACATCATGGAATTATTTGCGGCTCTCAATTTAGAACCCATTTTTCAACTCACCTTCGTGGCGCTAATCATGTTAGCTGGCCCCTTTGTCATTTTCCTACTAGCTTTTCGTGGTGGCGACCTATAAAAACCGCCTCTCCCCAATTGTTATTCGTGCTTTTTTAACTTCTCTCCTCTTTAGGGAGAGATTTTTTGTCTAAAAGTCAGGAGTCAGGAAATAGGAGTCGGGAGTCAGGAGATTGCTTTCATTTATTCTCCCCTCTTGCCGCTCCCTTATCTCGACTCCCAACTCATAATTTATAATTCATAATTCTCACACCCCACTTCCCAATTCATAATTTATAATTCATAATTCACAATTCCCACTCCCCCTCTCCTAACAATCGACTGCTAAGATCGAACAGAGCGATCGATCTCTCGCTCCCACGACACCTGATAAAACTATCTATGATCATTAAAAATAACCCCCATTATCGGGCTGTAATCGGCTTTTGGGTCGCTTTCGTTGTGTTTTGGGGTTTTGGGAGTTTCTCACCCCTTCTTGCCCAAGCGAAAGAGGAACCAGCCGATGTACAATCGATTACCCCCTACCTTAAGCAATTTCAACAAAAAATTACCGAATTTCGCCTCGACAACGGACTAAAATTCATTATCCTAGAAAATCGCGATGCTCCGGTTATTTCCTTTGTCACCTACGCGGATGTGGGAGGTGCCGATGAACCGGACGGTAAAACAGGAGTTGCCCACTTTTTGGAACATTTAGCCTTTAAAGGCACAAAAACCATCGGTACTACCGATTATCTTAGCGAGAAAAAAGTCCTTGATCGCCTTGAAGCTATAGACAAAGAACTGCAAGCGGCCAAAAAAGCGGGTAAAAGCGCAGAAGTGGCTAAATTAACGGAAGAATTTCAACAAGCGAAGGCAGAGTCCGAGAAATTCGTCCAACGCAACGAATACGGGCAAATCGTCGAAACTCAGGGAGGAGTCGGTTTAAATGCCACCACTTCCAGCGATGCAACTAGCTATTTTTACAGTTTCCCGTCGAATAAATTGGAATTATGGATGTCTTTGGAATCGGAAAGATTTTTAGAACCGGTGTTCCAACGGGAATTTTACAAAGAAAAAGACGTAATTCTGGAAGAAAGACGGATGCGGACGGATAATAGCCCCTTGGGTCTATTAATCGAAGCTTTTCTAGATCAAGCTTATACTGTCCATCCCTACAAACGTCCCGTTATCGGCTACGATCGAGATATTCGCAATCTGGAACCCTCGGATATCCAAAACTTTTTCGATAAATTTTATCCTGCCAGTAATTTAACCATAGCTATCGCTGGAGATGTGGACCCAGAACAGGTCAAACAGTTAGCTGAGGTTTATTTTGGTCGTTTTCCCGCTAAACCGAAACCCCCACAGGTGAAGGTAGTGGAACCAAACCAAACCAAAACAAAGGAAATTACCCTAAAATTAGCCTCGCAGCCTTGGTATTTAGAAGGATACCATCGTCCCGCCCTCAATCATCCCGATCATGCGGTTTACGAGGTTATCGCCACTTTAATGAGTGAAGGAAGAACTTCGCGACTGTATAAAGCTTTAGTGGAGGACAAACAACTTGCCCTCGCTGCTCAGGGATTTAACGGCTTTCCGGGGGATAAATACCCGAATTTGCTGTTATTCTATGCTCTCAGCGCTCCTAATGTCAGCCTGGAGCAAGTAGCGCAGGGTTTGAATTTGGAATTGGAAAGATTGAAAAATGAACCGGTTTCGGAACAGGAATTAGAACGGGTTAAAAATCAACTACGGGCAGCCCTATTAAGAGGTCTTGATTCTAACATGGGCATGGCGCGATCCTTGATTGAATACGAGGTAAAAACCGGCGATTGGCGTAATTTATTCGCCCAATTAGATGCTTATAATGCTGTCACGGCTGCCGATATTCAACGGGTGGCTAAAGAGACTTTTACCCCCGAAAATCGCACTATTGGCCGAATTTTACCGAAATAGAGAGATGGGGAGATAGGGAAATGGGGAAATGGGGGAAGTGGGGAAGTGGGGAAAGTGGGGGAA
>NZ_JADEXY010000143.1 GCF_015206885.1 Microcystis aeruginosa LEGE 91341 | reverse complement strand
TTGAAGTACCATTCCACTGCATAAGTCCCTCATACTGACGATGCTTTTATCTAAAGCAAAACCAATCCAACAGGACAAAAATGTAAAAGTGTCTAAAGCGGGGTAGTCATTTTTAGGCAGTGGTTTGGGAAGCTCTTTTATGAGTTTTGAGAAATTCGTCATCAGGGCAAACTACCTATTGTGAGGGTAATAAGTTGTCTAGATTCTATCTATAATAGCATTTTTTGTCTGACTTTTCTCAACGTTCAACACTTCTGAATTGCCATATCTGCTATGATATACTCAGGGAGTGCTATTTGTCCATTCTCAGTTAATTTTTCTTATTGCACTGACTAATTACTAAGAAATTATGCTTTTAAGTTTATTCAATAAGGTCTCAAATAGTCGTTTTTGGCCTCTATTTTTTAAAGAAATTAATCAAATAATAAGAGATAAAAATTTGTTGATTTTTTTACTATTTTCTCCTATTGTTCAATTATTAATTTTTGGTTATTCTATTAATCCAGATATTCAACAATTAAAATTAGGAGTAGTTAATTATGATAACACTTTTCAAAGTCGTGAATTAATTTCTGCATTAACTGAAAATCAAGCTTTTAATTTGGAGATAATTTTAAAAAACGAGAAAGAATTAAGCAAAAAAATTAAAGAAGGTAAACTAACTATTGGTTTAATAATCCCTCCTGATTTTTCTCGAAAATTAAGTCAAGATAAAATCACTGAAATTCAAATCATTATTGATGGAGTTGATGCCAATACTGCTGGAGTTTCCTGGGGCTATATCAAGCAAATAATTAGGCGATATAATCAAAAATTAAATCTGGATCAAGTGAGTCCATTAATTATTCCACAAACTATTTTTCTTTACAATCCAGGACTAATTAGTAGTTGGTTTTTTGTGACTGGAATTATGGGAGCCATCTTTACTTTAACCAGTTCTTTAGTTTCTTCTGGTACAGTGATACGAGAGAAAGATACAGGTACTTTAGAACAATTACTAATGACTCCATCCGAAGCTTGGGAAATTTTACTGGCGAAAATAGTCCCTCTATTTATCTTGCTAATGGGCAATGTTTTCTTATCTTTAGAACTTGGCATAATTGTTTTCAAAATTCCTTTACGAGGTAATTTTGTTTTATTTATGGTTCTATCGGGAGTTTATATCCTTATAGGAATTGGTATAGGAATTATATTAGCGACAATTTCCCGAACACAACAGCAAGCTTTTCTTTTATCTTTTTTTGTCAATTTGCCTTTAATTCAACTATCTGGATCGATTGCGCCTCTTGAAAGTATGCCTCTTATTCTTAAATATTTCTCCTTATTAAACCCTCTACGTCATTATGTTAATATCACTAGGGCGATTATGATCAAAGGACTTAATCTCGATATACTTTGGCCTGAAGCAACTGCACTCGTTGGATTTGCTCTACTGATACTATCTATCGGGATCAACCGTTTTCGTCGTCAATTAAGTTAGCTAGGACAGCAATTCCAAATTGGTAATGATTCGGTAGTAGTGCCGTAGCCCTCTTGCTTACCTGGCATGAATTGTGTAAAATATTTACTAATAAAAATAATCGGAACCCGATCAGTCTTTAAACCTCTAGCTTGATCATGACTTTTCTGATAAATATCTTTTTCTAGCTCCTGTCTGGCTTACTCAAATATAGCGGTTCTCACACCTGTGCGGCACACTTAAATCTTTGCTGATTAAGCTGTTCAGGATCGGGAATGTACCTCTTGTGAATCAGAAACGCTATATACTTAGGATTAGCTGAATAATGGTGAAATATAGACGAGGTAAGGGTTTTAGGGTCTTGTTTCGCAAAACAGGTGCAAGATTTTGAGAGAATCGTGGTTCAAAACCTTGTGTCTTCATGGTTCCGCGTCTTGTAGGGGCGAAGCATTCGGGCAATAACCTATCGGTGAAACCGGAGATTTTCTATCCGAATGCTTCGCCCGTACTTTTTGCCGCAAACCCTACTTAACCGACTAAGATGCAGCAATGTTCCTGACTCCATTGCTATCTGTTAACCTATAGATGGAATATTTTCAATCAGCTTATGAAAGTGGTGCGGCTGGCTTGGGTGTTAACTTTGGCATTGATGATCATGCCGCCGACAACAGTGGCACAAACACTAGAGCAGTTATGGCAACAGGGTGAAACCGCTCAAGCGCAAAAAAAATACCCGGAAGCCGAAAGAATCTGGCGACAAATTATTCAGCTTGATCCTAACAGTGCTGTGGCTTTTAGCAATCTCTGCGACGCGCTATTCCGTCAAAATAAGTTAGACGAAGCACTGATTTTCTGTCAAAAAGCCTTCGCTCTCGATCCAAAACTTCCAGAAACCCACAACAATCTCGGTATCGTGCTGTATGACCAGAAAAAACTGAAGGAAGCCGAGGAAATGTACCGTAGGGCGATTCATAATAATTTGGGTCGGCTCCTACAGGAACAGGGCAAGCTACAGCAAGCGATCGCTGAGTTCCAGAAACCTACAACAATCTCGGTATCGTGCTGTATGACCAGAAAAAACTGAAGGAAGCCGAGGAAATGTACCGTAGGGCGATTCATAATAATTTGGGTCGGCTCCTACAGGAACAGGGCAAGCTACAGCAAGCGATCGCTGAGTTCGAGAAGGCGACAAAAATCGATCCGAAGTTTGAAGTTACTCGCAATAACCTGCAAGAGGCCCGGCGCTTGTTATCGTTGCAGCAACAACCGGAACAGATCATCGCTTTGAATAATACTAAATATCTACCCCAAGAGGATCCCCTCACCCGGATCAAGCGATCAATAGTTAAAATCAGTGTTGTCTTTACCGGTAACGCCAAGGGGACTGCCTACGGTACGGGTTATGTGGTCAAACGCCGGGGAACAACGGTGTGGATTATCACTAATCGTCATGTGGTGGTCGATCGCGACACGGAACAGAGGGGCGATAATCTGGAAAATAAACTGGAAGTGGAACCCTATTACGGCGAAAATCTACCCAACCTCCCGCGCGATCGTGTAGTGGCTAAAATAATTCACATCACCCAACCCCAAGAAAACTTGGATTTAGCTTTGCTGGAAGTCACGGGTTTACCAGACGATATCAGTCCTTTAACCTTTCATCAAGGCGAAATTAACCCAAAAACACGGATTTATATCATCGGACATCCTGAATCAAAAGATTGGTCGAGCTACGAGGCGACTACCATCAGAAATGACCCTAATAGCGGCAATTTATTAATCGCTGTGAGCCTAGCAGTTGGCGCTTCTGGTAGTCCAGTATTCGATCAGGAAATGCGGGTGATCGGATTGATGGTTAGGACGATTAGCGAGTCCCAAATCGATTCTTCCGGTATCGGTTTCGCTTACCCAATCGATCGAGTTCTCCAAAAATTAGCTCAATGGCAGGTGGTTGTACCATGAAAAAATCATTTATTGTCCTTAACTTAACAATTCTTAGTCTTATTTTGGTCTCGCTCTTCCCTCCTATTCAAGCTCAAAACTGTGGAACGGGAAATACTGGATCTAGCGATTATATCCAGAGAGATAATGACAAGCGCTGTGAGGGAATAGCTCCGATTGGTCTCCCTGCTCCTCCTCCTGTGCATTTTTTTCCGTGGATAATCGATATTGAAGGCAGTTTTAGTCTTATTTCCCTTTCTATCGGCCGGATTCCGGGGATGAGTGATTACTTGAAGTTGGAAGTACCTAGTCGTAATAACCAAGAGCCGAAAGTGAGGGTGCGTTCTGTGCAGAAAAATTATCAACTCGATCCCCTTACCTTGCGTCCCCAAGGTTCTCGCTATCAGTTTAAATGGTCTAACTATGTTATTAATCGCGAAGATATCGCCCTTGAAAGTCTGCGAGCTACTGCCTCTATCAGTGACGGTAAATTGATCTATTTGCCAGTTATTTTTAATCAGGCAACAACCTACGATATCGTCCTTTTTTCTAATGCGCGTAGCCAGATCAAAGAATTACAAATTCTCCAGAACAACAAGGTTATCTATGAGACTTCTCGCCCTAACTGGCAACCAAAAGGGGAAATTTTCTTTACTTGGGATGGTCGTACTTCTGATGGTAAACTGGCTAAGGCGGGATTGTACGAATTGCGAGTCAAAGCTTTATTAGAACAAGATGATGCTCCTCCCAGAAATGCCCCGATTAATATAACTTTTGAACATAATCCCCAGTGGCTAAAATGAAGTCCAAGCATCCCTTAAAAAGTTTCTGGCGATGGCTCAAGAAAAATCAAAAGTTTACGATAGTTTTCCTGGCTACGCTGGCCCTAGTTTTCCTGTCGATTTTTGGGGGAATTATCCCAGTTAAACAAAACTTTGAAGGCAATTTATTGGTAAAAAGCTTTAGTTTTACCTGTCAAGAAAACGAAAGTTTATTGCTCAAAGATGTCTATAATCTTTCCCAAATAGATCTATCGGGACTGAAAAAATTTACCCTCGCCGGCACCTTTAGCAGTCTTGCCGATCCCGAACTGAATAAACGAGAGCGACTAGAAATTGAATCAATCCGGGAAAATAGCACTTTAACAATTACCCCGACGGCGGATTTTATCCTGCAAGAACTCCGTTTACAAAAGGAAACTAGAGTAAAAAATCTTAAATATGCTCCTTTTAGTAATCTCTTGGCTTTTAGTTTGCAGCCAAATTCTCAACCAGTAAATTTATCATTTAATCCTAGCGGCAACCCGATTAAAATAACTCTTTCTGGTTATAAAATTGCTAATTTTCCCCTAAAAAAAGAGGATATTCCCCTCGAATTTAATCTCAGTACCACCGAATTTAAATTAGAAATTCAACAGGCGATCGATGTTAATTTACAGCTTTCTCCAGAGCAAGAACAGCCTATTTTTTGGCGCAATATTAAAGTTAATAATGTTAGATTTGAGCGACCGATTATCACTGGTAATAATGTGAGAGATGACTTAGTGGAATCGACAATTATTTCCGGTAATATCCGAATGGCTCAACAGGATCTTAAGCTAGAAGAAAACCAATTCCTGAGCGTCGAGAAACCGGGAGTAGAGATATTAAATCAGATAAAAATTATCCGAGAGGATAGTAACCAAAACCTCAAATTAAAAACCACGGGGGAAAACTTGCAGATTAGCGAAGCATCACAAGGTTTAGAAGTTAGCGTTTCCGGCAATACCAACAGCATCCAAGTGGGGTTAAATCCGCGACTACCGATCGCCCAAATTCAAGGCAGTTTTTTATCCCGTTATCTTGGTAGCGAGGCGATCGTGGCGATAATTTCCTTTTCTGCTGGTTTGATTGTTTCCTTGCTTTCGTGGTTATTTGATAATTTTCCCGCTTCTCCCTAAAAATTACCGTCCCGCTCGCTAAACTGCCAAATTGATAAGGTCCTTTGACCTTTTGCCGCCCTGTTGAGCAAAACTAGGTATAAACACTTTCTTAAGAATTAACCTATGTCACAATAGATGAGGATAAACCAAATAGTGTGAAATTGTAAACTAGGTATTACTGAATGGAACCGCTTTATCAGTACGCGTGGCTAGTTCCCGTCCTACCCTTGGTAGGCGCTACCCTAGTCGGTGCGGGCTTAATTTCCTTTAATGAAGTCACCAATCGTCTGCGACAGGTGAATGCTGTATTAATCATTTCTACCCTCGGTGCGTCGATGGTGCTGTCTTTTGCACTGCTGTGGAGTCAAATCAATGGACACGCTCCCTATACCCAAATGATCGATTGGGCATCGGCGGGTAACTTTCACCTGAAAATGGGTTATACGATCGATCATCTCAGTGCTTTAATGTCGGTTATCGTCACCACCGTAGCCTTTTTGGTGATGATTTATACCGATGGTTACATGGCCCACGACCCCGGTTATGTGCGTTTTTACGCCTATCTGAGCATTTTTAGCAGTTCTATGCTCGGTTTGGTCATCAGTCCCAACCTCGTCCAGATCTACGTTTTCTGGGAATTGGTGGGGATGTGTTCCTATCTGCTAGTAGGTTTCTGGTTCACTCGTCCGGCGGCCGCCGATGCCTGTCAAAAAGCCTTTGTTACCAACCGCGTCGGCGATTTTGGCTTATTACTGGGAATGCTGGGTCTTTTCTGGGCCACCGGCAGCTTCGAGTTTGATGTCATGGGTGAACGTCTAGAGGAATTAGTCTCTTCTGGAGCCATTGCCGGCAGTTTAGCGGCATTATTCGCCGTTTTAGTCTTCCTCGGTCCCGTGGCCAAGTCGGCCCAATTTCCCCTTCATGTCTGGCTACCGGATGCCATGGAAGGTCCGACTCCGATTTCGGCCCTGATTCACGCCGCCACCATGGTGGCCGCTGGAGTTTTCCTGATTGCTCGGATGTATCCCGTTTTTGAGCCAATTCCCACGGCGATGACGGTAATTGCTTGGACGGGGGCCTTTACCGCCTTCCTAGGGGCAAGTATCGCCCTCACCCAGAATGATATCAAAAAGGGTTTAGCCTATTCCACCATCTCCCAATTGGGTTACATGGTTATGGCTATGGGTATCGGCGCTTATAGTGCGGGGTTATTCCACCTGATGACCCACGCTTATTTTAAAGCGATGTTATTCCTCGGTTCTGGTTCCGTCATCCACGGTATGGAGGATGTGGTCGGTCATGAGCCAGTTTTAGCGCAAGATATGCGGATGATGGGCGGTTTACGCAAGTATATGCCCATTACTGCCCTAACTTTCTTGGTGGGAACTCTGGCCATCTGTGGGATTCCTCCTTTCGCTGGTTTCTGGTCGAAGGATGAAATTCTCGGTTTAGCTTTTGAAGCGAACCCAGCTTTATGGTTAATCGGTTGGGGGACTGCGGGTTTAACAGCTTTTTATATGTTCCGGATGTACTTTAACACTTTTGAAGGGGAGTTTAGAGGCACTAATAAGGAGATTAAACGCCGATTGTTAGCCAATGCGGGTGCGATTCCGGCTTTTGGACCGGGGGCAATGAATGTTAAGCAATTGGACTCGGAAGCGCAGGAAGAAGACAACCACGGCCATCATGCCCATGAACCCCACGAATCGCCAATTACTATGACTTTACCTCTCATGATTTTGGCGGTTCCCTCTTTGTTAATTGGTTTGGTGGGTAAACCTTGGCAAAATTTCTTCGAGGGTTTTATTCATGTTCCTAACGAAGTAGTGGAAGAAGTTCATGCTTTTGATTGGACAGAGTTTCTGATTATGGCGGGTAATTCGGTAGGGATTGCTTTAATCGGGATTACTGTCGCTTCTTTGATGTATCTCCAGAAGAAAATTGACCCCGCAACCATTGCCGAAAAATTCCCCGTTTTGTATCGTTTTTCCCTGAACAAGTGGTACATTGATAATCTCTATGATCGGGTTTTCGTCCAGGGTTGTCGTCGTCTCGCACGGCAAATTATGGAGGTGGATTATCGCGTTATCGATGGGGCGGTGAATTTAACCGGTTTAGCTACTCTTGTCAGTGGTGAAGGTCTTAAATACCTCGAAAATGGTCGCGCCCAATTCTACGCTTTAATTGTCTTTGCCGCAGTTTTGGGTTTAGTAATTGTCTATAGTCTGGTGTAAATTATCATCCGTTTACTAAAGATTTTTGGGGGCGCAAAGCCCCTTTTTTCGGCTTTAAGTACACCTTTTTAAGGGGAATTTAGGGGTAGCAAACTTTTATAGTCATATTTTGGGAAAGCGATCGCTTTTGATATACTCTTGAAAAATATAGCGTTTCCTAAGCTAGTGAGGTACACCTATTTTTCTTCCCTTTTGCCTAAAACCCATAACTTTTGTACCTCAGCAGACTGAAAAACGCTATAGATGATAATTGAAATCGGTTTTGCTCCCTTTGACTTAAATAGGGCTTGCTGAAAAAGCCTGAAATGCCAATAGGAAAAAGGTTCCGACTCAATAAAGTCGAGAAAAAAAGCCCAAAAAAAGGTAAAATACTCCAAAAGCTAGGCACTTTTTATGTTTAGTACAGATGTATCGTATCTCCACAGCAACTCGATCAGAACCCGAATCATTTGAACTGCCCTTTGTTGCCAGAGCAGAAGAGCGAGGAGAAGAAAGTGAGCAGCCCAATGCAGGAAAATTAATATTCGATGCGACTTGTGCGCCTGCCGATATTAAGTATCCCATAGATTTAGACCTATTAAATCAAGCTCGTCAAAGCACGGAGAAAATCCTAGATTGTCTCTATCAAGAAGCCAAATAAAAGTTAACTAATAAACCAAGAACTTCCCGAAAAATAGCGAGAAAAAAATATTTAAAAGTCGCTAAAAAACCTTGTCACTCTCCAAAATAAAGACGGAAAGCCATTGGTCAACAATTGGGATATATTCAAAGAAACTTAGGTTATATAGACCAACTAATTGAATTAGTAGCTTCCTTAACTTGTTGAAGTAAAAGACAATATAAACTGCTATTAGTCATTGAAGAAGCCTGAAGTCAACAACGGGAGATGTGGTCAGAGAAAAAAAGAAGGGTTGACCAGAGAATTGTCAGTTTAAGTCAACCTCATGTAGGTCATATCGTCAGAGGTAAAGCCAGAAAACCGACGGAATTTGGGGCAAAGCTCTCGGTGTCTTGTGTAAATCATTATGTATTTTTACACCGTTTGTCTTGGGAAAACTTTAATGAATCTCAAGCTTTGAAAGCGCAAGTAAAAAACTGTAAAGAGACCTATGGTTTTTATCCAGAATCCGTTCATGTTGATAAAATTTATCGAACCAGAGAAAACTTGGCATGGTGTAAGGAAAGAGGAATAAGATTAACTGGATTATACTTGGGAAGACCACCGAAAAATCGAAGCACTGAACTAAAAAAACAAGCGCAAGAGGACGAGAGTTTTCGCAATGCAATAGAAAGGAAATTCAGATTTATCAAGGTGAAGAATTGTAATGTTTTTTCTCAGAAAAAATTAATTATAGATAGAAGTATACGAAGATGTGCAGAGTATCGGCTCTTTGTTAATGTTACAGAGTTTTAAGGAAATGCAGCGAATAGTTCTACTAGATATAGAGTGGGAACTATCTGGGTAGAATACAGCGTTTCTCGGACATATGAGACTCGTTCTTGCCTCTGAAATACCCGATTAGCAAGGATTAGTCTGCACTTCACCTTGACGAGAAAGGCTGCGCCTAGATAGTAATTTGTATAGCGAGGTACGAAAAGTGGCACCTTTTCTGAATCCAGTTTTTACTGATATTTTTGATGGAAATCTGCTCGATGATAACATCACTGATGGAACTACTGGTGACGACAATATTGTTCTTGATAATGGTAACGATACTTCTAACGGTCTCGATGGTGATGATCTGATCTCTGGCAATGGCGGTAACGACACGCTCTCCGGCGGCGGTGGCAACGATGCACTCGATGGCGGAACCGGAACGGACACGGCGACCTATACAGTGTCACTGACGAAAGAGATGATCAGTAAACAGCCGACTTTCTGGCAGGTGGCCACAGGTACCTCCGAAGGCACAGATCAGCTGATCAATGTTGAGATCCTTGATGGTGCCGAAGCTGGCAAGTTCCTGCTCGTGGGGGGGGGCGGTTTCGCCACGATCCAAGCGGCGATTAACGCAGCGAGTGCGGGTGACACCGTGATTGTGGCGGCTGGTACTTATTCCGAAAATCTCATTGTCAACAAGTCCCTGACGATCCTCGGTGCGAACGCTGGGATCTCCGGCAGCGGCACTCGCGGCGCTGAGAGTACGCTGGCGGGCAACATCACCATCGCCGCCAACGGTATCACGGTAGATGGCATGGCCTTCAACGGCGGAGCATCGGCAATTCGCGGTGAGTCTGCAGCCAACCCCTATGACAACCTGACGATTCGCAACAACCTGATTCAGAATACGACCGATTCGGCCATCCGACTTGGTTTGGGTACTGGTGGTGGCATCGGCAGTGATAACTGGACGATCACCAACAATAAGATTGACAACATCGTCGGCAACTTATTGACGGCCATGGTGCTCTTCAACGTCGATGGGCTGACCGTTACGGGCAACGTCATCAACCACAGCAACTCTTCCTCCACGGGTCGCCGCGGCATCAACCTCGACGGCGTTCTGAACGCGACGGTGTCGAACAACACCATCGATCTTGGGCTGGTCTCGCCCACCGATGCCACGGCGGCAAGTGCGGCGGCACCCTGGATCGTGCAGTTATCGATGAGCGACCGAGCAATCTCCAACGTCACCGTCAGCAACAACACGGTCAGCGGCGCAAACTTGGGCATCATCGGTCTCAGCCAGCGCAGCATGGTCAACGTTGACATCACGGGCAACACCGTGAGCAATGTGATCAGCGGTATCGTTCTCAATACTGGCGGCACGGCTCCTGTGGTTTCCGGCGTCACGATGGACGTGAACGTGACCGGCAACACTGTGTCCGCGGCAACTAACGCCATCTTCGTGCGCGACCTGCACGATGCGGCCCCGAACGGACCAGTGACGTTCACCGGTCTCGATGTCACCGGTAACACTAGACCTCCTGCAAAAGTCTTATTCAGCTACTTGATGATAGCCTAAAGCAAGTTCATAGTTGTAAATGCCAGCGATTAAATTAAATCTCAGACCAAAACGCCGTCTCCGATTCCTATATCTTGATGAT
>NZ_JADEXY010000142.1 GCF_015206885.1 Microcystis aeruginosa LEGE 91341 | reverse complement strand
CCCCAAGGTTTGCCCCGGTTCCCGCCCCTGTGGGAGCGAACTTTTCCGAGTGCAACACTATAACCGCGACAGTGGACAATTCGACGGCAGCTCGGAAGTGATCCGCATTCCCCAACAACCCTTAGTTTCTGGAGGACGTTTTATCTCGACCCCTCGACAGTTAGCAGCAGCGAGGGAAGGAAAGGAGGGCTGGTATATCTACGGGGCGCGGGGACAGGATAACCTCTTTACCGTTCAAGCGCTCAAACCCCGATCGGTGTTTCAACTGCAGCCGACGGAAACCCTGACCGGGCTGCGATCGGGCCAAGATTACATCACCCGTGGCACTTGGAACGATACCCCCGCCCGCAAAGGAACCGCCAGTCGGGTAACAGTCCTGCCGGAGGGTGAAAAAAAATCGTGGAAAGAGGGCGATAAAGGAATAGGAATTCATCTCTTCGGGGGAATCGGCGGTAAAAAAGGCGAATCAATACAATTGGCAACGGTAACGGGTCATTTTTCCTATTTTCTCTACGAAGTGATTCGGGATGTCCAGACGGGAGAGCTGCAGTGGCAGCTCGATTACGATCAGGTGTATGCTCACAATCCCCAGGGGATTTTATCAGGATATCAGAGTTGGGCGAACTATACGGGTAGTTTAGAGCGGGGATGGCTTAATTCCCGACCCATATCCGATGCGATCATGAAATTAGACCTATTGGAGGATTATAACTTTGGCGGGGTTTCTCTGTCCCCCCTGACAGAATTCCACAAGCAGCTAGAGATCATGATGGCTCGCTACCGGATCGGGGACGGAACCGGGGTTTCTAGTGTTACCCCTGCGACTTCCTGCGTCCAGGACTCAAATCAGGCCCTTTATATCACGATCGCTACCCTGCGCCACCAGTTTGAAACCGATCCGCAGATCGCCGCTTGGTTGACAACCCATGCCGATGATCCAGAAACTTTGCGTTTTCAACGTTTGGGACAATTGGGCGATCGTTTGGAACAAGTATTAGCTCCCAGGGGGGTGATCCGGGCTGATTGGCGGCAAAACGCCGAAATTCTCGCAGGTATCACCGATAGTCGCGGAAAAGGCTTGATTCGGGAAAATAAACTGGCTAACGCTCTACTAAGCTGGCGATCGATGTTACCGCGAGGCAGCAATGACGTGATCGGTGAGATTTTCTTGCGGTCAGGAGCTACTCTCTGGTTCCTCCGTACTAATCAGGTCGGGGGAGCGATGCCGGAGATTTTACCCCTCGCACCGACCAAGTTATTCGGGGAAATGCCGATAATCGCGCCGATGCTCCGTGGCAGCCTGGGAGCGCTCGTGCTGCCCCTTACCGGTCGGGATTGGGAGGTGACGGCGATTGGATTGGGATTATACGGTGCGATCGCCCTGACTATCGGTTTCTGGTCAGGTTTTTTACGTTGGCACTCCCCCGAACGGAGACCGTTAGAGATACTGAAAATGCTCGTCTTTTGTTTTTTCTCCCCGGCATTGTGGGAGGAATTCGTCTTTCGGGTGCTGTTAATTCCCCATCCCGAAACGGCGACTTCCACAGCTAACCTGGTCCTCTCTGCTCTGGTCAGCATCACTCTTTTTACCGTCTATCATCCCCTCAATGCAATTATTTTTTACAAAGCGGGCAATCCGACTTTTTTTCAGCCTATTTTCTTGATTTTAGCGGCTTTATTGGGATTAACTTGCACCGTTGTCTATTGGCTGACCGGTTCTCTCTGGACGATCTCGGTGGTGCATTGGTTGGTGGTGGTGGTTTGGTTGCTGTTTTTGAACGGTGTATCCCGACTGACACGGCGATCGAAGCGTGGCAGTTTTTAATCTTGTCTCGATCGGACAATACTTGATGAGCCTTTTTCTATTAACTCTTGAGGTCGATGGGTTTCATTTTTGAATTGGCGCAATACTGCATTTACCCAACAGACCAACAAAAGAGGCTTTTGTCTCAATTGTTCGGGTGTGTGCGTTTTGTCTGGAACAATACCTTAGCTTACTGCTAAGAACTCTATCAACAGGGAGAGAAAATGGAGAAATGGGCGGATCGAGAATTACATTATGTAGAGCGGAGTGGAAAAATCGGAGGGAAGATGGGAACAATGGATAGGTTAATGACCGGGGAGTACCGACGACTATCTCAGAAAACGGCAATTTGGGTGGCAACTTTGTGGGGATGCCTCTGTCCGGGATTAGCGATCGCCGGAGTTCCCAATGGAACTTGGCTTTCTCAACCTCAAATTCGCTTTCATTCCTCCACTAACACCCTCGGCCAGGTCATGAAAGACATCCAAAGCCAAAACTATAAGGTGGTCTTCCTTGATTTTCGAGGGGTGTCCGATGAGGTACAGAGGCGGGTGAGTCGGGAGGCGCGAGAGTACAAGTTAATGCCAGTGGTCTGGGTTCAGTCGCCCCAGTATCGTTCCCTGACCGTCGCCGAACTGATCCATGAGGCTCGCCATGGGGATGGGATTCAGGTCGATGACCATTTTTTTGCCCATTATTCGGAGGAGGAGTTCCAGTCTCTAGATTTTCAGTACCAGAAACCGATTTTTTGCAGCATTCAGCCATTTCAGGCGGATTTAGTCAAGCGCGGTCGGTGCAATCAGCTTGACGTTCAATGTTATGCCACCCAAAATTTTCAGAACTGTATCGGTCTGGCCCAAAGACTCGGTGCAGTGGTGAGTTTGTCGGAGCAAGATACTTTTAGATATAGAGAGCAACTGGGAGCGCGACCTTTCAACGTTTTTTTATGGCCTTATCGAAAATTTGGGTTGAAAACCCCGTCTTTTTAGGACGGCTTTAAGCTACGCTGGAAAAAGCGATAACCAAGCTAAAAACTGAACCTTGACAACAGATAGTAGGGGGTTTCGTTCAGAAAAGAATTCAAATTCGGCCTTGAACGAGTAAAACTTTTAAATAGGGTCTGCTGAAAAAGTTTTTCCTGGGGGTAGGAGTCAGTAGCCGGTCGTCAGTAGCCGGTCGTTTCAGGCTTTGTTGCCCTTGTTTTTTGTACCAAGTAATGTACTACAAGAAGGATAATGCAAGGTTTTTGAAAGTCCCAATCCTATTTTCGCAGCATGAACATCGGACTTTAACAGGTCAAAAGCCTTATTTTAAAAGGGTTTTACCATTATTCAGCAAGCCCTAAATAACCACTTGATAGATAGGTTTATGGGGATAGCGTCGATAGAGTCTGGTGGCATAATCTAGCATTCTATAGGGGATATCTTCTTTAGGGTCGGTTTGGAACTCGATATGTAAGATTAATTCTTCCGACTCCAAAAAGATTAAAGTATCGGCTCTAATTGGCTCTAGGGATAATTCCGAGGGTTTAATTTCTGTTAATTCTAAGGGTTTACCCAGTAACCAAGTGGCTAAGTCTCTCGAATATTCAAGGGCGATAAATTTACAGGTAGAATCATACATTTTCAATTCAATTATAGGTTAAGTCTGACCTGTATTTTAACAAAATTATCACCCTATCCCTAAAAATAACCAAAGGAGGTTTTAAAACCTTCCTAAAGGCCAAGATGTGCTTCAAACTATCCTAAATGGAGATTTTATGCTTGGCGCTTACGAAAAGCAGTACCTAACCCCCAAAGATGATCGCTTCAAAAATCTCGTAGCGTTCTTTGCCAATGCGAATAAAATAAATATCGCCCTCTTTCGAGGCACTAAACGCCCCAGAGTCCGCCTGACTAGCATCGTAGCCGATCGCTTTCCCTTTTTCAAAGAAAATGATACGCTTGCGGCCGTCGGCTTTGGTGACAGTGACATCTGCACTACCGTTACCTCGACGAGTGACACCAAAGGGACAAGATCCCGCCGGTTTTCCGTCGCCCATAGAACAGGTGACACTACCCGTAGCATGGTAATTTGTCCCGGGTACTTTGGCATCGCTTTGGTTGTAATAATTGGAAATAAAGATTTTTAAGCGATAATTAGCTATCTCATTATTACGCACTGAATTGCGGATCAAACCCACTTGGATCGTATAATCGCCGTCCGCTGGTAGGATTCCTTCATAAGCGTTACCGGCGTTAGACCCGATAACCATCGCCGCATCCTTGCCGGGGACTTTACCCGGTGCAAAAAGGTTGAAAGAAGCACCCCCATTATCGCTATTGAAGGCAAGGGAGATATTCTGCCCAGCATTAGCGCGAATTAGGTACTGAACGACCTGTCCTCCCTTAATTTTGCCTTGAATGGTTGTTCCAGATGTTCCTGCTTTGAATTGTACCCGTTCTTTACGAACTTCGCTTAAGGCTGGAGAAGGTAGGATAACGGGGGTGGTGATTAAGGCAGCGAGCAAGAAAGCGGAAAAGAGTTTACGCATTTTCTGGGAGATAAAACAATAAATCGAGAAAAGATGGGGTTTTTCTGCCCCTCTCCGAATCAGTAGGGAGGAAATCGAGATTACCGACAATCTAACGGACTGGTGTGGACAAGAAACTGATAGCGTCCACCTTCTACCCGCACCCTCAGAGAGTATGAGTCAAGTCCGGGGATTTTGTCAAGTCTTTTTTAGAAAAAAACTTTATTCGGGGAAGGGTATATCTAAACTCATTTGTTGTCCTTGGGTTTCCCTTTGTTTTTCGGCAGCTTTCAGGACTTCAAAGGTGAGGATAACATCGAGACGTTTTTTCTGTTCAAGGATTTCTTGTACTGTCACAATCTCTATTTTATCCACACTTTGACTCATGTAACGACCGCGATAAATTCCCGCAGATTTGGCTGTTTGGATCATATCTTTGCTAGGGGGTTTCAAGGTGATAAATATACCCAGAGCTGCCCCTTGTATTGTCATAGTTCCCTGTAGATCTCTGATGTCTCCCGATTTGACATTACCGGATTTTACTTGAAAAATAATTTTCTCGCGGTTGTCTTTATCTCCCTGAAAATAGGCAATAGCATCGATTCCTTTATCTGCCCCTTTTTTGTCATTAATCACTGCCCGGTTATTACTATAGGTTAAAACCGCCCATTTCTCAAATTCTTTACGGGTACGATCATCGGGTTTAGTGGCTAATGCTTTGGCTGATTCTATATCTTTGGGAATACCATTCAGTTCAATTTTATCTAAAACATTTTTACCAAAGGAGTCCTCTAGTCGCTTTAACATTAAGCTAATACTCTGATAGTTTATATCAATTCCAATCCAGTTTCTTTCTAATCTCTCTGCTACAGCGATAGTCGTTCCACACCCACAATAGGCATCTAAAATTATGTCTCCTTTATTGCTACTTGCTTTGATTATTCTTTCTAGCAATGCCTCCGGTTTTTGCGTGGGATAACCCAGACGTTCTTTTGTAGTTGGAGCAAAGATAATATCTGTCCATATATCTTGAATTACAGGGCTTTTAGTTTCTGATAAATATTGCTTAAGACCATCTTTTCGAGGCCGGCCATCCTTCTGTAACAAAATATAACCCTGACTATATAGTTCTTCTAGTTTTTCTATAGAAAACCTCCATTGTCTATTATTACCTGGATGGACTCCACGCCATTCTATAGTTCGTGATTCTGAAAAATGAGGAGCCGTTAAGTTTTCCGCTCTGTATAAACCTTTAGAGTCTGAGTATTTATATCTTGCTAATTGTTCTTGGGAATGATAGGCATCTATATGATTAAATGTCTTAGCCTGTGTTTTGCTGTAAAAAAATAGACGATCCTGAATTCTTCCATATCTTTGAGGATCATTGTGTGCCGTAGTTCTTTTCCAAACAATTTCATTGAAAAAATCACCCCCCTGAGAGCAAAAAATAGCGTCTAAAACTATTTTTAAATAATGACTAGCAGTAGGATCGCAGTGGAGATAAAAGCTACCAGTAGATTTTAAAACTCGATGGATTTCTACAATCCTCAGAGTCATACTCACCAGATAAGCGAGAAGACTACCTTTACCTAAAACTTTAGTTAAACCGTCAATTAAATCGATAGTCTGACTGGTAAATTTACCCTGATAGTTACTTTGAATTTCTTCTAACGCTTCGTTAGCGTGATTATCCCATGTCCAGGTATCCACAAACGCTTGTGCTTGTGCTTGATCTTCCTTGCCTAAGTTGTTATAAATTTGGTTGTAATTGCGTTTAGAATTAAAGGGTGGATCGATATAACAAAGATCGATCGATTCATCTTTGATATATTTCCGCAGCACTTCTAGGTTATCACCGTAGTATAGTTTATTGACCATAAAGATTAAGGGAATTGACTGCATCCTCAATTGTATTATTATTCCCCCTTAAAGAGGAAAAATACAATTCACCCCTATAGCAAAAAATGGGTTATTTAGGACGCTTTCAATTTTCAAACTCTTATCGGTCAAGGGTTTCAGCGATTGATTGTCCTAACCACCCCGATCTTTGCTATACAATAATATTATTGTAGGGGCGCATCGTGGTCAGTGAGTTTATCGAACTGCCTGCGCTCAAAATTTAATTTTTTTAAGTCTATCTAATTGGGTTCGATCCCCCCTTAATCCCCCCTTGATAAGGGGGGTTACTTGACAGTTTTTAACACCTAACTACTTAGCAATCCGCAACTAATCAAGGATTACTCAGGATACTGACCCGGACTTTTTCGCCATTCTGCAAAGGTTTACTACTATTAACGACGAAACGCTCCCCTGGTTCAAGTCCAGTGATAATTTCTACTTGACCGTCGAGCGCTTGACCGAGACGAACAGGCCGTTTTTGCACTTGCGAGTTAGACTCGGAAAGGACGAAAATGGCCGGGGATTCTCCTTGACCGATAATTGCTGTTTCGGGGACAATCACCTGAGGGGCAGAATTATTATTAAACCGCACCCGGGCCAATAATCCCCCTTTAATTAAACCATCCCCATTGGGTAGAGTAATCTCCACGGGAATCCGCCGGGCCGTGCCTTGGCTGAGGGGGAAAATCCTGGTGATGCGACCGGAAAAATTTCTCTCTCCAAAAGCATCAAGGCTGACATTAACCGTTTGTCCTAAATTAATCGTTTTTAAATCCAATTCCGATAATAATACTACTACCTTGACCTGTTTAAAATCACCAATTTTGAGGACTTCATCGCCGATACTGACTAAATCCCCCGGCTCTTTTAGTTTTTCGATAACTATCCCCGTCGCCGATGATTTAAGAATAGCGTAGGCCTGACGTTGTTGTTCCTGAGCGATGACCGATTTTTGGGCGGCAATTCTGCCGATAATTGCCGCCACTACCTGCTCCTCGACTTTAATTCTCGATCTTGCGCTATTAACGGCTTTTAAAGCCACTGCCGCCGCAGTTTGGGCTGTTTCGCCCTGTTGTAGGGGAATCGCTCCTTCTAGGGCTAATTTTTGCAGGCGCTCGGCATCATTTTTGGCCTGTTGATATTGTAATTGTAGGCGCTGCACTTCAATTTCAGCGTTACTGACTTCAATTCTCGCCCGGGCTAATTCCGCTTCTAGGGCCGACAGGGCGGCTTTTTCTTGCCGGACAACGGTGGCAAGGAGACGATCATCAATATGGGCGAGGATTTGTCCTAATTGCACCTCATCTCCCACATCGACGAGGAGATTGAGTAACTGACCGGTGGCTTGCGATCGCAGAGAAACCACTTTTAAAGGTCGGGTAGTTCCCGTGTAATCGAGATTGCCGCCGCTGGTTGCTAGTTTAGCCGTGGTGACGTTGACGGTGGTAGTACGGGCTGCTGGTGGCGGTGGTTGGGTTTGGGTCCGGGGAGAACAACTGGCACTGAAGGTTAAGATAACCAGAGCGGAAAGGATAATCGGAGTCGATCCCATGGCGATAGTCCTAGTAGAAAGCCGCTTTTGAGTCGATGGTGGCTTATTCTTCGTCCCAAGCTTCTACCGCTACCACTTCACTGAGAGGGTCTTGCATGGAGAAACCGAAATCGAGTAACTCTTGCTTCCAGTATGTCCACTCATCTCCGTATAAAAGAGCCAGTTTCCAGATACTATCGCTAGGTTTGACTACTTTTGCATCTATCCATTTGCTAGCCTTGCGTTGAAACTTCACCATCGGGTGAGCTACAGCTTGTTTGGTCATAAATTCGATTGCTATGAATACTTCAGATTTTGCGCTTCCCGACTAAACTAACTCAAGACTAAGACTTTTGCCATTACAAGGGATCGAGAAGCGCATTTATTAACTCACTTGTACACCATATCTCTGGTTTTAGGCAAGTCTTTTTAACCAAAAGTACGGTAATTACTACTATAGGTTAGTATAACCGGAGGCCACAATCATGGAACCGATGCCTCGATCGGTGAAAATTTCCAGTAAAAGGGCGTGGGCAAGACGACCATCGATAATATGAGCAGCTTGAACTCCCTGAGCCAGCGATCGCACGCAGCAGCCAACTTTGGGAATCATCCCGCCAGCAACGATGCCTTTTTGAATCAACTCCCGGGCCTGTTGGATATCTAATTTAGCCAATAAAGTGGAAGGATCCTTATAATTCTCTAAAATTCCGGCTGTATCGGTCATCAAAATCAGTTTAGCTGCCCCTAAAGCCGCTGCTATTTCTCCGGCTACCGTATCGGCATTGATATTATGAGCTTGGCCGGTTTCATCGGCGGCCACACTGGAAATCACGGGAATATAGCCACTATTGACCAAGGATTCGACGACGCTAGTATCGACACTGCTCACTTCTCCCACAAAACCAATGCCCTCTTTACCCACGGGACGAGCAGTGATCAGATTACCATCCTTACCGCATAATCCTACCGCTTTACCGCCGGCTTGATTGATCAGGGCAACAATTTCTTTATTGACGCGCCCTACCAGCACCATTTCTACCACATCCATGGTGGCGGCATCGGTGACGCGTAAACCGTCTTTAAATTGGGGTTCAATACCTAATTTATCGAGCCAACTATTGATTTCTGGACCGCCACCGTGGACAATCACGGGACGAACCCCCACACAGGAGAGAAAAACGATATCTCGCATCACCGTGTCTTTGATATCGCTGTTATTCATGGCCGCACCACCGTATTTAACCACTACAGTACGACCGCGAAATTCTTGTATATAGGGTAGGGCTTCGCTGAGGATTTTCACCCGTTGGGCATCGTTTTCGTGGGTATTATTGTTCATGGGTTTTTTTACCTGTCTGACTCAGTGATCAGTTTAGCGGTTTCGGGTTTGACAAAAACTGTTCACCTTGAACGGATTGCTAGAAAGTCTTAGAATTGCCGAATTTTTCGACGCAACGGACAAAAATCTCGACTCCCATGGTTAACACCGATTCATCAAAATCAAAACGGGGATGATGGTGGGGATAGGCTAATCCTAATTCGGGATTGGCGGATCCCAAGAAGAAATAACAGCCCGGTACTTCCTGTAAAAAGAAGGACATATCTTCCCCTCCCATAGTTTGACATTCGGGAACGATTCCGGCCGGGGTTTCCACCACTTGTGCGGCGATGGAACGCACTAATTCCGCCATCCGATCATGATTGATTACCGGGGGATACAATTGCCAGTAATCGAATTGATAACTAGCCCCCTGACTTTGACAGATGCCCGCGATAATTTCTTCCATCCGCTGTCGGAAATAGCCTCCTAACTGGGGATTGAAATAGCGCACCGTCCCACTGAGATTAGCACTATCGGCGATCACGTTTCTAGCGGTTCCCGCTGCTAATTTACCCACAGTCACCACGGCGGCATCGAGGGGGTTAAGGTTGCGGGCGACGATAGTTTGCAAGGCGTTGACGATTTGGGCCGCCACCAGTAGTGAATCGACGGTTTGATGGGGAATTGCCCCATGGCCGCCCCGGCCTTGAATCTGGAGATCGAAACATTCCACCGCCGCCATTAGGGCCCCATTTTTTACGCCTACTGTCCCTAAAGGCAGATTATTCCAGAGGTGTAGCCCGATAATTCCCTGCACGTCGGGATTTTTCAGCACTCCCGCTTCAATCATCGGTTTCGCACCCCCCGGCCCCTCTTCGGCGGGTTGGAAAATAATTTTTACGATCCCCTTGACATCTTGACGGTTTTGTGCTAGGTAAACTGCTGTGCCGAGGGCGATCGCTGTGTGACCATCGTGACCACAGGCGTGCATCTGGCCTGGATGTTGGGAACGATAGGGGACTTGGTTTTCTTCGGCGATCGGTAGTGCATCCATATCGGCCCGCAGGGCCAAAACTGGCCCTGGTTGACTGCCTGCGATGGTGGCGACAATTCCGGTGCCGGCGATGCCGGTTTGATGGTCAATTCCATATTTAGTCAGGGTTTGACTGATTAAGGAGGCGGTGAGATGTTCTTGAAAACCTAGTTCTGGTTTTTGGTGTATTTGTCGGCGCCAGTGGACTAATTGCGGCTGCAGAGAACGAATAGCAAGGCGAATTTGAGGGCAATTTAAGCTATTGGGGACAGGAAAGGAGGAAATCATCGGGTTCGGACGGCTAGTTTTTTTGGTCAATGGTTTCTAGTTTAACTTCAGGAGTCAGGAGACAGGAGACAGGAGACAGGAGACAGGAGACAGGAGATAGGGTGATAGGGTTTTGGGGTGATAGGGTTTTGGGGTGATAGGGTTTTGGGGTGATAGGGCTTTGGGCTTCGGCCGTGAGCTCAGCCGAACGGGTGATAGGGTTTTGGGGTGTTAGGGTGATGAGACAGCTTCCCCACACCCCCACTTCATAAT
>NZ_JADEXY010000141.1 GCF_015206885.1 Microcystis aeruginosa LEGE 91341 | reverse complement strand
CCCTAAAACCCTAAAACCCCAAAACCCTAAAACCCCAAAACCCCAAAACCCCAAAACCTGAATCCTGACTCCTCAAAACCTAAGACTCTGTACCTCACAACTATGGAAATTGCTATAGATTTTTTAACCAGAAAATGCCGACCAACGAGCGCTCGTTTGCTTGACAAAATCCTGTAAAAATGCTAGGCGCTGATTTTGTTCCCAGACCTGTTTAACTTTATTCTGCAAACTCGTCCAATTCCAATCATTATTCAGTTGCTCGTTAATTTCCTGTTCTTGGAAATATTCAACTAAACTTAAACCAGCTAAACGAGTTAGATAGGCTGCTCCAATTCCCTGCACTGTACCACCGGCAATATAAGTAATCGCATTTCCCTTGAGAATCGTTCCTAATGCCTGAGTTGTCACTTCTACCATGCCCAATTGTACCATCATTTTCCCCAGGGTAGTCATGGCTGTTTTTGCTTGTTCAAGGGACATTTTTTGTTGATAAATTGCCCCTAAATCCACTAACATTTGAGCGTTAGTGGCTGCCGCTAAAACTAAATCTAGGGCCGCGAGAGGATTAGCAAAAGTGGCAGTAGCGGTTATCCATTGGTATTGTTCGATAACAGGTAAAGCCTTTTTGCGTCGGGATTGATTGAGTAATTGTTTGGTTTCCTTGGCTAATTCGAGCGCTTGTCTCCAGATAGTTCCCAGAACTAATTCAGACTTTTCTTGTTCGATAATTTGTCGGAGATGATTATCTAAAGGAGTGATAACCACGGTTTGGGGTTCCGTCCATTCCTTGATTTCTCCATTGCTTTGATGTTGACGAACTTTTAGGGGTTCAGGGGCAGCGGCTATGGCTAAAATATTATGAGCAGCAATAGTTTCTTTCAGTCTTTGTTTCAGGGAAAGGAGTATTTCTTCTCTGGTTTCGGCGGGTAAACGATCCTGTTTATTCAGTAACAGGATAACACGCTGGTGCATTCGATCGAATTGCTGGACTATTTGCCATTCGGAATCGCTTAAATCCCCATTGATGAGATACAAAACTAGGTCGGCTGCCAGAGCTTTTTTCTGGTTAGCGGTGGAGTCGAGAGTTAGAAGCGGTTCCGTTTCCAGAAAAGCGATAGATTCCCCAAAGTTGCCGCTTTCTAGTAGTTTTTTTAAGGCAGTTTTACCAGTTTTTCTCGCACCAGTAATGGCAATTTTCAGGTCTTGGCGACTAAATTCTTGATTTAATTGGGTTAAACTGGTTTTGAGTGGGGTTAAGTCTTGATTGGGGTCTTCTTTGGCCAGATAATTAATTATCTTCTCGGCTTTGCTAATCGTTTGTTTAACCTTTTCTAGACTCAGGGGAGTGGGAGGGGAAAAATCGATTTTCGTGTGGGGTTTTTGCCAAAACCAGATACCCGCACCAAGAGCAATCGCACCGAAAATACCCCATGAACCGATTTCGCTCAGTGTACTATTGAGAGTTTCCCCCAGGGTGAAAGCGATGGTAATGCCTATCCCCGTCACTAAAATCGGTTTACCCAATCTTACCGTCATTTTTCCTCATCCTCGCCAACTGCTGTGATTATTCTAGCTTTTTTGTGCTGGATTTCATCCCAAAATCAACTTTTCAGCCGACAATTCCCTGGGTTCGTCCCGGCTGCTCTTGCCTAAAAAGCCTCAGATATGTCATAATGATCGATTGCGTGTAAATTTACCCGATCCCCTGTTGTTATGGCTAGTAAAAAAGGCGTTCGCCTAATCATCACTGTAGAATGCACGGAATGCCGCAGTAATCCCGATAAGCGTACCCCCGGCGTTTCTCGCTACACCACCAGCAAAAACCGTCGCAATACCACCGGCAGACTGGAAATCAAGAAATACTGTCCCCACTGCAATAAGCACACCGTCCACAAGGAAATTAAGTAAGCACACTTTAGTCAAAAAGTCAAGCAATCTTTACAAATCTATGAGCTACTATCGTAAACGTCTCTCCCCCATCTCCCCCAGTCAACCGATTGACTACAAAGACACCGAACTCCTCCGCAAATTCATCACCGAACGCGGCAAACTTCTACCTAGACGCATCACCGGTTTAACTTCTAAACAACAGCGAGACTTAACGGAAGCGGTAAAACGGGCCCGTTTAATGGCTTTATTGCCTTTTGTCAACCAAGAAGCCTAAATTCAGTGATCAGTAATCAGTAATCAGTGAACAGTGATCACTGAAAATAACACATATAAGTAATAGGACAAAATTAACTTCTTGGTGAGGATAGGCACTCATCTAAGGAGTGGTTAGATATGTGTAATTAATTGTGTCTAGCTACTTAACTTAAAACTTAAACCTGATCACTGATAACTGATAACTGATAAGCGATCTCAGTATATTGGGGTTGCTTTCTCGTTTTTGCAAAGAAATATATCAGAATCGGCAGCGGATAGGAAAATTCGTGCGAGAATCTAAAGAAATTGTTAAATCGCCCTAGGAGTAGCCAACGATTTTGTGATTATCGATCCAAATCCACCAATTAGCACAAGGGGAGGCTCTTATGGAAAAGCATCCATCAGAAATCGAGATCGAGCTAGATAAACAGCTAAAAGCGGAGGATTCCGAGCAGTTTCTGCGTAGTATATTTAATTCTGTGCAAGCGTCGATTTTTGTAGTGGACGTGCTGGAAAATAGAGATTTTCGCTATGTGGGAGCAAACCCCGTTCATGAACGCTGGACAGGATTGCGTTCATCGGATATTAAAGGCAAAACTCCCGAACAAATCCTTCCCCCCGATGATGCGCGTAGTGTGCGGCAACACTATAGTGATTGTGTGCGTTACGGAACGACTATTTCCTACGAACAGTATTTACCTTTTCAAAATATACCCTACTGGTGGCTAACGACTTTAACACCCTTACGGGATAACAATGCGCGCATCTATCGTTTGGTGGGAACCAGTACCAATATCACCGAACGCAAACAGGCCGAAGAAGCTTTAAGATTACAAGCAGAACGGGAACAACTATTGGGGGTAATGCAGGAAAGAATCCGGCAATCGTTGGATCTTGATCGCATTTTGCAAAGAACCGTTAAAGAGGTGCGACAATTCCTCCACTGCGATCGAGTGTTAATTTATCGTTTATTCCCCGATCGTAGTGGCATGATTGTGGTGGAATCCCATACTGCGAGGATTAATTCCGTCTTAGGAAACAGCATCGAGGATCCCTGTTTTAATTTATCCCCAGAACGTCTGGAAAATTATCGTCGCGGGAGAATTCAAGTTATTGAAAATGTTCATAATTCGGGACTTGATCCCTGTTATCGCAGCCTACTAACCTCTTTGCAAGTACAGGCTAACTTGGTGGTGCCAATTATCTGCGATAACCAACTCTGGGGGTTACTAATTGCCCAAAATTGCCAAAAAACTCGCTCTTGGCAATCCCAAGAAATCGATCTACTTAAACAATTAGCCATTCAAGTGGGAATTGCCATTCAACAAGCAGAACTGCACCAACGGGTAAAATGCTTGAATACTGCCTTAGAATCGGAGGTTCAGCAAAGAACCGCCGAATTGCAGATGACTTTGAAGTATGAAGCATTAATCGGACGGATTACCGAAAAAATTCGCGATAGTCTCGATGAAAATCATATTCTGCAAACCACCACCAGGGAATTAGTCCAGGTTTTACCGGTAGAATGCGCCCAAATTGAGCTTTACAATCCCAGTCGCAGCCAAGCTACTATTGTCCACGAATACACCACTAAAGAGCTTATCTGTCAGGGAATTAGCCATCAAATTAGCGATTTTCCTGAAATCTATCAACCGCTGCTGCACAAACAAATTTTACAATTTGTTGATTATCTTCCCCTTGGCAATCCGCAAATCTGTCGTGTTAACCGTTGCGCTTGTCCTATCTTTGACGATCAGGGGTTTTTGGGCAATATTTGGCTAATTCGGCCAGCTAATCAGATTTTTAACGCCTTAGAAACTAATTTGATTCAGCATATTGCCACCGAATGTGCGATCGCTATTCGCCAGGCACGACTTTACGAATCTTCCCAAGCACAAGTGAGGGAATTAGAAAAACTGGAAAGATTAAAAAGCGAATTCCTGAAAACCCTTTCCCATGAACTGCGAACCCCGATTACCAGCATTCGTCTAGCGGTGGAAACCCTAGAAAGTCTCCTAGAATATCAAGGGATCAAGATCGATCCGCAGGATTCGATCGGTGAACTGTTGCAAATTCTTAACATTGAATGTCAGCGTCAGAGTAAGTTAGTTAATGATCTGTTGACTTTAACCTATCTAGATGCGGAAACCGAACCTCCGGCGATCGAAACAATCGACTTACTTTCTTGGCTACCCTTATTAGTGGAACCTTTTCGTACTCTCACCCGCGAGCGACAACAGCAGTTAATTTTAGATATAGATGGGGATATACCGGAGATTAACACCAGTCTGTGTGATATCGAACGCATCATAGCGGAATTACTGACCAATGCTTCTAAATATACCCCAGAACAAGGGATAATTATGGTAAATGTGAGGCGTGCGGACGAGCAAATATTAATCAGTGTGAGCAATTCAGGAGTAGAAATCGCTCCAGAGGAATTATCAAGAATATTTGCCCCTTTTTATCGTATTCCTAGCCAAGATCCCTGGCGCTACAGTGGTACCGGTTTAGGTTTAGCTTTAGTCCACAAACTGATTAAACCCCTGAATGCCACCATCGATGTCACCAGCGCCAATGCTGTCACTACTTTTACCCTCACCTTGCCAATCTAGTCAAGCAGAAAACTTTTTAGAAAAAAACCTTGCAATTATTTCGAGGGCGTGCTATATTGATAAAGGACTGAAAAAAGCCGAGATAGCTCAGTTGGTAGAGCAGAGGACTGAAAATCCTCGTGTCCGCGGTTCAAATCCGCGTCTTGGCATCGGAAAAACAGGAAAATTTGCCCTGTATTTACTTTCTACTCTGCTAGGTTTTGTAAATGCAAGGATAGACAGAAAACGGGTTTCTCCGAGAAACCCGTTTTCTACTCATGCAAAACTGAAAAGTCTCCCCAACCCGCAACTACTTTTTGATTTTTGGCTTGACGTGAGCGGTCACGGATTAAGATAATCTAACAAGTATGTACGACAATGAAATCCTAGACTCTAGCAATTCCTTAAATAATCCTCTCGATGGGAGCGATCCGGATCAAGCAGCGGAAATCCCCCCCGATCCCGAGGAAATGCTCTTATTGCTTACTTCTGCTCATGTGAGCGAGAGGATGATCGCCGCTCGCGCCTTTTGTGAATTGCGGGACGAAAGAGCGATCGCACCTTTACTAGAGATGTTAAACGATGTCTGTCCCCTAGTGCGTGTCAGTGTCGCCTACGCTTTGGGCCGAAATCCCAGTCTTAGCTCTGTGGTTCCCTTAATCGATTTACTGGCCAGGGATTGGAATGGTTACGTCAGAAAAGGGGTAGTTTGGGCCCTGGGTAACTGTGGCGATCGCAAAGCGATCGAGCCTTTGGTTCATGCTCTTAAAACTGATATTTCGGCGGTGCGATTATGGGCAGCCAGTAGTTTGGCCCAGATTGCCAAGGTCAATTATGAAGATATCATCACCGTGTTGCCGCCTTTAATTGAAGGACTGCGCCGGGATTTAATCGCAGCGGTGCGCAGTAATTGCGCTTGGTCGATCGGTCAATTATGCCGAGAATTGCCCTTCAATGTGATTTATGCCACGGCGATCGATGCTTTGATCGAGGCCTTGGTGGAAGATGAGGATTTAGGTGTCAAGGAAGATGCTAGGGGTGCTTTATTAAAAGTGGGCGACCCAAGAGGATTACAATTGATCGAGGAATTAGAGCTTGAAGGAATTATCTAAACCGCTAATTTTGGGCGTTACAGGGGCATCAGGGCTGATTTATGCTGTCCGTACTCTCAAATATCTACTTTTAGCCGACTACACGATCGATCTAGTGGCCTCCAGATCAGCTTACACTGTCTGGCAAGCGGAAGATAATATTCGGATGCCGCCAGAACCGGAGCTGCAAGAACAATTTTGGCGCAGTCAATGCGGGGTGATGGAAAAGGGAAAACTACGCTGTCATCGTTGGGGTGATGTGGGGGCAACGATCGCCAGTGGTTCCTATCGCACCCTTGGTATGATAATTATTCCCTGTAGCATGAGTACAGTGGCCAAATTAGCGGGGGGATTAAGTTCCGATTTGCTAGAAAGAGCGGCCGATGTGCAGATTAAGGAGGGCAGAAAATTGGTTTTAGTGCCGCGAGAAACCCCTTTTAGTTTAATTCATCTGCGTAATTTAACTACTTTGGCCGAGGCGGGCGTTAGAATTGTGCCAGCAATACCGGCATGGTATCACCATCCCCAATCGATCGAGGATTTGGTTGATTTTGTTATTGCTCGTACTCTTGATCAGTTAGATATCGATTGTGTGACAATTAATCGCTGGCAAGGACATTAAGTAGTTGGACAAAAGTAAAGTTAACTGTGGGGTCAGGAGTCAGGAGTCAGGAGTCAGGAGTCAGAAGAATTAAAAATGAATAATAATTAACTAAATGGTCTATTTACATATTTTAGGCAATTTAATCCTTATTTTTGCCGTTTTTGAACCATCAAAAATTAATTATGCAAGAGGTCTATTAACAGTTATCAGTTATCAGTGGATAGTGGATAGTGATTGATCACTGTTTACTGATCACTGTTTACTGATCACTGATCACTGAGTCAAGGGAGGTAAAAATGGGCTGGATTATGGTCTTATTTGCGATCGCTGTAGGCGGATTACTGATCTGGCAGAATCTGGGGGTGATCACTTTGGTCTTTTTTGGCGGTATTATGACGGTAAAACTGCCCCTAGCGGTCTGGGTGTTACTTTTCACCTTGGCGGGAATTATCAGTGGTTTAACCCTGCAATTTCTCTATAGTTTTGGTCGTCCTTTGGCTGCCCCAAAAGCTTCCCCTCGTATAGGAAATAATCCTACAGTCCCACCGCCATCTCCCCGACCTACCTATATTCAAGATTCTGCTCCGTCTCCACCCCTTCGACGTAGCTCAGGGCAAGCGAGTAACGATTGGGAAAGAGATAGCGGTGATGATTGGAATTTTGATACACCCCCCCTTCGACGTAGCTCAGGGCAAGCCGAAAAACCGACGACCATTCAGGAGCGGGAAGAATTTTCGTCTAGGCTTGCAGATGAGGAAAAAGTTGATTTTGTCAAGCCACCAAGTGACAGTTCTCAAACTGACTCGGTTTATTCCTATAGTTACCGCACAGCCAAACAGACTCGCGGGGAAAAAGCCGATCAAGTGTACGATGTCAATTATCGGATTATTACGCCCCCCGCCGAGGATCAAAACGAAGAACGGGAAGTAAACAAAGGGGATGAGGAAGAGTGGATTTAACTTTGACAGAGACAGAAACAGTGCTGATCAGCTAAAAATTGCTAAAAAGGCGGTAAAAAAAGCCTAAAAAACTTAATAATGCCCAAAACAGCTAATTATATTCCTCGTTGGCTCTCTGGTTAGTGAAAGAAAAATCTCAGCTAATCCGATAATACCTGCTGGCAAATCCTGCTAGGGGGGGTTTATCTGTTAAAATTTCTTGTCGTCGTGAAGTGAAGCGGGAAGAGTATGCGAATTCTATTTGTGGGTGCCGAGGCCGCTCCAATTGCCAAAGTTGGGGGAATGGGGGACGTAATTGGGGCATTACCGAAAGTCTTGCGTCAGCTAGGTCATGATGTGCGGATTTTTCTGCCCTACTACGGTTTTCTTCAGGAAAAAATGGACATCCCTTCCGAACCCATTTGGTCAGGATTCGCCATGTTTCAGGATTTTTCAGTCTATGAAACGGTTTTACCCGATACAGATATTCCTCTCTACCTCTTTGGTCATCTAGCTTTCTCTGGACGCAGTATCTACGGAGGCGAAGATGAGGCCTGGCGATTTACTCTATTTGCCAATGGTGCGGCGGAATTCGCCTGGAATTACTGGAAACCGCAAGTTATTCACTGTCATGATTGGCATACGGGCATGATTCCCGTTTGGATGCACCAAGACCCCGATATTAGCACCGTTTTTACTATCCATAATCTCGCCTACCAGGGGCCTTGGCGGGAGGCGTTGGAAAAAATGACTTGGTGTCCTTGGTATATGCAGGGCGATAATACCATGGCCGCAGCGGTTCAATTTGCTAATCGCGTCACTACCGTTTCTCCCACCTATGCCCGTCAAATACAGACCCCCATTTATGGCGAAAATTTAGAAGGATTATTGTCCTATATTTCTGGCAATCTGGTGGGGATTGTTAACGGCATCGATACGGAGGTGTATAACCCGGCTAAAGATGCTTATCTTAAGCAGAATTTTACCCCAGAAACCATCGAAAAACGTCTGGCTAATAAAATTGCCCTGCAAGAAGAAGTGGGGCTACAGGTCAGTAAAAGTGCCTTTGTCATGGCGATGGTGACGCGTTTGGTGGAACAAAAAGGTATTGATCTAGTGATGCAAATTTTAGATCGCTTTCTCACCTATACTGATGCACAATTGATTATTTTAGGTACAGGCGATCGCTATTATGAAACCCAACTATGGGAGATGACTTCCCGTTTCCGGGGGCGAATGTCCCTGCATCTTCTCTATAGTGATGCTCTTTCCCGTCGCATCTATGGGGGGGCCGATGCTTTGTTAATGCCTTCTCGTTTTGAACCCTGCGGCATTTCCCAATTAATGGCCATGCGTTACGGTTGTATTCCCATGGTACGCCGCACCGGTGGTTTAGTCGATACGGTGTCTTTCCACGACCCAATTCAGGAAAAAGGAACGGGATTTAGTTTCGATCGCTATGAACCTTTAGACCTGTTTACCTGTATGATCCGGACTTGGGAAAGTTTCCGTTATAAACAGGATTGGCAAAAACTACAGCAACGGGCAATGACTCAAGATTTCAGTTGGTATAAATCCTCTTTGGAATATCTCAAAATCTACAAACAAATCACCGGACAATCGGAGCAATTATCCGATGAGGAAAAAGATAAATTTGTCGCCCTGACTAGCAGTTAAATCCTGCTTAAGTAGGGGTGAAGATATAACCCCTACTTAACAGAAATTAATCAATAATGGCGTTGAGAAGAACTTCCGCTAGGGTCATATCTTCCATATCATCGATAGTAATTGTGTCAACGATATCAAATTTGGCCCCTGCCGATTCTAGCTGATCGTCTAAAGCTTTAAGAAATTCGGTTGCTTGTCGATCATTGCCTACTTGAATCAGAGAAATGGCTAATTCTTGATCGCTATCGAGTTTTCGAGAAGCTTCGATAATTTGACGCATCACCGCTTTGCGATCATCTGGTTCTCCGTCAGTAATCACCAGAATAGTTTCTCCGTTGGGTTTAGTTTTGCCGGCAGTTTTGCGCTGAAAATAATTATCAAGGGCATCTTGGAGAACAGCTGCTAGGTCTGTCCTCCCCATCGGTTCATTTTCTTGATAAATTCGTGTCACCTTATCGGAAGTAACATTATCATAGCGTCGGAAACGTCCGGAAAAAAGATAGATAGTGATGCCGTCCGGATCGATTTCCTCGCACTTTCTAGCCAAGGCGAGGGTGGATTCTTGGGCAATTTGCCAACGGGTTTTCTCACTGGGTTTATCAGCAGTGGACATACTGCCACTTTTGTCAATAATCAGAGTATAATCTCTGTTCTGTACAACACTTTCACTGGTCATAGGGGCTATACCTCCAAGCAATTTGCGCTCGTCCTAGTCTAATAATTATTAAACTCTAGGATGGAAACTCCACCTCGATCGACTAGGGTTTTTTAACTATTGGTGGAGGAGACAGCGTAATCAACAGCAGAAACTATCGCCAGAAAACCAGTCGGGCTAAAATGAAAAAAGTATGAAAATTATTTCTTAACCCGATATTGTTAAATTAGCCGATGAGTGATAGCAAATCGATCGCCTCAACCGAGAAAAAGCCAGATAATCCACCTTCTTGGAGTTTTTGGACGGTGTTTAGTTCCACCTTCCTAACCATATTTTTGGCTGAAATCGGCGATAAAACCCAATTAGCCACCCTTCTGATCAGCGCCGAATCCCAATCCCCCTGGGTGGTTTTTGCCGGGGCAGCCAGTGCTTTAATCGCTACCAGTCTCCTCGGTGTCCTGATCGGTTATTGGATTGCTCGTCGTCTTTCCCCGAAAACCTTAGATATCGGTGTCGCTATCCTTCTCCTTTTGATCACCGGTTTACTCATCAGCGATATTCTCTAGGCAATCAGTGAGCAGTTATCAGTTATCAGTTATCAGTTATCAGTGAGCAGTTATCAGTTCACTGTTCACTGAAAAAAGCTTCCCATCTCCCTAGAATTTATGAATTGGCAATTATTCGGACTGACATTTATCACGGTTTTTTTGGCAGAAATCGGCGATAAAAGTCAATTAGTAGCGATCGCTCTCGGTGGCAGTTCCAAATCACCCAAAGCCGTCTTTTTTGGCTCAATTACCGCCTTAATCCTGACCAGTTTCTTAGGAGTCCTTGCGGGGGGCAGTATGGCGCAGTTATTCCCCGCTAAGATATTAAAAGCGATAGCGGCGATTGGTTTTGCGCTGCTTGCTGTCCGGCTGCTTTGGCCAGATTCAGATTGATAATTGGGTTTGCGGCAAAAAGCTTTTCCTGGGGGCAGGGTGTGGGGTGTGGGGTGTAG
>NZ_JADEXY010000140.1 GCF_015206885.1 Microcystis aeruginosa LEGE 91341 | reverse complement strand
CCCCACTACCCCACTACCCCACTTCCCCACTTCCCCACTTCCCAAGAAAACCCATGTCAAAACTTGTATTAATTCGTCACGGCCAAAGTCTTTGGAATGCGGCCAATAAATTCACTGGATGGGTCGATGTTCCCTTGAGTGAACGCGGTCGTGCGGAAGCGATGATCGCTGCCTGTAAACTGAAAGAAGCCAATATCACGATCGATGTTTGTTTTACCAGTCTCCTAATTCGCACTATGGAAACGGCAATTATTTGTCTGACTGAGTGTGATGAAATTCGCGCCGGTAAAATCCCTATTTTTAAACACGATAGCGATGATCCTGATTGGCACGGCTGGGATCGGTACGATGGTGATCCCAGTCAGGAAATTCCAATTTTTCCCAGTCAGGCCATCGACGAACGCTATTATGGTGATTTACAGGGTTTAAATAAAGCCGAAACTGCCACTAAATTCGGAGAGGCACAGGTTAAGGAATGGCGTAGATCCTATTTTACCCGTCCTCCCGGAGGTGAAAGTTTAGAGGATACCGTCGCCCGGGTTGCACCCTTTTTTCAGAGTCGTATTCTCTCCCATATCCGACAGGGTGATAATGTCTTGGTGGCAGCCCACGGTAATTCCTTGCGGGCAATGATTATGACCTTAGAAAATCTTAGCCCAGAAGAAGTCCCCAGTTTGGAGTTAATCACGGGAGTTCCTATTGTCTATGATCTTGATGAGACGGGAAAAATTATTAGTAAGCAAATTCTGCCCTGATTTTTCCGTCTTCTTCCAGACGCTCGAGGTCATTTTATGTTAGGTGGGTAGATGTTAAAAATTGTCAGACACCCTCCTTATTAAGGGGAAATTAAGGGGAGATTAAGGCGGAATCCATATTTAATTTAATTATAACCAGCTACTTATCCCCACACCCCACGAAAAACTTTTTGCTGCAAACCCTAGATAGAGATTTCGGGCGGTGGATTGGTTGTGATAGAAATATAAATATCGATCGCTTGCTGTCAATCTTGATGAAAAGACGATATTTTCTGGCTTTTATCGGCTCAATTGCGCTTGTTTGCTTATTATCTCTGGTTATAACCCTTTTTTCATCTACTATCACCACCGGCCAAACCCAGACAATTCTAGTTTCTGCCGCCGCTAGTCTCAAAGATGCCCTAGAAGAAATCAAGCCGGGGTTTGAAAAAGCCCATGGCAACATTAAAGTTAACTATAACTTCGGTGCGTCGGGGGCTTTGCAACGACAAATCGAACAAGGTGCGCCGGCCGATGTTTTCCTCTCGGCTGCCACTAAGCAAATGGACGCTTTAGCAAAAGCTGGTTTAATCGATACAACCACCAGAAGAAACCTGCTCACTAATCGCCTAGTTTTAATCGTTCCCAAGAATTACACCCTAAAAATCAGCGATTTTCGTTCCCTGACTAACAGTAATGTCCAAAGAATTGCCGTGGGTGAACCGCGCAGCGTTCCCGTCGGTCAGTACAGCGAAGAAGTTCTGAAAAATCTCGGCATTTTAGAGCAAATAAGACCAAAACTGGTCTTTGCCAACTCCGCCCGCAATGTTCTCGCCGCCGTAGAGACTGGTAACGCCGATGCTGGCATTGTTTACCTCACCGATGCCAAAATTTCCGACCAAGTAAAAGTAGTGGCTACAGCTGCCAATAATCTCCATTCTCCGATTATTTACCCGATGGCTGTGATTAAAGCCAGTAAAAACCCGCAAGCTGCCAAGACTTTCGCCCAATATCTCACCAGCGCAGCCGCTAAAAACATTTTTGAAAAATTCGGCTTCGGAATAGCCAGATAAACAATGCCGGACTTTTCCCCCCTATGGATATCCCTGAAAACCGCCACCATTGCCCTGATAATCATCTTTTTTCTCGGTATTACCGCCGCTTATTGGATGTTAGGCTATTGCGGACGGTGGAAATCCCTAATCGAGGGAGTTTTCGTCGCGCCTTTAATCTTGCCCCCGACGGTGCTAGGCTTCATTTTACTGCTCCTATTCGGCCAAAACGGACCATTAGGACAGTTATTAGACTTATTCAATTTTCGCATCGTTTTTACTTGGTATGCCGCCGTTATCACCGCGACGGTGGTAGCTTTTCCCCTGATGTACAAAACCACCCTCGGCGCTTTTGAACAGGTGGATGCCAATCTTTTACAGGTTGCCCGCACCCTAGGGGCATCGGAAGGGAAAATATTCTGGCGCGTACTTTTGCCCCTCTCCTTCCCCGGAGTATTAGCGGGATTAACCCTAGCTTTTGCCCGCGCTTTGGGGGAATTTGGGGCGACTTTGATGTTAGCGGGTAATATTCCGGGGCAAACTCAAACTATCCCGATGGCGATTTTCTTCGCTGTGGAAGCAGGAGCGATGACTGAGGCTTGGATATGGGTGTTTATTATCATATTAATCTCTGTATCGGGTATTATCGCCGTTAATCTCTGGCAAAGTCAACGCAAACAGCAATTAGGACGACTGGGAGAAAGCAAACCTAACGAGATGGAGGACTGGCTGCCATCCTGGGAGGGTGGCGATTTTGCCCTTTTAGAAGCTGAAAATCAGCATTATAGGGATAAAATAGGCTTATTTGTCGATATAGAGAAACATTTACCCGGTTTTAACCTCTCGGTCACTTTTAACTGCCAAAATCAGCCCCTAGGATTATTAGGGGCTTCGGGTTCGGGAAAAAGCCTGATTTTGCGATCGCTGGCTGGGGTGGAAACGCCCTCAAGGGGTCGTATTGTCTTAAATGGGCGCATTCTCTTCGATTCGGAAAAGGGAATTAATCTCCCCAGTCGTCAGCGTCGCATCGGTTTTGTGGTGCAGAATTATGCTCTTTTTCCCCATCTCACCGTAGCAGAAAATATCGCTTTTGGTCTCTCGAAAAACTTATCTAAAAAAGTTATTAAACAGCAGATTGCCAACCAATTGGAATTAGTGCAGTTACCTGGTATGGAAAACCGTTATCCCCATCAATTATCGGGGGGACAACAGCAACGAGTCGCCATTGCTCGCGCTTTAGCTAGTCGTCCAGAAGCTTTATTATTAGATGAGCCTTTTTCTGCCCTTGATACCCATCTACGCGCTCAATTAGAACGTCAGATGATCAAAACTTTAAGTAATTACGATGGTGTGACAATTTTTGTTACCCATAATATGGATGAAGCCTATCGAATATGTGAGAATTTATTAGTTATGGAAAAAGGGCGGGCAATTGCTAATAATTCTAAACAGAAAATTTTTGAGCGACCAGATAGCGTTAGTTTGGCCAAGATTACCGGATGTAAGAATTTTTCCCGTGCTGTCATCATTAACAATCAAGAATTAGAAGCCATTGATTGGGATGTTAAATTATACACCGTCCCCGGAATTCCCGACTATTTAGCCTATACGGGAATTCGCGCCCATCAAATTATTTTTGGTCGAGATTTAGGCGATATTAATACTTTTCTCTGTTGGTTGGCTAATGCCATTGAAGGACCCCATCGGGTGACTCTCTATCTGAAACTTAATCAACCCTCTAACCACGATCAAGATTTTCATATCCAAGCAGAGTTATATAAGGATAAATGGTTAGAAATTAAGGAGCAAGCTTTGCCTTGGACTGTCACTTTATCTCCCCAGCGTTTATTATTTTTAAAATAAACAGAGATTTTGACACTAAGTAGGTGGGTGTTAAAAATTGTCAGACATCCCCCTTATCAAGGGGGGCAGGGGGGATCGAACCCAAAATCTATCTTCAATAGAGTTCTAATATAATTAGAAGAGGTTGATCAAAGGGGGTTTATGGACGATAAAACCACAAAGCCGGAAGCATCGGAATCTGAAGAGAAAAAAGAATCAGATTTTGACCAGGAAAAGGAACAGGCTCAAGTTTGGACGGGAAAAATCACTGCTTTTGTTGCCCATCAACTCCGAACCTCCGCTCCTTCCCTTCCAATTATCGGGGGTAGCATTACAGGCATCTTAACTTGGCTTAGTCAACATGACACGGTTAAGGCGATTATTGTCGGGGGAGTCACCTTTATCGTCACGGGCTTTTTTACCTACGGATCAGCCTGGAGTAAAGCGTTTTTAGAAGTAGCAAGAACCAAAGGTAAAGATCACGGTAAAGGTACAGCCTTAAGCTTTTTTGTTTGGCTAGACAAAGGACTGGAAAAAATACGTTGGCAATTAGCTAATCCTGACGGGAAATATTTAATTAAATTACGGGATTCAGATTGTCGTTATGATGATATTGAAGGGATTGAAGATGCAATCTTTGGTTTTTCTACTCCAGAACTGGAAGAAATTTTTATTAATTTGGATCTGAGTCAATTAGAACTGCGCTCAGAAGAAGAGTCTAAAGGTACGCAGGATGATATTTGGGATTTATTGCGACGGGCTAAAGAGAAGACAGATTTACGGTTGTTAATTCTGGCTCCTGGTGGACGAGGAAAAACAACTTTATTGCGTCATTTAGCCTATAACTACGCTCTAAAACAACCGAAACAAAATGCACCTTTTTAAATTCCTGTCTTTTTACGTTTACGGAGATGGCAGGAAGTGATTACCACCACAGAAGAATTGGATTTACCGACCTTAATTGAGCGACATCTTAAACAAGATATTTCCCAAGAATTAGATTTACCTGAGAACTGGGCTAAAAGTCATTTAACCCGTCAGCAAATGTTAGTGATGTTTGATGGTTTTGATGAAATTAAACCCGAATATGCCGAAAAAGTCAGTCAATGGATTGGCAAACAGTGGCAAGATTTTCGCCAAAACTATTTTATTTTAACCTCTCGTCCCAAAGGCTATCAAGCGTTTAGCTCTGAGCATAAACCTCGGCAAAAGGTGTTTATTAATGAATTTACCGATGAAAATATTCAGGATTTTGTCTATAAATGGTATTTCTGGCAAGAGCAGGAAACCAGAGTTAGCAGAAGTTTAAAAGCTAAACAAGAAGCTGCCGACAATAAAGCAAAGGATTTAATTAATCAGTTATTTGCTCTCGATGATTCCGGGGAAAGTTCTACTCTATTAGCCTTGGCGAGAAATCCCTTAAATCTAAATATGATAGTACAGTTACATCGGGCAAACTTTGGCTCGGGACAAAAATTACCTCAGCAACGAGTGGATTTATTTCGCCGAATTTTTGATCTGCAATTGATCACTCGCCCTCAAGCTAGGGGCATTGATATGATTTTAGATAATAATGAGGAAAATCATCGTCAACGGGTATTGCAACAGTTAGCCCTGAAAATGGGAAATACAACCACGATTGAATATTCAGAATTACTAAGTCAGATGCAAGGTTTTATTCAGGAATTGGGTTATCCTGAAAGCACTTCGGCTAAGGATTTTGTAGAGCGGTTAATTCATGTGAGTGAGTTAATTTTGAAAAAGGATGAATACTATGAGTTTGCCCATAATCTTTTTCAGTCCTATTTAATTGCTTTGGAAGTTAAACGGTTAAAGCAAGAAAATTTACTCAAGGAAAATTGGGAGCAAAATCTCTGGTACGAGGCTTGCATTATGTATGCCACTTTATTGATTAATCCGACTGATTTTATTGTCTATTTTTATAATCAATCTAATCCTAAAGCTCAGGGATTAGCGGAGCGATGTTATCGAGAATTACCTGTTAAAAAACGTCGAGGTTTGGAATTTTTAGAACAAAAACGACAGACTTCTCTCTTTACTCAACTAGAAACCTATCTGAAAAATGGCCAATGGCGCGAAGCCGATGAGGAAACGGCGCGGTTAATGTTGTTAATTGCTAAAAGGGAAGATGAAGGCTGGCTAGATGAAGAAAGCATTAACAACTTTCCCTGTGAGGAATTACGCACCATTGACAAGCTCTGGGTAGATAATAGCGGCGGCAAATTTGGCTTTTCTGTGCAGAAAAAAGTCTGGCTGGATTGCGGTGGTGTCCCAGGGGAATACGATTATGAGGTGTATAAAAAATTCGCTGACGAGGTGGGTTGGCGCAGGAGAGGAGACTGGTTGAGCTATGATGAGCTAACTTTTTTATTAGAGGATAGTCAACACGCATACCTACCGTCACCTTGGTGGAGGGTCGTGGGGCGCACACCAGGGGGGGGGGTTGGTCGCCGCGTGTGGTGGAGGGTATCTCTTTTCTCGCGCAGCGACTTGTAACCTGTAATATATCACAGATTTAGACATCTTAAACCAGTAAAAAGCCCCCCTTATCAAGGGGGGTTGGGGGGATCAAACCTATGCAATTAATCAATCATTTTAAACCAGAAAAAAGCCCCCCTTATCAAGGGGGGTTGGGGGGATCAAACCTATGCAATTAACCAATCATCATCATCTACCCTACAATCCCAAACTCGTAGAACGAGCCAAAGAACTCCGTAAAAACATGACCAAAGCTGAAAGAAAACTTTGGTATGAATACTTAAAAAATTTTCAATATAGAGTTCATCGTCAAAGACCGATTGATCAATTTATTGTTGACTTTTATTGCCCCGAATTAAAATTAGTGATTGAAATTGATGGTGATAGTCATAATAGTGAAGATGCCCAGTCCCATGACTTAGAAAGAACCCAAATTTTAGCAGGTTATGGATTAACAGTAATCCGCTTTACTAATCAAGAAGTTTTGAGTAATTTTGAGGGAGTTTGTGGAGTAATTGGAAGTTTGATCCCCCCAACCCCCCTTGATAAGGGGGGCTTTGATCCTTCTTGATAAGGGGGCTTTGATCCTCCTTGATAAGGGGGGCTTTGATCCTTCTTAATCAGGGGCTTTGATCCCCCCAACCCCCCTTGATAAGGGGGGCTTTGATCCTCCTTGATAAGGGGGGCTTTGATCCTTCTTGATCAGGGGCTTTCATCCTCCGAATCTGGGCTGCTGCAAATACGGTGGCGAGGATGTCAGGTATTACTCCACTCGATTAAAGCGGTAGTCAATCCTTCTAGGGTATATTCTCGCGCTTCGATATCAACACGACCAAATAACTCTTGACAGGTTTTTGAAGTTTGCGGACCGATAGAAGCCAGACAAACTTTTTCTAAGAGGGAATTAACCGATAATTCTGCCGTTTCTTGTTCCAATAACCGATAAAAATTCTGGACGGTTTTGGAACTAGCAAAGGTGACTATATCGACTTTCCCATCTCGAAAGGCTTCCCAGATGCCACTATCCATGCGTGCGGGACATCCGGAATAATATGCGGCCACTTCCGTCACTTGACCAGCTTTGGCCGTTAATTCCTTAACTAATATCTCTCTCCCTCCCGTTTCCACGCGAGGAAAAAGGAATTTCTGCCCCCTAATCGGGTCGGGAAACTCGTTTACCAAAGCATCGGCGACAAAATCCCCCGGGATAAAATCCGCTTTTAATCCCCGTGAGTGTAAAACTTGGCTGGTTTTTTTGCCCACCACGGCGATTTTTACGGTTGCTAAAGCCCTAGCATCTTTTCCCAAAAATGTCAAGCGATCAAAGAAAAAATTAACAGCATTGGCAGAAGTTAAAATCAGCCAATCAAACTCTTTTAACTGAGCGATGGCATCGTCTAAACCTTGCCAACGGTTGGGGGGACGAATCTCTAAAGCGGGCATTTCTAGGACTTCTGCGCCTTGATTTTGCAAAATTTCGCTAAATTGACTCGTTTGCTCGGCGGCACGGGTAATAACAATTGTTTTACCGCCTAGGGGTGGGGGAGAGGACATAATCGCCAGATCCACAACTTGACCAATGACCATAATAGAGGGTGAGAGGGACACCCCGGCGGTTTGAGCGAGAATATTTTCTAAAGTGCCGCGCCAAATTTGTTGCTCCTTGCGTCCCGCCTGACGGATAATAGCGATCGAGTCGTGAATATTCCGGCCATTTTGGTATAATTTCTCGATAATTTGCCCTAAAGACTGACCAGCCATCAATAGCACAAGTGTATCAATTTTTGCTAAAGCTGACCAATCGAGAGACTCGGGATCGTGAGCGCTCAAGACCGCAAAACAGCGACTAATATCCTTTTCCGTCAGGGGAATTCCGGCCAATAAAGGAGCGGCTAAAGCGGAGGAAATACCGGTTATCAGTTCAAAATCACAGCCAGCCTGCTTTAAGGCCAACATTTCAGGATATACTCGCCCAAAAACCCCCGGATCACCACTTTTAAGCCGAATAACTCGTTTTCCCTCTTGACAATAATTAACCAGTATCCGATTAATCTGATTCTGCTCGGCCCCGGGTTGTCCCCCCCGTTTGCCCACATCCACTAAAACACAGGTTTTCGGCACGAGGGAGAAGATTTGACTATCCACTAGGGCATCGTACAGCAAAACCTCGGCCGTGGCTAAAATTGCTCGCGCTTGCAGGGTGAGAAAACTGCTCTGACCGATTCCCGCACCGAGAAGATAAACTTTACCCCGGGGATGGACGACTGCTGACATAATCGCAAATTTGGGTTTAATCTTGAATTTAGCACTGGAGAAGAAACAAATTACTAACGCAACAAGGGCAGCAGTAAAGTGACGAAATAATATACTAGGGGAGCGGTGAAGACATAACTATCAGTGCGATCGAGTATACCACCGTGACCGGGGATTAACTGGCCGGAATCCTTGACCCCGGCATCGCGTTTCATCATCGATTCGGTCAAATCACCCAATAAACTGACAATACCAATTAATAGGCCCAAAATTAGGCCCGTCAGCTGCCAATAGGGCCAATCTAAATACCAAGCACCCAAATCGGCCACCGCTATACTGCCTAAAATGCCAAAAAACGAACCTTCCACGGTTTTTTTGGGACTAATCAGCGATAAAATCGTTTTCCCTAACCATTTTCCCATGATATAGGCTCCGATATCGGCGGCCCAAATGCAACCGAAAGCCAGAAAAGTCACTGTCAAAGCGGCCGGGAATAATTTCGGTTCCATCCACGATTCCGGCCAATATCCCATCAGGGGTAAGTTACTGGCCATAGCGACGGGACTACTTTCGGGAGAAAAACCGACCCGTAAACGAATCCAATAACTAGGTAAGTAACCACCGTAAAACAGACCGAGAATCGAAGTGGAAATGTCGGCAATTGTCGCCATTTTAGGCTGAAAGAGCAGATAAAAACAAATTAACGCCCCAGCCAGGGGAAACATGGCATCGGTGAGGGGGGCTGCCATAGTTGCCGTCAGTAGTAGTAATTGGGAAACTACGAGAGTGGTTTTAACGGCTGGTTCAATGCCTTTGGCGCGAACTAGGCGAAAATACTCTAATTGTCCCAAAAAGACGATAACACCGATGCCGAGGGTGAAATACCAACCCCCAACGATAATAATTCCCAGTGCGAAGGCAATAGCAAAAATAGCGCTGACAATGCGTGGCCAAGGCATGGTTAATCCAGAGAAATTAGGCGGCATTGTCATAATTATATAGATTAAGAAAACTTTATGGAAGGTTATCCCCAATTAAAGTTTATCGCCGCTCAGGATAAACATGGGATCAACGGCGGCAAAAACTTGGTGAATACCCCTAGTTTCTAGGCGATTTACTGCCGCTTGGACAATCTCGATATTACGGGCCTGTAAATTAGAAAAGCCTTCGGAAAATTGATAGAGGGTTTCTAAGTTATTGGCCGTAGCCACGATGCGGCCATTGGGTTTCAGGTATTGCCACACTTCTTGCAAGACCGATTTAATCGGTTTGCCGCCCTCGATACAAACGCGATCGGGTGCTAGGGATATATTGGGCAGACAATCGGGGGCGCTGCCTTCAAAAACCGTAACATTTTTTACCCCAAAGCGATCGCAATTACGGCGGATTAAACTGGCCACTTCTTCATCTCTTTCAATGGCAATAATCGGACTATTGGGGCATAATAAGCCAATTTCAACGGGAATAGTGCCAGTTCCTGCTCCTATATCCCAGAAAACCCCCCCATCACCTAACCTCAAAGCGGAAATCATCAATAATCTCACCTCGCGTTTACTCAGGGGAATCCCGGGCAAACGTTCAAACAATTCATCGGGAATACCGGGGGTTTTATATAACCAAGTCATGGGGAATCAATTATCGAGAAGCTTCACTAGCAAGCATTATTATATAAGTTTGTCAAATTTTTTTTATTAAGTAAACAGGGACTTTTCTCGGCATAAAACCCTGATTATAGCTCTAAAAAGCTATTGTCTGTCATTATAGCCTTTTTCAGATCAACAGCAGTTAAGCTAAGACGTATTGTAACCCCCGATCCTTAGATTAGGTCAATCTCTCCTAATCCTTTTAAGTAGTCGTGCAAAATTAATTTCTTGGTTAGGATAGGCAAAAGGCAATAGGCAATAGGCAAAAGCTTTATCGAAATGTGTAATTAATTTTGCTTAGGTACTTACTGTTGCAACACTGCAACAGTGCCTCATCTCAACAAGCAATTTAAATAGGCGGGCAGCTTATCTTAATAATGAGATAGGAAGTTTTTGTTTTGGGGGGTCAGTCCTCGGTCATCAACACCAAATTAGGTTACACTTCATCTTTATGGGAAAGGCTGTCATGATCCTTTTTCTTAAGCATAGATTTTCCTAATCAATTTCTTTCGGTATTGTCTATCAAATGTTACTAAATAATCTGGCTATTCAACCTTCTTAGCATCTGTCAGCCAAAAACCATAGACTAACTCCTGTTTGATCAACGATAACTCTAAGTGGCTGGTTATAATTAAATTAAAAATGGATTTTAGGTTCGATCCCCCCTGCCCCCCTTGATAAGGGGGGTGCCGATAGGCGGGGGGATCTACCCTTGATAAGGGGG
>NZ_JADEXY010000139.1 GCF_015206885.1 Microcystis aeruginosa LEGE 91341 | reverse complement strand
ACCCCAACCCCTGTCTTCTGTCTCCCGACGACTGATTAGCGGGCAGAGATTTGGATCGTTTCTGGTTTACTTAAATCGCCGGTAATAGTTAAACTGCGCCGATTAGCGTTGAGATGACGGACAATTTTATAGATAGCTTCAACTTGGTCACTAGCACCGATTTTGGCCGCTAGAGTGGCTAGGTCGAGAGAAGTGCCCGTTTCCCGAACAACTTGCACGATTTTTCTTTGTAAATCCAGAATAGAAGCGGCGGCTTTTTTCCCTGCTTCTACCCCGGGCTGATGGTAGGCGTTAATGTTAACTAAACTAGCATAGAAACTAACGGCCCGTTCGTAGAGGGCAATTAGGGCCCCCACCTGACGAGGAGTAACCTCTGGGATCGTGATGGTGATAGAGTGACGACTATTTTCGTATAAAGCTTGTCGAGTACCTTGCAGTAATCCTGAGAGGAAATCGCCAGCAGTGGAGCCGGTTTCCACTTCGATGGAATCTCCTTGTCGGTCTTTTAACACTTCAATAAAAGTGGCGAAGAAATTGGGAATCCCTTCGCGTAATTGTTGAACGTAGGCGTGTTGATCCGTGGAACCTTTGTTACCATAGACGGCAATCCCTTGGTACACCGTCTTACCATCGAGGTCTTTTTCTTTACCGAGGGACTCCATAACCAATTGTTGCAGATAGCGGCTAAAGAGATAGAGACTGTCTTTGTAGGGCAGAATCACCATATCTTTCTCTCCCTTGCCGTTGCCCTCATGATACCAAGCTAGAGCCAGTAGGGCGCTAGGATTTTTTTTCAGGTTATGGACGCGGGTGGCGATATCCATTTCTTTGGCCCCGGCTAACATTTCATCAATGTCGATACCCTGCAAAGCGGCCGGGAGAAGACCGACGGCGGATAGTTCTGATGTACGACCACCGACCCAATCCTGCATGGGGAAACGAGTTAGCCAATCTTGGGCGTATTTGTCCAGTCGGCTACCCGGCATGGTGACGGCGACCGCGTGTTGGGGAAAGTCTAAATCCTGTTTTTCGTAAGCGTTGCGGACTTCTAACATTCCATTTCTCGCTTCGGGAGTGCCGCCGGATTTACTGGTGACGATAACGAGGGTGGTAGCTAGGGGTAAATGGGCTAAGGTGCGATCGATGCCTTTGGGGTCGGTATTATCAATAAAAGCAATCTCTAAGGCGGGAAAATCGGGGGATAGAGCCTCGGCAACGAATTGGGGACCCAAAGCAGACCCCCCGATGCCTACACAGAGAATATGGGTGAATTTTGCCCGATTAGGCGGCTTAATCGCTCCGGAGTGAATTTTCTTGACAAATTCTTTGATCTGTGCTAGGGGTTCGGTGATTTCGTCCCGCAATTCCTGGTTAGGAGCGAGTTCAGGAGCGCGTAGCCAGTAGTGGCCGACCATACGCTGTTCGTCGGGATTGGCGATCGCACCCCGTTCTAAGGCTGCCATGTCTTGGAAAGCACGCTCAAATTTTGCTTCTAGACCTTTGAGAAAAGCCTCATCGAAGGGAATCCGACTGACATCGAGATAAAGTTCTAGGTTAGGGTGATAGTATAACCAATCTTGGTAACGTTGCCAGAGTTGCAGATTATCCATAAAAAAAAGCGAAATTTTTGTTTAATTACTCGTTTAGGAGAGATAGGATTCTATCCTCTCCAATCATCATACAGGTAGTTTTAGACTAGAAGATGACGGTTAAGCATATATTAGGGGTTGGCAAAATGTTAACAGTGACGGAACTATCCCCTAATTGTTCGGTTTGCTGGTGTTGGCTGTTGATTTTTTAACTGGTTCTATGGCTATCTACTCATCCCCTCTCAAAATCGGTAACTTAGCAGTACATAGCCGCGTCTTGCAATCACCTTTATCCGGTGTCACCGATTTAGTTTTTCGGCGCTTGGTGAGACGTTTTGCTCCTGATTCGATGCTCTATACGGAGATGGTTAATGCGACAGAAATCTCCCAGCTGCAAGAGTTACCGCAATTGATGGTTATCGGGGACAAAGAACAACCAATTAGTATGCAATTATTTGATTGCCGTCCCGATTTTATGGCTGTGGCGGCGGAAAAAGCGGTTAAGGAAGGGGCGATGACCATCGATATTAATATGGGTTGTCCTGTTAATAAAATTACTAAAAAAGGCGGCGGTTCTTCCCTTTTACGACAGCCAGAAATTGCCGAGCAAATTGTTAGGGAAGTGGTGGGAGCGGTATCAGTGCCGGTAACGGTGAAAACTCGCTTGGGATGGAACGCTCAGGAGATTAATATTATCGATTTTGCCCGTCGTTTGGAAGATGCGGGAGTGCAAATGTTGACCCTGCACGCACGCACTAGGGAACAGGGTTATCACGGGCCGGCCGATTGGCAATGGATTAAACGGGTGAAGGAGGTTTTATCGATTCCTGTCATCGCTAATGGTGATATTGTTTCTGTGGAAGCGGCGATTAATTGTTTGGAATTTACCCGGGCCGATGGGGTGATGTGTTCGCGGGGAACCCTCGGTTATCCCTATTTGGTGGGGGAAATCGATTATTACCTCAAAACAGGCAAAAAGTTGCCGAAACCCACCTCTATTGACCTGTTAAGCCTAGCTAAAGAGCATTTACAGGGGCTATGGCTATACAAGGGACAACGCGGTATCTGGCAAGCGCGGAAACATCTGGCTTGGTATTGTCAGAATTTTACCGGTGCGGCGGTTTGGCGCGATCGGTTTTCGCGGATCGAATCCTTGGGGGAGGGCTGTGATTTAATTGATGGAGCTATTGCCCAATTAAACCTTGAAAACGAGAATATCTACAGATAACGGTGCTATAAGCTGTAGGTTCTTACGAACCTTTTGCTGGTTCCTCAGCATCATCGACAAGGTACATTTACTACCTAAACCCGCTCACGGGTTTCAGCATTATGGCGCAATTTGCTTGCCTGCTCCTGACTATCGATAATATCAGGTCGGGAGCCAATAACCCCAACGCTGAGAAGGTAAAATACCCCCATATTTGCTACATCCGATCGCACTCCCGTCCGTCGCTGTGCCTAGACGTTTTTAGCTTATAATCATTTGCTTGAATCAATGATCATGGTGCGTTCCCCAAAATTGATCGCTGCAGACGTAAGACTTGCATGAGGGAACGCACCCTACAGCTACATTCCTCTAGCGATTTAAGACATCATTGCGATGAGTAACAGAACCTACAATCTGCACCACCTCATCAATTAAGGCTTGAGGAACTTCCAACTCAACGAGGGTAGCAACTAAATCCTCAGCGATCGCATCGAAGTGGCTATCGGTTAAGCCCATCTCAGCCACTAATTCTTTATGTGCATCCCTCATAGGACGACCATTCCATTGTTCAGCACCACCAAAAGCATAGGTCATAAAGGCTTTTTGATGTTGTTTCTGTTGTTGCATATCTGTAGGAGCGAAGAAACGCTGGACTCGCTCATCTGCCAAAACCTTTTCATAAAATTTCTCTACAGCTAGATCAACAGCCGCTGCACCACCAAGCTTTTCATACAGTGTTTTCATTGAAAATTACTCCTTAATTGTATGAGTTCAAATGTGACACGAGACAGATGGGAGAAGTTGAAATGTTCAATAATCAAAAAGATTAGAGTATGGATAAATCGTAATTCATCTGTATTAGCAGCCCGCTCGTTGGAGCAAGGAGTATGTCTAACGGTTGAACTCACTCGCCGCCAATGACTTTGGATGATGTAGATAACTTTAGCACAAGGTCCGGTGCAGTGATTGGTTAGATCACTCCTAATTCTTACCTAAAATCTTGTCATACTCGGAGTGCGACCCAACCCAGAACCAAACTATCTTTTCTTCATCTGACTTCTTAATCCCTAATGCTCGCCATCCAATGCCGACTCTGACTGACCAGATTTTTTCTCTTGGTTTCACCTCTTTGAACTCTAGGCTGGGGTGAAATGGATTTTCTTTCCAAATCTCGTAATTTTTCTTGGCTGTTTCTTGTACCCTTTACGGCAAACTGAGAAAAAGACGAAACCTCTTGGTTTTGGCTGACTTCATTCTTTTCCAAAGCCTTTATCTTCTTTTCTCCCCTCTTGTTCTTCTATCAGGGCTTCCTGTGCCATTGTTATTAAAGCTCCCAATTCCAGATCTTCGTTAGAAAGGCTTTGCTGCCATTTTAATTCACTTTCAATATCTTCTAGCAATTGATAATTCATAATTGATCATTCACTTTGGTTGATACTCCTTTTTCTTATTGCGCTAATATTCTGACTAGCTCTGCTTTCTTCATCTTGCTTAAACCAACGATTCCCTTTTCTTTGGCTAGAGTCTTTAATTCAGAAACAGTCTTGAGTTTGAGAGTTTCTTCTGAAAACTCCTCAATCACTGCATCTTGTTGAGATTGAGGAGTGAGATAAAAGACAGTTTTGAGTAAATCTAATCCCTTCCCTTTTGTAATTCCACACTTGAGGGCGACAATTGAGTCTAAACTCTTCCAGAATTGACGGGGAGCCTCATCAATCCTAGCAGTAGCCGTAGCTAATTTAACTGTTTTTATTGGGCTATTCGGTTGTTCAATCAAGAACTGTAAAGCAGATTTAATTTCTTCTCTTGAAGCTGTTGACAGATTTAGTTTTGGGGTTTCTTCTCTTGCCAAAGCTCTGGATATATTCCTAGCATCTTCTGTTCTATCGGCAATAATACACCAAATTCTTTCTAGTCCAGCCCTTTCAGCCACAGCATAAACAAATGAGTTGCCGATAACTTCATAGCGATCCTCTGATAGTTCTTTGACGATTACAGGCAGCCAGTTGCGTCCACCTGTCTGCTGTAATAGTTTAGCAGTAACTTCAATTAAAAAACTATCAGCATCGGTTCCATTGGTAATTTCTATTTCATCTAGGTATAGGTACTTTAAAGTACCAATATCGGTATATTCCATCATTGTAAAAAATACTCCTTTGCTAAGTCTTCGTAGTAGTAATAAACGGAACGATTTTTATAAACGGCTGGCACGCGAGCGAAAGCAGCACTGGCTATAATAGCGTATTCTGGCAGGTGATGAATATGTGAATTTTTACTGGCAGGAGTGTATTTAGGATAAAAATAGTGTACAAGGTTTTTGTCATTTTTTAGTATTTGATTAATTTCTTTTTGGGCAGTCTCTAACTGTGGTTGAGTAATCTTCTCACCGTTGAAAAAAATTGGTAAGGCTATGGGAGTCCCATCTTTTTTTAATTTTTGCATTGGCGGTAGAAACTCCTTGATGGCAGTGGCTGCATTATGAAGGGAGAATGAATTGTTATGTTTTGTGGGTAAGAGGACAACATCGGCAGCATAAACAGCCAGCTGGCTAGGAAATCGCCAATTGGGAGCGGCATCTATAAAGATGTAATCATATTCATATCTAGCTAAGTCTAATTTTCTATGGAGAGTGAATATTTTCATTTGAGAATTATACTGAAAGTCCGGATAGTCTGCCATTTTAGGATCAGCAGGAACAACGTCGAAGGTAATTTGTCGTTTTGGATTCTTAAAAGTATAGGGAATAATCACTGATTTTAGATCAATATTACGGTCAGTTAAAGCCTTTTCTAGTAGGCCATCTTCTGGGTTTATATTTAGGATAGATTTAGTTAAATCTCGTTGATTAAAATCAAAGTCTAAAACTAGAACTTTTTTCCCTAAAAAAGCAAGAATAGCCGCAAGATTTACGGTTGTGGTGGTTTTGCCTACACCGCCTTTATTATTGTAAACAGTAACCGTTAATGCTTTGGGAGTATTGTCAATTTTTGTCTTGATCAGAGCTACCGTCTCATCAATGTTCTCAGGGGTTAGCTCTATGCAAGTAGTGGCAGGAAAAATGATTTTACCATGTTTTCTAAATAACTGGATGTGTGAACCGTTAGTGATAATTCCCCATTGGGCTGCTTGACAGTTATTCCCTAATAACTGACGCTTTAACTGATTGACAGTTGCCTTATAACTTGGACTATTTTCAGTTAGGTTAATATCTCTACCCTTTAACTCTATCAGCAGAAAAGGATTACTCTTTGTCTGTAAAAAAATATCGTTTTCTAGGTTTCTCCGAGTGGCAAAGTCGGTAATCCCACCGCCTCCCGTGTCGTATTCTGGAATTCTCTCCGTGGTTGAAAATCCTAAATATGATATCAGGTAAGGTGCAAAGTTGGTGCTAACGATCGCTTCCGACGCATCTTGAGGCAAATGCTGAAGATAAGGTTTGAGACTTTTTACTTTGGGGGTGTTATCTTTCATTTGAGTTCACAAACTATAGACTAAAGTTGATGAATTACTGTTTTTTTGATTATAATACTAAATCCAGTTATTAAAAACTGATTATTTATTCCCCGTCTTGCCTTTTGCATGAGTAGAAAACGGGTTTCTCGGAGAAACCCGTTTTCTGTGCGTTACTCAACGGATTTAGTATAACACCCCATTTCCTCAACCCCTAAACCATTATGGAAAAATTAACTAATCTCGATCGCATTGCTGAAGAAATTTTAGGTTTAATTCCAACAGAAACGGTTATCATTGCCGAATTTGACGGTGATAGTATTTATTATCGCGCGGGTGCGGGTAAAAACACCCAGGCAATTGTGGGCAAAAGGGGTGATATTGCCACGTCGGGATTGTGTACGGTGGTTTACCAGGGGAGTTGTCCGGTGGTGGTGGGACAAACCCTAGGAGATAATCGCATCCGTCAGGATATAGCGGTGGCTTTGGGGATAAAAACGGCTTTAGCTGTGCCAATTAGGGTTAATAATCAGTTATTTGGCGCAGTAATGCTGTTAAACCGTCTCGATGGTCAGGAATTGACCGATCGAGATAGTTTGTTAGTGGAGGAATATCTGAACTCGCTACTCAGAGATGAGGGATAGAAGCGGTTGGGTAATCCAGTTAAATGCTACGGCGATTTGATGGTTAAGGGTGGGCAGTCGGTAGAGATAGACTAAGCGACGGGTAAGATGGGCAAGGGGACCGGCTAATTCTAGTCCTAAACCGCTAATGGTAGCTTCATCGACTCCGAGGGTCAACATTTCGCCTAAAGGTTGATAACGGAAGGGTAAAGCCGGTTTATCGTGGAAACTCGCCCAAATATTCCAAGCGCAGTAGTCGGACTGTTGAAGGGCGACCTGAGCCGTGGCAGCGTATGGTTTATCCTCTTGGTCGCGACTATCGGCCGCATCGCCGATCGCGTAGATGCTGGGGTTTTCGACAGTTTGTAAATATTGATTAACTTTTAGTAATTTGCGCTCATTATGTGCTATGGGCAAATTAGCGAGCAGTGGAGAGGCGATCGGACTAACGGTCCAGAGAATTAGATCAACGGGGATATTGTCGATCTGTCCTTTGTAGTCAAGGGAGAGGCGATCCGCTTGGATGTCGGCGACGGTGGTTTCTAGGTCTAACCAAACTAGACGTTTTTCTAGGGCTTTTTTGGCGGTGTCGCGGTTAAATTGGGTTGAAGGGCCAAGTATATCGCTATTTCTTTCGATCAGACGAATTCTTCCCCTTTCTCCGAGACGATCGGCCAGCTTACAGGCTAATTCTACGCCGCTATAACCGCCCCCGATAATGGCGACCCGAATTTTATCGCGATCGGATTTTTCTAGGGTTTTGAGTCGATCCCGAAGACGATAGGCATCCTCTAGACTCCGAAAGGGGATAGCGTGGGTTTTGGCCCCGGGTAGGAATTCAAGGGAAGATTGACCACCAAGGGCGATCACGAGGCGGTCATAGCATATATCGTTTTGATTGTCAAGGGTTATTTTATGATTATTAACATCGATCGCCGTGACGGTTCCCTGTTGGAAGTTAACGGGGGTATTGGCGAGTAATTCGCTGAAAGGGGGAGCAATTTCCCAGGATTGTAGTTCTGAGGTGACTAATTCGTAGAGAAGGGGAGAAAATAAAAAGCGATCGCTTTTATCAATTAAGGTAATTTGGGGAGGGTGTTGATCTTGCCAAGGCAATTGACTCAAACGTAAAGCAGTATAGAGTCCACCAAAACCACCACCGAGAATACAAATTTTTGGGTTTGAGTCAGTCATATCGATCGCTGAGGGTTTTGTTTCTTATTTTGACACTCCCTGCCGTAAAATGGACGGGGAAACTTAAACCCAAATTTTCGGTAAACCAGGAAAGAAAAATAGTTTTTATTTATCTACCTAGCCAAATCGTCAGCAAAGCCAAAATTGTAGCCAGAAAAAGGATATGATTCATCCAATCATCGAAAGACCAATTTTTAAACATAATTTAGTTCCTTAAAATCGAGGCTTACTGCTCAACAGCTTACCTTAATTTCTAATAGAAGTGCTATCGGGGGCAGCCGGTTGACCCGGGCAATATATTAAGATCAGTTAAGGGCAGTAAAGGGATCGTTAAATCAATCATAAATTGTCATAGTCCATTTCCTCCAGAGCCTAGCATAGAGGGGAAGCCTCCTTAATCCCTAGGTAATTGTATGAATGGACTACAACAACAGATTATCAGTCTTGATCGGAAAGTCGATCATCTACAGGATATTGTCGAAAGCCTCAGCCAGCAAATTGCTATCCTAGCTGGGGATAAATCGAGTCGTTCTCCGCGTGAATCCCTGGAAATGGTCGGGTTTTCCGAGTTATCCGATAATAGCCTCTACGATCATAAAGATATTCTCCGAGATCACGGTGGCAAACAATCCCCGGCTGTCAATGGCGATAATTCTTTTGCCGATGAAATCCAAATTCGCCGATTAACCGCACAATTGACGGCAGCCTACAATCGCATTGCAGCTCTCGAAGAACAATTACTTACCTATCGCATCCATTCCTAGTTAATTTCTGCCTAGAGGATTGGTTAAACCGGGTAAGGTGGGATTAGTGGGCAAATTAGGCAAAGGATTGCTATTTTCTATTGTGGGATTGTTAGCTTCCCCCGATAGAGTCGCTAAAGCCACGCGATCGCCGCCCACCTGTCGCAGTAGATCCAAAACCCCAACCACTTCGTTATAACTGGCATTTCTGGAGGCATTCAGTACCATCAGTCCATTGGGACTATATTGATGATAATTCTTGATTGCCTCGAACAACTGGGGGCGAGTCACCATCTGTTTTTCGACGTAGAGTTGTCCGAAATCATCGAGACTAACCACCAACATTTCCCGCATCGGGGTGGTGGCGGTACTAGCTTTCGGTAAATCAAGACTGATAGCCTGTTGGCGAGATAATCCCACTGCACCGAGAATAAAGAAGGTGAGAATACAGAAAATTACATCGATCAGGGGAATGATGTTAACCTGCACATCCTCTTGAATGCGGTGTTGATCATGCCATAATTTCAGGGGACGGGCTGTGATATGGCTACTTTTCGGCTTTTTGTGGTTAAGAGATTTAGTTTCGGCCATGGGTTATAAGGGGGAGACTTAGCGATCGAGCGGTTTTTCTAGGTTAGCACTGAGGGCGTATTGTTGGTCTTCTCCATCTAGCCAACGTTGACGGTAGATAATTTCTAAATCACTGCCAGCCTTGCGAAAAATTCTAGCTTGATTGAACCAGAGTCCCTGAAAAATGCGATAGAAAGCGAGGCTAAAGATAGCGACAATTAAGCCTGTAGCGGTGGAAATTAAAGCTTCACTAATACCTAAAGTTACTCCGGCTGTGGAGGAGGTTCCCAGGTCACTCAGTTGAATATTAGCCAAAGAGGTAATTAAACCGAGTACCGTCCCTAATAATCCTAGCAGGGGAGAAAGGGCGATGACTGCTTCAAGGATTTTATCGCCCCGTTTCATTAACGATAATTGTTCATCGGCAGCCGACTCGAGGGCAAAGTGAAAAACCTCTGGATCTGGATTTTCTAAGCGCAGGGGTGCGTAGAGATAGCTACCGATGGGGTGATTGCGGGAATCCCTAGCGACTTTTGCCGCCAAATCCCAGTTACGGATGGCGGATTCCATAATACGATTTAAAATCTGGCCCTCACTAAGGAGGGTGCGACTCCAAAACCAAATTCGTTCGATAATAGTGCTAAGAGCTAAAATAGACAGAAAAAGCAGCGGCCACATAGCCACTCCGCCTTTTTGGATTAAATCAGTTATACTCACGAGTTGTTTTGTTCCTCCAATACCGGGCGATCGGGTAATGATTATAGTTTAAGATTTAAGTCGATCAATTGAGATTTGACATTTATAGTTCTTACGCTGACTCAGAATACAGGATGAGATGGGGCTTTTCAAGGGGCCAGCAGATCTAAAAAGGCAAGAGTAAAATTAATATTAACGATTTCAGTAAACCTCTTGCATAATCAATTTTTAGTGCTTCAAAAACGTCAAAAATAAGGATTAAGTGGCATAAAATATGTAAATAGAGCATTTAATTGATTATTATTCATTCTTAGTTCTCCGGACGACCGACTACTGGCCACTGACTCCTAATCAACCTCGACAATTTTTGATTTTTACAAGAGGTCTAGTGATTAGCCCGACTCTATTTGAACCTAATTCTCGCTCGATAAGTACAAATCTTGGGTCTCTAGATATCGATTAGCCAATGACTATGAAAATCCTCGTCTCTAGGGCTTGAAAAACTTGTAGGGCTTCTATTTTCGGGTTAATCAAGGAAAATTCCCTCAACAGCACTTCGCTTAAACTATAGCGTTTTTCAGTCTGCTGAGGTACAAAAGTTATGGGTTTTAGGCAAAAGGCAAGAGGTAAAAGGGAAGAAAAATAGGTGTACCTCACTAGCTTAGGAAACGCTATATAGCAATTCTTGGAGCTATGAGGTACAATGAAAAGCAAATAGACAAATAATAGAACTCGCCAGCTTCCTATGAGACCCTATTCCGTAGATTTTCGCCAAAAAATTATCGATGTCTGGAAGAAAGA
>NZ_JADEXY010000138.1 GCF_015206885.1 Microcystis aeruginosa LEGE 91341 | reverse complement strand
GAAGTGGGGGAGTGGGGGAGAAACAATCCATAACTGGGTTTTTAAAGTTCGATTGGGAGTCAATCATACTAAGTAGGTGGGTGTTAAAAATTGTCAGATACCCCCCTTATCAAGGGGGGATCAAAGACAAAATCTATCTTCTATTTACTTATTAAATAGACCGTAACTTTTGCCGACTAATGCTCAAATATATCTTTGTATTGCTGTAAATCTAAAGCAGTAAAAGTGGGGATGCAACTAAAGCATTTTTGGGCTAATTCCCATCTTTCTTCTCTTTGCAGCATCACAATTAGTTTATCTCGTACTGACAGTAAATAGCGCACATCGTTAGCCGCGTAACTCAGTTGTTGTGCGGTGAGATTAGCGGCATTTCCCCAATCAGAACTTTGAGCGGTTTTGTCTAATTCTATGCCTTCTAATTCCTGCACGAGACTTTTTAAACCGTGACTACTGGTATAAGTACGAGCCAGTTTACTGGCGATTTTAGTGCAGAAAATCGGTTGAGTCGCAATGCCAAAAGTTTGGAACAATTGAGCCACATCAAAACGGGCGAAATGAAAGACTTTTTCTATCCGCTCATCTTCCATGACCTTTTTGAGATTAGGAGCCTCTGTTTGCCCCCTAAAAACGCGAATAGCGGTGACAAAACCACTGGGATCACAGAGTTGAATTAAACACAGTCGATCGCGCCCTGGGATTAATCCCATCGTTTCTGTATCTACGGCGATCGAATTAACCCCTAAATAACGGGATAATAGGTCATCACTTAAATCTCGATCGCACACTTGAAAATTATCTAGGTTCATATAGTTAGGAGTTAAGAGGTCAGGAAGTGGGGAAGTGGGGAGATAGGGAGATGGGATAAAAAAAGCCGAGAGATGATAGTTAAAAACTGATAATTAAATTTAAATATCATCATGGTCATTTTGTCAACGCTTTTTAACAAAAAGTTGTGTAAAATAATATTCACCAGCATTATTTTTAGCGATACCGATACCGGTGAGATTATAATCACCAACCATGTTTTTTTGATGACCAGGACTATTAATCCAACCCTTGACAGCAACAGCAACAGGGTCAGGATATCCCTTCATAAAAGCCAAGTTTTCGCCCATTTTTTCTAAAGGGATCATCCTTTGTACTGCCTTGACTCTTCCCTCAAAACCATCATGACTAAAAGGAGCCTGTTTATTGGCCATTTTTTGACTAAATAAGCGAGCTTCATGACTAACGCGAGCATCGAGACGTAGGGGAGGTAAATTTTGAGAAATTCGGTAGCGATTAACTTGATAATTAGTGTTTTCTTCGAGAGTAATAAAAAAAGCTTGATTCCCGATAGGATCGTAGCTAAGGGGATTAGTAGCAACGGGAGCGGATTGACGTTTTAAAAATATTTGAGTAAAGTACAATTTTCCTTGATTATCCGTTGCTACTCCAATCCCGGTACTATCAAAATCTCCCTCCATATTTTCCCGATGACCTTGACTTTTAATCCAACCATCCACAGCAATCACTACTGGGTCATCATAACCCTGATTAACTGCCAGATTTTCCCCCACCGCTTCATAGGGAACTGAAACACCAATAGTTTGCGCTCTTTTGTCAAAATCTTGGTGACTAAAAGGAACCAAACCCGCGGCCATACGTTGGCTATGTAATCTTGCTCGTTGCGAAATTGCCCGATTTAACAGTAGGGGAGATAAATTGCGAGATTGACGATAGCGATTGACCTGTTGATAAATTTTATTCTCTAAAACAAGTAAAGTTGCCGCATCTAAAGGAGAGGGAGAAGGAGAAGGAGAGGGAGAAAAAGATGGCACAAATTCCGTAAAAGAGCTATAGTTTAAGGCACTACAGGCCATTAAACTTGTCGATACAAGTATCAAAATTCCTAACTGATAACCCTTCTTAAAAGAACTTTTCATATTAAGCTAGTCTGGAACGGGAAATAGGTCAAAACGAATATCAAATTTAGATGCACAATAGCTTATCTCTCTCGCTGATAACTGTTAACTGATAACTGCTCACTGTTAACCATTCATCGATAGATATTTAGCCACCGATTGCACATCTTTATCACCCCGTCCAGAGAAATTAATAACAATGCGAGGACTACCGGTTATTTGCGGGCAAAGAGTTTCTAAATAGGCTAAAGCGTGGGCAGTTTCTAGGGCCGGAATAATCCCTTCTAAACGGGAAACTCGTTGAAAAGCTTCTAGCGCTTCCTTGTCGGTGACACTGTAATATTCGGCGCGACCACTATCTTTTAAAAAGCTATGTTCTGGCCCGACTCCGGGATAATCTAAACCGGCACTAATCGAGTGGGCCTCGATAACTTGACCTTCGTTATCTTGTAATAAATAACTCATGGCCCCATGTAGAACCCCCGGTTGACCTTGGGTAAGGGTAGCTGCGTGTTTTCCAGAGGCGATACTTTCCCCGGCAGCCTCAACACCAATTAAACGCACGGAAGTTTCTTTAACAAACTCATGAAATAAACCCATAGCATTAGAACCACCCCCCACACAAGCGAGGAGAATATCCGGTAAACCGCCCCATTTTTCCAGACTTTGCTGACGAGTTTCTTGACCAATAATCGCATGAAAATCGCGCACCATCATCGGATAGGGGTGGGGACCGGCCACAGAACCGAGGATGTAGTGAGTGGTTTCCACATTAGTTACCCAGTCGCGAATCGCTTCCGAGGTGGCATCTTTCAGGGTTCCCGTCCCGGCGGCCACGGGTTGCACCGTCGCGCCAAGCAGTCTCATGCGGAAAACATTGAGTTCTTGGCGTTCCATGTCGTGAATTCCCATATAAATCACGCATTCTAGACCAAAACGAGCGCAAACCGTAGCGGTGGCCACGCCATGCTGTCCTGCTCCGGTTTCGGCGATAATTCGCTTTTTACCCATGCGTTTGGCTAATAAAACCTGACCGAGGGCGTTATTAATCTTGTGGGCCCCGGTATGGTTTAAATCTTCCCGTTTTAGGTAAATTTGCGCCCCAGTACCGTCCGTTTTGGCATAATGGGCGGTGAGACGTTCGGCAAAATATAAGGGACTAGGTCTGCCGACGTAATCCTTGAGCAGTTGATTTAATTCTTCTTGAAAATCGGGGTCGTCTTTATACTGATTATAGGCCGTTTCTAGTTCACTTAAGGCTGGCATCAGGGTTTCTGGGACGTATTTGCCCCCGTAGCGTCCAAAACGCCCAAAAGCATCGGGATACTGGCTTGCTGTGCTGGCTGAGGCGGTATAAATCGGCGTGATAGTCATGTAAATCTTAGATGAGAGACTATGTCCATTATAAATCTAAGGGTTTAGTCTCTGGATTAACCTGAGTTCGAGGGCAATCATCACCTAAGTAGTCGTGCAAAATTAATTTCCCAGTCGAGACAGGAGACAGGAGACAGGAGACGGGGGACTCCAAGACAGCTATCAGGGATCAGATTTGAATTTTTAGTTCACTGTTTACTGATCACAACAAAAAGCGTTTGGCTGACGGGTGACGGCTTGGATGTGTAATTAATTTTGCTTAGGTACTTAATACTAAATCCGTTGAGTATAGGCTATATATCAGGACGGGCAAAAGGCAAGAGGCAAGGGGCAAAAGGGGGAATAAATAATCAGTTTTTAATAACAGGATTTAGTATAACCTACCTAATAATCAAAGGGTGAGCATTGCCCACCCTGTTACTGATTTTACAACCAAATACTCACATCAACTTTTAACACCTGTCCTAATAGTAATAACCATTTTAATTGAGTCATCGGCCAGGGACAGGCAGCATCTATTGAATTAGACCGCAAAGAATTAGGAACTAGACGATCATGGAAGTAATAATAGTATAATTCCTGAGAGCGATCGAGGGATAATCCTAGGTTTAATTGTTGGCTAACTTCAATTAAACGGGTGATTAAGCAAGTATCCTCCTCCGCCATTAAAGGATCGCCATCGTGTAATAATTTCCCAAGAGATTGCCAGAGCAAACTTTCTAAGATTTGACGCGCTTCGGGAATATTTAATTGACAGTGTAAATGATTGGCTTCCTTAGCAATAGCAAATAATTGATCGAGATTATTCTCCGTCGCTTGCCGCTGCTCAAAATCTTTTTCTAGGGCATTAATCACCTGTAAACAACGATGAGAAATGGCAATATCGGCCGCTACCTGTAACTCTGGAGGTACGGGCAGATCATCCCGTTGGAAAGCCGCTAAAATGCCGTAATTATCCCGATAAACTTGGGTGTATAATTGATCTAGACGTTTTTTAGTTTCGGCTGTCACCTTCTGCATGATTCGGTGTCTTTCATCGGCAAAAAGATGGGGTAAAGCAAAAAAGTTTTCTCCCAATCCGCGCCCCATTTCTACGATCATGGTTGAGACACTGGCCTGTTGTAAAGATTCAAAGAGATGATCCTTAAGATTGGTATAGATTAACCGACTGTTAAACGGTTGAATGCAGCAGTAAAAATCCCAACCTCCTAAATGTAGAACAGCAAAGACAAAATGTTCACTTTCTTGGGTAATTTCCGAGGTTAATTCCACCTGTCCCACTGCTAAAGTTAAAGACCCGATCGCTTGTTTTTGATAATCTAATTGACGGGTATTGTAACAATAAATCCGATGATGACTGGGATAATTGGTAAATAGGGAACTAATGGCGTAATGGGCCGCCACCCGTTCCAAATCCACCCGCGCAGAAGTGACCAATTGTCGATAGACATCAGCCCCATCTTGATATAATTTAACGTTACTGGGAGCGAAAGCTAGACGACTGAGGAAATTCATTTCTAATTGAATTCCGGCCACTTCTCCAGCTAATTCCAGGGCCCGGCCAGCATATCTCAAAATTTGCGTACCTTCAGGTCGAGAAATTTCCTCAAAAAACCAGCCACAACTGGTAAACATCAATAAAGCTTGTCTTTGCATTTCTAATAAACGCAAAGCGTCGATTTTCTCGCTTTTACTCAGATTGCGACTTTGATGCAGGGCGAGGAAATGTTCGATCGCGTCTGGGGATCGATCTAAAATAACTGCAATGTAGTCATCCCTTGTCTGCCAAGGATCCCGGAAAAATTCCTGTCCCTGAATCTCATAGACCTTAATCAACTCATCTCTGAGCCAATTTAGGGACTCCCGCAGGGGTTTACGCCATTTTTGCTGGTAATTTCCCCCTCCCCCACAACCACAGTCATCCTGCCAACGATTTACACCATGAACACAACTCCACGCGGTCACGGGTTTTAATTCCACTTCCCAAGTGGGGGGGCAAATACTGAGATAATGGGCGAAATTGGTGACTGTCCAGCCGTTTTTAGGGAAAGATTCCGTAAAAGCATAGCTAAGACACTTCTCTGTCCCCTTTTTGTGGTGGCCGAAGGTTTCCCCATCGGTAGCGACGCTGATTAACTGGGAGGGACGATGATCCCCTTTAATTGCTTGTCCCAGACGACCGACGAGAAAATCACTGCTAGCTAGGACATCATTAAAGCCCATATCGCGAGAAATTGGACCATCGTAGAAGAAAATATCCAGATAACGACCATCGGGGATGTAACAGCGATAGGGACGGGTGGGATCAATTTGACCTCCGGCCACCGCGTGCCATTGGGGATGGGGATCATGGTCGCTAGGGAAAGGACGACAGCGCAGGGCCTGGGAAGGGGCTAAAATGGTGAATTTAATCCCTTCATCGATTAAAGCTGTCACTGTGGCTAAATCAATGGCTGTTTCTGCTAACCACATTCCTTCGGGATCACGGCCGAAACGATGCTGAAAATCGGCTTTTCCCCAACGAATTTGGGTGTATTTGTCCTGTTTGTTGGCTAGGGGCAGAATGATATGATTATAGACCTGGGCGATGGCGTTACCATGACCGTTTAAGCGTTGACAACTTTTTTGATCCGCTGCCAGGATACGTTGATAAACTTCGGGATCATGGGATTGCATCCATGACATGAGGGTGGCCCCGATGTTAAAGCTGAGATATTCGTAGTTATTGACTATTTTGATCACTTCCCCCCGGTCATTGTAAATGCGCGCAAAAGCATTGGCACGATAACACTCGTGATGGATGCGTTCATTCCAATTATGGAAGGGATGGGCGCTCGGTTGCCGTTCAATTCTGTCTAGATAGGGATTTTCTCGCGGTGGTTGGTAAAAATGTCCGTGAACCGTGATATAAACTCCGTGAGCGGTTTTCAGGGGATCAACCCCCGTATCGGTATAGGAATAAAAGGTTGTAGAAGGATTTTCAACAAGATAAGTCATAGGAATGCCTAGAAAATCGTTTTTTTTGAGCGAAAATAGCTGTAGAATGTAGCGACCTGATGTTTTAAAAAACTGAAAACCTTGCCGTTTTTTACGGACTTGGTGTCACAATATCATATTTTGCGTTCCTAGCAAAGCTAAGGTTAACAATTCGCAACTTCTCTATACACAGCACCAAGTAATACTAAATTTTGTAACAAAATCTAGCTTTTTCGGGTAAGCTGTTGGCTATCTAGGGCTGACTGACCATCCTTTGCAATCAGCGTTCTACCCTAGGATAGATGCGATCGCTCCTCCCCCTGCCCCAAAAGCGATCGCCATTACCCAAAAATTGCTCATTCCCAAAATGATCGCCCACTGCATTCCTATCCCAAGCAATGGTAGTTTTAAACCTTAATCAACAAAATGACGGCGATTACCTTGAGCCTAGTCATAATGAAATTTACAACTGATAATAATAATTTCTGTTTCTGTAATTTTATAAACTAAGCGATGTTCATCATTAATTCGTCTTGACTAATAACCCTTGAGTTGATGTTTTAAGGGTTCGGGTTTGCCGATTCCAGAGAAGGGATGGCGCAATATATCATCAATTAAATCAACGATTTTTTTATAGAGTTTTTTGTCTTCTATCGCCCATTCATTGAATTATTTAAAAGCTTTCGGATCAAATACTATATTTTTCACGCCATTCTTTTGTGGTGATTGTCACTAAGTTTTCTTTATTTTCTATTCTGTCAATAGCTTCCGATAATTGACGCTGATTGGCTTCTGTTGAAAGAAGATATTCGGTTGTATCGGTTTCAGGATCAGATACTAAAATAATGATATCCACATCCGTTCCTTCTTCTAGTTCCGCAGAATAAAGCTCTATTTTTCCTTCTCTGCCAACAATTCCTTTCTGTTTAATCGCTCTAATCATGATTTTTTCTCTTAAGATGTCAAACAATTATCGCTATTATATCAAAATCAGCATGAGTTAGAACTGATGACAAGAAAAGCGATCGCCATTACCAAAAAGTTGATCCTCCCCAATGCGATCGCCCTTTGTTAATTTTATGAAAAGCGATCGCATTATTTCAGAACTGGGGTTTGATATGAGTGTTCCATACTTCACGCAAGTTATCAGCATCTTCTTGAGATAGCTGCCCTAATTTGGTAATTAGTAAAGATTTCTCTAAGCAATCAAGTCGTGATAAACGCACGGTTGAGGCAACTCGTAAACCACTGCTTGACCAGTCTTTTAGTAAAACATCGGTTTGTGTTCTCGGCTGTGCAGATGTCACTGCTGCTAATACAACATCGGCTTCATCTAGCCAAAGAATTAATACGGGTCTCTTTTTTGAAGATATGCCATTTGTAAAAGGAATTGATGCAACCCAGATTTCTCCAGCCTTAATAGTCGTCATATAATCCTTCATCTTCTGACGAATAACTTTTTAAAAAGGCATCATGGGCGAGATCGCCTGTTTCTGGTTTTGGCTGAATAGTAATAAGCCATTTACCTTTGCCGATTCCTTCTATTATGGAGCTAGGTATCGTAAATTTTTCTCCGTCTTGAAGCTCTATTTCAAAAGCTAACTGTAATAACTGGCTTTTCATATTGTGTAGATACTAAAATATGTAATATCCTAACATAGAGTTCGGTTTTGGTTTTAGAGCGATCGCACCCTCAACACCCAAAACCTCATGATCGCCTAAAAATCACGACTCATAGGAATAGCGATCGTCCCTTCTCCTCATCAAAAAGCGATCGCCCTTGGCGTTCCTATCCCAAGCAATGGCAATTTTAAAGTTTAATCAACAAGATCACAGCGATCGCACTACAAGATCGGCAATCATAGTTCAATTCCATTGATCCAAATTTCATACTCGCTTATATCAACTTCATCATTCCAAACGATTCCGCTACCTGATGGATCAAGTTGAAAGTTTTTAAAGAAAGCATAGTTTTTAAGGGAAGAAAACATCGTTTTTTCTAGTAGATTTTCACAGTTATATTTTCTAGCTTGATGATTAGAAAAATGCACCAATAGAGTATAATTTTCAATGATTTCGGCTGATGTTATTTTGGGATAAAGCATTGTTTTATTTCAAGGGTGGTAATTTATTAAATTCTTGAGTGTTCCACATTTTCAATAATTCTGATTGATAGATTGTTGCCCATTCTACAACCATTTTTGTGGCTCTATTAGGTAAGTCTCCTTCAATTATTTCTAAGGTTTCCAGATTAAATAGGGCGTTATATTCTCCATAAATCGCATGAAAATGGGGAGGTGGATGATCGGCAAAAAAGATTTTAATGATAATTCCATAAAATCGAGTAATTTCTGGCATAAATCTATTTTTATAAGTCTTGCTTTATGACAAAAATATTATAACAAAGCTTGTTGGGTTTTGTTACCTCGACCTAAACGACAAGATCAGCAATCGCACTCCTCATCCCCAAAAAGCGGTCGCCCTTGGCGTTCCTATCCCAAGCAATGGCAGTTTTAAAGTTTAATCAAGAAGATAACAGCGATCGCACTACGTTCTTCGGCATCGCACTTATATCATTTTTCAAAAGTAATGACAGACTTAGTTGATCATTTCAAAGGGCAATCCCTCTCGGAGAAAGGAATTGCCCTTTCAGATGTTAGTCACGACTATTGAAAATTGGTATTAGACTCACAGCTGCAATCAATGTGCATGGTGCGTTCCCCAAAATCGATAGCCGCAGTAGCAGGACTTGCATTAGGGAACGCACCCTACGGCGATAGCGTACTGCTATGCAGTGCCTTCGGCATCGCACTTACTATTGTCCTAATCTAAAACAATAGTAGTTCCTGTCCTAAAGGCACGATAACGACCTCTGTTAGGAACTTCAATAATTTCACCGTAGCCTTCTCTTAGACAAAAATTGAAGGGATCATTTGGAGCTTTTTTGCATTTACCGCATTCATGCCAGCCATCTCCAGTATTGTTATCGTATCTACACTTTTTGTTAGAAACTGGAATAAAACAATTCATAAAATTTTGACTATTTGGAGTATTGCCAAAACTACCCTGAAGTGGAGGAGAAATACGATATCGCCATTGACCATCCATTGTTTTATAACTTTCGCATTTATAAGTTTTTGGCTTGGCTTGAACAGGAGTTGATGATGCGACTGCTACAAGAACTGTAGCCAGCATGGAAACACTCAAAAATTTGCAAATCATAAAAACTACCTTGTATTTGTCTTAATTCTTTGAATCAAACTCTGTCTAACTATTGATTATACGGAAACTTTCTGTCTAACAGTCCTGAGAGTAACGACAGGTGGGAACTTTCGGCATACTACCCCATTTTAGCGCAATTGCCGGAACTTTTCCCCATATCATACCCAAGAGCGTATTAGTCAGATTAAACAACCTCTTTTAAGTGGATTCCTAACAACAAGCTGAAATAAAATAGACTTTTCGGGAAGTCTAGCACTAAGTCTTCAATCCACCCCACAATTACCTAATTTTCGGGGAAAAAGTGCCTAAATTTTGCCACCGGCTGGCACTTTTTGAGGACAAAAAAGCCTAAAAATTTTATCCCACAAGGTTTTTAAGTAGATAGGTATTAAAAACTTTCAGATGCCCCCCTTATTAAGGGGGGATTAAGGGGGGATCCCCCCGCCTATCGGCACCCCCCTTATCAAGGGGGGCAGGGGGGATCAAACCTAAAATCCATTTTTAATTTAATTATAACCAGCTACTTAGCTCTATTCAGCCAACCCTATTTATTGGTGTACTTGCAAATGAAGGACATAATGACCTAAAATCAGGTTATCTGACCATAATTCGTACTCTAGACGCAAATATTCGGGGAAATTATTCCCCTCTAATTGGAGACTACGGGTATAGTTGCGGAGGCGAAAAGCGTAACCCGGTTCAGGACTTTCGGCATTTAACCAGTAGCGACTGACACCAAAAACCCCTTGCTCCCAAAAATGACGATAGGCGAATTTTCCCTGGCCCTGCATGGTCATAATTACCCGATTGGCCGAAATTTCTAGCCAAATTAACTTATTTTGATTATTTTCGGGTTTAAGTGTCTCTATTTCTGGGAGAGCGACTGGTGGTTGATTGAGGAGAAGATGAAACCGGTGGCGATCCTTTTGGTAGAGGGTAGCGGAAGTGTCTAAAGTGGAGAGGATGGGTAGATCTGTCGAGAGCAGACAGAAGGAAACGGGACGGCGGTGATGGGCAAGCATAGACTAGACTTAATGGTGTCCTTATCTCCACAATAGTGGATTCTCCGCCCACCGCTACCAGCACCGGAAATTTTTTTGAGAAAAAATCCAGAAAACACTTGCATTATTGAGGGACTTATGATTATAATTATTAATTGTGAGTAGCTTTCCTCGGTAGCTCAGTGGTAGAGCGGTCGGCTGTTAACCGATTGGTCGTAGGTTCGAATCCCACCCGGGGAGTTAATCAAAAATAGCAGCGGCAATAGTTTTTATTGCCGCTTTTTGATGTTTTTAACTAAGCTGTTGACTATCTAGGATCTGCTGAAAAAGTTTTTCCTGGGGGTAGGAGTCAGGAGTCAGGAGTCAGGAGTCAGGAGTCAGGAGTTTTAGGCTTTGTTGCCCTTGTTTTTTGTACCAAGCGATGTACTACAAGAAGGATAATGC
>NZ_JADEXY010000137.1 GCF_015206885.1 Microcystis aeruginosa LEGE 91341 | reverse complement strand
ATCATCAAGATATAGGAATCGGAGACGGCGTTTTGGTCTGAGATTTAATTTAATCGCTGGCATTTACAACTATGAACTTGCTTTAGGCTATCATCAAGTAGCTGAATAAGACTTTTGCAGGAGGTCTAGTAACCCACAAAGATCGCCGCTAGAATAGTAAAGATTAAAAAGCTACCCAAGACTAAGCGATCGGAATTATAAAAAAGAATCCGTCCGCATAAACCCAAAAATAACAGACTTAATTGTAGATAGAGATAATTCCGAGCTAACCAAGAGTTTTTCGGCACTTTATAGATTTCAGAGCGGACTTTCCCCGATTTATCGGTCTGTTTTTTCTGACGCTGTTTACCCAAAGCACGCGGTATTTGAGAAAGAAAGGATAAAGGACAGATACGCCGCCAGAGTTCGTGACCGAATACTAATAAGATAAAAACACCACTAGGAACCACTATTCCCCAAAAAATCGGCGCACCTAACTGATAGGAGGATTGGGGTAGGCAAACCCCCTGCACTTTAATGCACACATCGTGAGCAACTCTCAGGGGACTAGAAAGATTATTAGAATCGGTTAATTTTGCCGAAATAGGGTCAAAAAACAGAGAAAATATCAGAATTAACCAAGCGATGGTTACAACCCATCGCAGATAGTGCATTGATCGTTCGGGAATTTGTGCAAACATATATCTGAGTCAAGTCGTTTTGCTATAGCAAAGATCGGGGTGGTTAGGACAATCAATCGCTGAAACCCTTGACCGATAAGAGTTTGAAAATTGAAAGCGTCCTAAATAACCCATTTTTTGCTATAAATTAATATCCAAGTTTCCAATCGATCATTCGGGAATTTGTGCAAGAATAAATCTGAGTAGTGATGTAGAAGCGACTTTTAAGAGAGATAGCAGTCTAATCATCGAAATATCCAGCTTTGCCTTTAATAGCGGCGAAAAACTCTTCTTTTTGATAGACTAATCTTACCGTTTTCTACCCCACGAGGAAATTCCCCTTCCGGCAGCAGAATGCGGCCTTGACAAATTAACAGTGATCTGGTTGGGAAAATTGTCTTAAAATATTATATACGCTGCTACTATCACTAAACTAGAAAATTAAAGAGCGCATTAGCTTAATCCTTCTCAAAAGTTAAAATTCTATGGCTGAAAGCTTGAACCATAAATCCGAAAAACCTTCTCCCCCTCCCGTCCCCCAAGAAAATCCTTGGCTAGAAGCAGTTAAAACCATTGTCACGGCTGGAATTTTGGCCTTTGGCATCCGCACTTTTGTGGCCGAGGCCCGTTATATTCCCTCTTCTTCCATGGAACCCACTCTCCAGATTAACGATCGCCTAATTATCGAGAAAGTTAGCTATCATTTTCATAAGCCAGAACGGGGTGATATCGTGGTTTTTAGTCCGACAGCCGCTCTAAAAGCTCAAAATTTTCAGGATGCTTTTATTAAACGGGTGATTGGACTGCCGGGGGATAAGGTGGAAGTCAAAAACGGTCTAGTTTATGTCAACGGTAAAGTGTTAGCGGAAAACTATATCGCCGAACAACCTAATTATACTTTCGGACCGGTGACAGTTCCCCCCGATCAATATCTGGTTTTAGGCGATAATCGCAATAATAGTTATGATTCCCACGCTTGGGGCTTCGTTCCTCGGGAAAACTTAATCGGTCGCGCCGTGGTGCGTTTTTGGCCCTTCAATCGTCTGGGAGGATTTGATAACCCCGACGCTGCCACAAATCAGAATTAATGTCAAGAAAATAAATATAAAAATTCCCCCTAAAACTAGGGGGATTCGAGCATCTATTTGAACATATTACTCACGGAATTGTCCTCATGGATGCGCCATATTGCCTCACCCAGAATCGGGGCAACCGGCAAGACTTTCAGTTGCGGGAAAAAATGTTCTTGCGGGACGGGAATCGTGTTAGTAACGATCACTTCCTCGACTATGCCACTGGATAAACGCTCGATCGCAGGACCAGAAAAAACCGGATGGGTGGCACAAGCATAAACCTGTCGCGCCCCCTTGGCTTTCAGTAACCGCGCCCCTTCGGCGATCGTACCAGCCGTATCGATCATATCATCGACTAAAACCGCCGTTTTATCCTTAACATCGCCGATCAAGTTCATCACTTCCGCCACATTATGGGTTTGCCGGCGTTTATCAATAATTGCTAGGGGTGCATCATTGAGTTTTTTGGCAAAAGCCCGCGCCCTAGCCACCCCACCCACATCGGGAGAAACCACGACGATATCGGGTAATTGTTTACTGAGAAGATAGTCCACCACCACTGGGGAACCATAGACGTGATCGAAGGGAATATCGAAATAACCTTGAATTTGGGCCGAATGCAAATCCATCGCCAACACGCGACTTGCCCCCGCTTCCGTGATCAGATTAGCCACCAGTTTAGCGGCGATCGATTCCCGGCCGGCGGTTTTGCGATCGGCGCGAGCATAACCATAATAGGGAATTACGGCGGTAATTTGTCGGGCAGAAGCACGACGACAGGCATCAATCATGATCAACAATTCCATCAAATGATCGTTGACGGGATTGCAACAGGGTTGAATTAAATAGACATCACAGCCGCGGATCGATTCCTGAATCTGGATGTACAATTCACCATCGGCGAAACGTTTACGAATCATCGGGCCCACATCCATACCCAGATAACGGGCCACCTCTTGGGCAAGAGATACATTAGCGGATCCCGAAAAGAGACGCAGACGATTGCTGTCCGACGCGGCGGGAAACATCGGATGTCGCATCAAAGTAGCAGAATAGCTCACAGCAGATTCTTTACCCTCAAACTCAAGGCACTTTTTTCTATCATCTCAGTTTTGTTGAAAATCTGAGTGGATTTCTTTGTTAGATCTCAATCATAACCAATTACCGATCATTTTCGAGCCGTTGCTGCCCCTTTTAGCAGCAACGGCCATGGCAAAATTGCCGCCGGATTTTGTCAAAACCGATTAACGTTTGGCTAACTTTTTCACCGGTAATTTACGCAGACGGATCGATTTCGGGGTAATTTCTACCAACTCATCTGGTCCAATGTATTCGAGGGCGCGTTCGAGACTCATATCCACGGGGGATTGTAACTGAACCAATTCATCCCCGGTGGCGGAACGATGGTTAGTTAACTGTTTAGTTTTGCAGATATTGATCTCCACGTCTTGGGGCCGGTTACTTTCGCCGATAATCATGTTTTTATACACTTTTGTCCCCGGAGTAATAAAGAATACCCCCCGGTCCTCGGCGTTTTTGAGAGCGTAGAAAGTGGCGACTCCTTCCTCAAAGGCAGTAATCACGCCATTGTAACGGGTGGCTAATTCCCCGGAGAAAGGACGATATTCGAGAAAACTATGGTTCATAATCCCCTCACCGCGACTCAGACGGATAAATTCCCCTCGGAAACCGATTAAACCCCGGGCCGGAATCACGAATTCCAATTGAGTACGGCCATTGCTGCCCGTCTGCATATCCTGCATTTCCCCTTTCCGTTGGCCGAGACGTTCGATACTGGAACCCACCGCTTCTTCGGGTACATCTAAAACGAGGTATTCGTAGGGTTCGCAGGGTTGACCGTTTATTTCCCGATAGATAACCTGCGGCTGGGATACTTGGAATTCGTAGCCTTCCCGACGCATGGTTTCGATGAGAATGCCTAAATGCAGTTCTCCCCGTCCCGAAACCAGGAATTTCTCGGCAGAATCACTTTCTTCCACCCGCAGAGCGACGTTAGTTTCTAATTCTCGCATCAGACGATCGCGAATTTGCCGCGAGGTGACAAAAGTGCCTTCCTGACCAGCAAAGGGAGAATCGTTAACCGAGAAGGTCATTTGTAGGGTCGGTTCATCGACTTTAATTAGGGGTAAAGCTTGCGGGTCATCGGCTAAAGTTACCGTTTCCCCGATGTTAGCGTCGGCAAAACCAGCCACAGCGACGATATTACCGGCACTGGACTCGTTTAGTTCCACCCGTTTGAGGCCTTCAAAACCAAGAAGTTTTGTTATTTTCCCCTTGACAATTGCGCCCGTATCCTTTACTAAAGCGGCCTGTTGACCGGCTTTAATTACGCCGTTATGGATGCGGCCGATAACGATGCGTCCTAAGTATTCCGAGTAATCGAGGGTGGTTACTTGCAACTGTAGGGGTTTGTTAACGTCCCCGGCCGGTGGTGGAACGTGGTGTAAAATCGCCTCAAACAGGGGCTGCATATCTTTGTCTTCGTCTTCGAGGCCTTCTTTGGCGAATCCTTGCATCCCGGAAGCGAACAGAGTAGTAAAATCACATTGGTCGTCATCGGCGCCCAGTTCCACAAACAGATCGAAAACTTTGTCCACGGCTAGGTTAGGATCCACGTTAGGGCGATCGATTTTATTAACCACGACAATCGGTCTTAATCCCTTTTCTAGGGCTTTTTTCAGCACAAAACGGGTTTGGGGCATCGGCCCCTCGTTAGCATCGACAATCAGGATACAACCGTCCACCATACCTAAAACCCGTTCCACTTCGCCACCAAAGTCGGCGTGACCGGGAGTATCGACGATGTTAATCAGGGTGTCTTGGTAACGAACGGCGGTGTTTTTGGCCAGAATGGTGATACCGCGTTCTCTTTCGAGGTCATTGGAATCCATGACGCAGGTGGGTACATCTTCCCCTTCTCGAAAGATTCCCGACTGTTTGAGGAGTGCATCGACGAGGGTGGTTTTCCCGTGGTCAACGTGAGCAATGATAGCAACGTTACGAATAGGCAGAGACATAAAATATTGAAGTAGTCTTAGGTTTATTTTTACGGGTAAACATTTCTTAATAATTCTAGCTTAGACTGACCAGCACCGTTAGCAAATCTTTATTTTTCCTTGATTTCCCATCAGCAAGCTCTACTGCTTACTGTTGACAGACTCCCTAAACCCTAGGCAAGCAACCCCCCCTCGCAGGAGTCGAGACGACAGAAAAGACGACTGGAGGCAGGGGGTAGGGGTAAATTAAAGCTAGAGTGAAAATCCTCTTGAACTTTGTAGGTTAAGCGGGGGGAAACTTGGCGAACAATTTGTGTCAACAGTTTATCACCGGTTTTTTGGAGAATGGGACGGGGAATTTTATGAATAAACTTGGGAAACTTAACCATAACATCCATACGCAGTTCCCAGGTGACTTGGGTGATAACCGCCGGAATATCCCGTCCCTGTTGCCGAAAAATTGCCTCAATTTCCTGACTAGGAGAAGATAGGGGCATTTCCTCTAGTTTCATAATTGCCTGATAATCCACTAGATAGCCCAAAAACGGTTGATCGGGAATGGGGACACTGCGAGTATGATAGACTCCATTGACGGGCAGCTCCAGAACCACGGCGATTTTCGGCTCCAGTTCATAGCCAAAAGCTCCATATTTACCGATGGTGATAATATAACCATTGTCACCGAAGGGCAGAGTTTTCATCGGTTCGGCACAACGACAAAACCAACCTTCGTGAGCGCGGAGATAATCGGCAACCTTGTCCTGATTGCTATACATATCCATAGATCCAGCAAAATGGGTTTGAAAACCGAGAAATTGATTGTCTTCTTTGACTTCTACAGATTCGCGAGCTAGGGAGTTAATGGGGGGACACTGCATGACTTATAAACCTGGCAAATGATAGTGTTAGAAAAATTTGGGGATTAACCGCCAAAGGATCGGGGAAATTTGTAGAATTGAGATTAGTGTAACGTATTGTTAAAAACTATTTGGTCAAGAAGCGATGAAAGCATTTGTAGCAGGAGCCACAGGGGAAACGGGACGGCGAATCGTTGCCCAATTAGTCGAACGTCAGATTCCCGTGCGTGCTTTGGTGAGAAACCCAGAGAAAGCGGCGGAAATTTTGCCCGCAGGGGTGGAAATCGTCGTCGGAGATGTGCAACAGGCCGATAAGTTAGAGGCACTAATCGCTGATTGTAGCGTTTTGCTATGCGCCACGGGAGCCAGACCGAGTTTTAATCCCACGGAACCTTTGTTAGTGGACTACTTGGGAACTAAAAATCTCATCGATGCCGCTAAAAAGAAAGGAATCGAGCATTTTGTTTTGGTTACTTCCCTCTGTGTATCGAACTTTTTCCACCCCCTCAATCTCTTTTGGTTAATTTTATTCTGGAAAAAACAAGCGGAAGACTATTTAATCAATAGTGGACTAACCTACACGATTGTGCGCCCCGGAGGCCTTAAAAACGAGGATAATCTTAATGCCATTAAAATGTCATCTGCCGATACCTTATCTGAGGGCAATATTCCCCGCACAAAAGTGGCCTCGGTTTGCGTAGAATCCCTATTTTATCCCGCCGCTAACAATAAAATTCTCGAAATTGTTGCTCCCTCAGATGCTCCTAATCTCGATTGGACTCAATTGTTTCAAAGTGTCGGCTAAACAGTAATCAGTAATCAGTGATCAGTAATCAGTGAACTGATAACTCAAATCTGGAAACTAAAAACTTATAAGTAGTCGGACATAAATTCTGTCGTCTATCTTAAGAAATGTATAGCAGTTTTCATCAGAATGAGGTATGGGCAAGGAACTTAAACCCTTTGTTTACAAAACTTGTCGATACCTCACTAACGTGAAAAGCGCTATAAATTGCCGCAATTCTTACTGACTCCTGACTCCTGACTCCTGACTCCTAACCGCACCAACAAACTTTTTCAGCAAACCCTACTTAACCTCTTAACCAGTCAAATAATTGACCGAGGGTGATTTGAAAATTCGTAGCAAAAGCGGGGACGGGTAAAAGAGCATTTTCCGATTCAAAAATAGCGATAGTTCGATCACTAAAATAAACAAAGATAATTTCTTCTTCAGGGTCGATTAACCAACCCATTTGAGTGCCATGATCTAGACAATAAAGAATATTTTTAACAACTTTAGTCTGATTTTGATCGGGAGAGAGAATTTCAATCAACCAGTCAGGAGCGATCACAAAATTATTTAATACTTTTCCCTCGCCATCGCGGGGAATATTTTCCCAGAGAAAAACTGAAACATCAGGAACTAGAGAACGACTGCCAAAAGTACAACGCAATTCAGGATAGGCACGGGCAATTCGTTGGGGTTTTAGACTAGCGTTAATAGCTGGAACTAAATCACCTTGAATGGTGCTATGTTTACCTTGGGGCATGGGTTTAGGAATAATTTGACCATCAATAAATTCCTTGGCGGGTTTAGTTTCTGGTAATTGCAGAAATTCCCTTAGTGTCAGGGAATTATTAACAGTTACAACCATAAAATTTTTTTATTGATCGTTATGATCGTTAATTTTATCGCAATTTCTCCAAGCAGAGAAGATCAATACAGTTATATAAAAATGTCCGTCACATCGCCGGGACAGGGTTGGGTTTGGTGGTAGCGCAGAAATGCGTGGAACTACACGGAGGCTCGATCGAAATTGCTATTATCCCCAGTAATGGAACCACCGTCACGATTCTATTACCGAAAGTGACCGGAAAATACATAAATCGGAGGGAGAATCATTCTCAATCAGGGGAAAACTTCCCGGGAAGAAATTAGGAAACACCACCCACACGGGCATATTCTAAAATTGACCGGCTAAGAGCATCGCGATCATCGCGGGTGAGATAATAATTCCGGCCGCCGATATCATTGAGAAATCGCAGTAGGGCAAGACAAGCGGACTCTATATCCGCCCGGTGTCGGGCAGCCGCTAAAGCTTGTTCGCAGGTGGCATAAACTAGGCGATTGCTAATTCCTTCCCTGCCATCCACTCGCCAACATTGAAAAGAATAACCCTGCATTTCTGCGCTCAATTCAATCTGCCAACCGTGATAGTCAAATCGCGTGTAAATCATTTCAAGCAGCCCCTTTTAGGAGAGGAAAGTCACAGGTTTGACCGCTCTGATTGTCTTAGAAGTCCCGCACCTGTCTAACTTTCTAATTTAACGGGTGATTATGGAAACCCTCTGCAAACTTGGTGCAGATTTCGTGCAGAAATGATTTTGTCCACTATCTAAAGGCAGATATTACTTCAAACGATAACCAAGACCGTGAACGGTTTCAATAAAGTCTTCCGGTGCGCCCAGGGATTTTAGCTTGTGACGAAGACCGCGAATATGGGAAGTAACGGTTTCCTCGGCCGGAGAATCGTCCAAAGACCAAACTCGCTCAATAATACCCGATCGACTTAAGACCCGGCGCCCATGGGTAACAAGTAATTCTAAGAGAGCGAATTCCTTGGGGGTGAGGGAAAGAAGTTGACCGTTATAACTGGCCTCGTGGGTACTGGGATTTAACTGCAACCCCCCCCAAGATAATAAAACACTGCTGGTACTGCTACCGCGTCGGATCAAAGCCCGAATCCGCGCCATTAATTCGCCCAAATCGAAGGGTTTAGTGACATAATCATCGGCCCCTGCGTCTAATCCGTCGATTTTATCGATTACCGTATCCCTTGCGGTTAATAATAGGACGGGAACGGTGGCATTAGCAGAGACGGGATGATGGGATTCCGCTCGTCGCAGACGTTGACAGAGCAAAGTTCCGCTCAATTTTGGCAGGGTGACATCGAGAACTAAAAGATCATATTTGCCTAATTCTAGCCAATTCCAGCCTTCTTCTCCGTCTCTAGCCACATCAACAACGTATTGTCGCTCGCTCAAGGCCTCTCGCAAAATCTCGGCTAGTTGCATATCATCTTCTACTACTAAAATTCGCATGGTCTAGACATAGAGTAAGCTGGAAATAGCGTCGGTTAACTCCTGATGAATTGGCTCAAACAAGGAAAATGGATCGCGGGAGGTTTCGGGCTAACTGTCTTACTGATGGGAACTATTAGCCTAGTTTCCTATCGCAATACCCTCGCTCTGCGTCAGCGCGCTGCCGAGGTGGAAGTTACCTACGAGATTATCGATAATCTCAGTAATCTTTACGCTAACATGGCGGTGGCCGAATCGGGAAGACGGGGTTATATCAAAACTGGCAGCCCCAGTGAATTGGGCCGTCATCGTCGGGCGATCGCTTTGATGCAATCTAACTGGCAACTCCTGGCTAAACAATTAGAAAACGGCACAGATTTCGAGCGGGAAATGGTGACTCAGATCGGGGATTTAATGTATCGGCGAATTGCTCTATTTAATCAATCGATCGCCACCTATAAATCCGATCAATCCGATGATCTTTTTCAAGATGCAATCACGGTTAAAAGTTTCGATATCCGGGATAAGTTTCAAAATCTTCTTACCTATTTACAAGCTAGTCAGAAAAGGAATTTAAGAAGTAGTATCGCTAGTTCTAGGGATAGTATCCGCGAAAATTCTCTGTTGGGTTTACTGGGAACTTTTACTAGCTTTGGGATTATTTGCGGAGTTTATTTTTTAGTTTTTTGGCAAGAGAAACGGCGACAAAAAAGTGAGAAAGTTCACCAATTATTACTACAAGAAAAAGAAATTTCTGATCTAAAAATTCAGCTTTTTTCCATGATATCCCATGAGTTCCGAACCCCTTTAACCGTGATTCTTTCCGCCTCGCAGTTATTAGAAAATGGTTTAAAAGATGCAGATCAGTCGATCAGAAAAAACCTATATAGAATCCAGTCTTCTGTCAAGCTAATGAATCAATTCTTAACAGATATTTTGATTTTAACTAGGGCAGAATCTGGCAATCTCAGTTGTCAACTAGAGCCGCTCGATATTGAAGCTTTTTGTTTAAATTTAGTCGAGGATTTTCAATTTATCAATAAAAATAATGCACCGATTAAATTTGTCAGTCAGGGATTGATGATTCGTCCCTATCTAGATGAGAAACTGCTCTACTCGATTTTAAGTAATTTACTCTTAAATGCGATTAAATATTCCCCCACAGGAGCAGGGATTAGTTTGATTTTGTGGAAAGATAGCGATCGCATTGTTTTTCAAGTCCGGGATCAAGGGATCGGCATTGCCGAGGAAGATAGAGGTAAGATCTATGAACCCTTTTATCGGGGTCAGAATGTGGAAAATATTATCGGCACGGGATTGGGGTTAGCAGTGGTTAAAAAATGCGTCGAACTCCACCGTGGCGAAATCGCCCTAGATAGCCAAGTGGATAAGGGAACAAGCTTTACCGTCAAACTGCCGATTTCTCCTTAGTTTCAGCTTGAGCGGTCTAAAGATTACAAAATGTAACTTTCTTTCTTCCGAAACAGGACGAAAGCAAAGAAGAATTTTTAAGTAAGTAGTTATAATTAAATTGAAGATAGATTTTGCCTCTGATCCCCCCTTAATCCCCCCTTGATAAGGGGGGTGCCGATCCCCCCTGCTCCCCTTGATAAGGGGGGTGTCTGACAACTTTTAACACCTACCTACTTATCTTCTAGATAAATCGATCACAAGGTCCAATCTCGATCGACCCTGAAACCGCCACCAGTGCCTGATCGCGGCCCGAATTAGTCCAGAATCAACTCACTCCGGGTTGATGGCATCGCAACTTTTAGACAAAAATAGGGCTTTCCCCGTCAAAAAAGCCTATATTTTGGCTATTTACCCCCCGGTTGACCCTTGATTTTTGCAGCCGGTTGACTCCCATGGGGAACTGGTCACGGTTTCCTGATAGGATAAGGTGACTTGGGATTAACTTATGGTGTTGAAAATATGTCTCTAAAACCTTACATTTCTCGCTTATTAGCTTTGGTTCTCGTCCTTGTCATCGGATTGATGGGTTGTTCCAGTAGTTCGGGGTTAACGGGCAATTACGGACAGGATACCCTGACGGTGATTGAAACTTTAACCACAGCCCTTGATGTGGTCAAAGATGACCCGAATAAAGCGGCAGTTGAGTCGCAAGCAAAGGAACAAATCAACGATTACATCTCCCTCTACCGGCGAGATAAAAAATCCGGGGGTTTGCGTTCTTTCACTACTATGCAAACAGCCTTAAACTCTCTAGCTGGTTATTATACCGCCTACGGTTCCCGTCCCATCCCCGACAAACTCAAACAACGTTTAAAACAAGAATTTAAACAGGTGCAATTCTCTCTCCAGAAAGGAATTTAGATACAGATTAGGGGTTGGGAGAATTATGAATTATGAATTATGAATTGGGGTGTGGGGGGAGGAAGGGAGCAGGGTGTGGG
>NZ_JADEXY010000136.1 GCF_015206885.1 Microcystis aeruginosa LEGE 91341 | reverse complement strand
ATCATCAAGATATAGGAATCGGAGACGGCGTTTTGGTCTGAGATTTAATTTAATCGCTGGCATTTACAACTATGAACTTGCTTTAGGCTATCATCAAGTAGCTGAATAAGACTTTTGCAGGAGGTCTACTCAACGGATTTAGTATGAGTTTTCAGTTCATTGATTACTGTTTACTGTTTACTGGACGGCTACGCCGTGCCTTTGGCAACACTGAAAAAGGCTCCCCACTTCCCCAATTCATAATTCATAATTTATAATTTATAATTTATAATTCCCACTCCCTTTTTCTACCTTTTATGACCATTATTGTCGATTATCGCTTTCCGCCCGCTATTAATGCCGAAAAACAGGCAAAAACGATCGCTATCGGTCAAACCGCCGGCACTTGGAGCGATCGCCACAGTCATCGTCAAGAGCAGCTACAACAACATCTAGCGGAAGTGGTGGGGATCAGGGAGGAAGCAGACGGTTATAAGGTGGCTAGGGTGCGTTTTCCCCAGATAAACGTTGAAAATGACATCGCCAGTCTTTTAACCATGATTTTCGGCAAATATTCCATGGCTGGAGCCGGAAAAGTGGTGGGGGTGTACCTCCCCGAAAGCTACGGCACGAAAGCCAAGGTGGGAATCACCGGAATTAGGCAACGTTTGGGGGTTTATGATCGACCTCTAGTCATGGCAATTTTTAAACCCGCTTTAGGACTATCGGCGCAAGATCACGCCGATATCCTGCGAGAAGTGGCTTTTGCTGGCTTAGACGTGATTAAAGACGATGAAATCATGGCGGATCTTCCCGTGGCTCCCACCCACGAGCGCCTAGATTGTTGTCGCCGGGTTTTGGAGGAAGTGCGGCAGCAAACCGGTAGAAATGTTCTCTATGCGGTCAATGTCACTGGAAAAGCGGACGAATTGCAGAGAAAAGCCCGTTTATTAGTGAAACATGGGGCTAATGCTCTGTTATTAAACGTTCTTACCTACGGGTTTTCCGTTTTAGAAGCTTTAGCTAGTGATCCAGCGATCGATGTTCCTATTTTCGCCCATCCTGCCTTTGCTGGAGCGATGTGTGCCGGTAGCGATACGGGATTAGCCTATTCTGTGGTTTTGGGGACGATGATGGCCCACGCGGGAGCCGATGCAGTGCTATATCCCGCCGCTTATGGTAGTTTACCCTTCGATCCCCAGGAGGAAGGCAAAATTCGCGATATTTTGCGCGATAGAAACGTTTTTCCGGTTCCCTCGGCCGGCATTCGTCCCGGTATTGTTCCCCAGGTACTTGGGGATTACGGACGTAATGTTATCCTCAATGCGGGAACTGGAATTATGGATCACCCATGGGGACCAGCCAGTGGTGTGAGGGCTTTTTTTGAAGCTTTAGAGAGAATAGAAGCGGGTGAGTCTTTCGATCCCGCCAATTTGCCCGAAGGAGCCTTAAAACAGGCAATTCTAGAGTGGGGTTAAGAGCAACTTTTTCCAATGCACTATAAAGACATTTTGTCAAGCATTTTTAGAAAATTTAACAAATAACTTCCCGTTTTAGATAGGGTTGCAGCACTTCTGGCACTTTTACCGTCCCGTCTGCCTGTTGATAATTTTCTAGGACAGCGGCCATAGTACGACCGATCGCTAATCCCGAACCGTTGAGAGTGTGGACAAAATTAGTGCCTTTTTGCCCTTTTTCTTTAAAGCGAATATTTGCCCGTCGTGCCTGGAAGTCTCTAAAATTAGAACAACTGGAAATTTCCCGATAGGTATTAGCCGAAGGTAGCCACACTTCTAAGTCATAACATTTAGCAGCCGAAAAACCCAAGTCACCGCTACACAATTCAATCACCCGATAGGGCAACTGTAAAGCTTGCAGGATTCCCTCCGCATTAGCGAGTAAACTTTCATGTTCCTGAGCAGAAGCGTCAGGATGGACGATTTTGACCATTTCCACCTTATTAAATTGATGTAAACGGATCAGGCCCCTCGTATCCTTGCCATAGCTGCCCGCTTCCCGACGAAAACAAGGGGTATAGGCACAGTGTTTGATCGGTAATTGCTCCGATGAGAGGATTTCATCGCGATAAAGGTTAGTTACGGGTACTTCTGCCGTTGGTGCTAACCAAAGCTCGTCATCTCGACATTTAAAGCTTTCTTCCGCGAATTTTGGCAGTTGTCCCGTCCCGCGCAGGGAGTCACTATTAATCAAAATTGGCGGTAAAACTTCTGTATAACCGGCGACAATATGGCGATCGAGCATAAAATTAATTAAAGCTCTTTCTAGGGCTGCCCCGAGGGCGATAAGATTAACAAAACGACTCTGGGCGATTTTTACTGCCCGTTCAAAGTCTAAAATGCCCAATTTTTCCCCAATTTCCCAGTGAGGCAAAATATTCGGGTTGGTGGGTTTATATTCTTCTCCCCAGCGTCTAACTTCCACATTTTCCCGTTCATCCTTACCGATGGGAGTGGTTTCACTAGGTAAATTGGGTAAATCTAAAATTTTTTGGTCAATGGCCGCTTTAATCTCTTTTTCCTGCGGTTCTAATTGAGCTAGTTTACTTTTAATCTCGTTTCCTTCTGTTTTCATTGCCAAGATTTCGGGACTGTTGACATCGCTGCCACTTCTCACTTTTTGTCCCACCAGTTTACCGATTTCGTTACCCCGGGACTGTAAACTGCTGCGTTCTAACTCTAAAGCCTTCTGTTGTTGATTTAACTGGAGAATAGGGGCAATATCATAACTCCCTCCCCGACTATCTAAGCGTTTCTGTACTTCCTCTGGATTTTCTCTAATTTGCTTTAGGTCTAACATGGTACGAGTCAGTAAAAGGTAAAAATTAAGTAGGGGAGTCGGGGAATTGGCAGTCTGAGGGGAAATGTTGTCAATCCCTAACCAATGCTCAATAATAACTCAAAACTTAACTAAAATATCGGTTAAAAGCCACCGGTAAAATTAGCGGTATATTTAATTGTGGTGTTTGGAGTAAGTCTCATGCTAAAGTATCTGCCTGTTAAATTCCTGCGTTTTTTAGCGATTAGCTGTCTTGTCACGTTAATCTGTCTAGGATTTGACCGTTTACACCCCGTTAAAGCTAATCCCACCCTCATAGCTCAAAATGCTTGGGCCGGTGCTTCCTTCCCCGTGGAAAACTTTCAAACCTATACCTCCGGTTTCGGTTATCGTTTCTCTCCCATGGATGGCAGTCAACAATTTCATGCCGGGTTAGATATGGCCGCACCCTTGGGCAGTTATATTCGTAATTGGTGGACTGGCAGAATCGTCGAATTATCCGATAATACAGGCTGTGGGACCATGATTAAGATGCAATCCGGTCAATGGACGCATATTTATTGTCATCTCATGGGTTCGGTTCAATCCGATAGCCGTGGTACTTTTTTGATTGATAGGTCAGGGGGAATCGTCCTTACTCTCGGTCAGGATATACCGGCAGGGGCCCGCATGGCTAGAGTGGGAATGACCGGACGCACTACCGGACCACACCTGCACTGGGGACTGATGTACGGCAATCAATACGTTGACCCCGCTTTGGTTTTAAATGCTATGTACGGCTCTAATCCTTCGGGTAATAGTTAATATCTCCTGCAAAAATCAAAAATCTTCCCTTAGTGAGGAAACTTCGAGGCGGTCGAGAGGAGACTCCAAGCAGGAAAAAAGACCATAGACAAGTATTATATCAATAAAGCCCACAATTCTGACTACTGGCTACTGGCTACTGACTCCTAACTCTCAGGACAATTTGTGATTTTCACAAGAGGTTCAATGAATAACGAGGGACACTGCTAAAATTAAGCTGATCGATTCAGGTATATCCAGATAAAATGCGAATATTAACCCTTGTACCGGGAGGAATTAGCAATCAACTGCTGTTTTTTCCCACTCTAGAAACCCTCCAGCAAACTTACCCCCAAAGCAGCATCGATGTTTTGGTCGAACCTAGAGCAAAGGCTGCCTATCGTCTCTGTCCCCAGGTTAGGGAAGTGCTTTTATTTGACTATCGAGATCAGTACGGATTAGCGGATTATTTAAATATTTTGGGAGTAATTCGGGACCGGGAGTACGAAATCGCCATTAGTCTCACCAATCGTCCTGCTATCAACCTTTTACTCTGGTTAAATGGTGTTCTTAACCGTATAGGCTATGAAAATAATGGCAGCTGGTTTTTATCGCAACAAGTACCCCAGCCAACGGAAGGCTATCTAGCGGATAATTATCACGCACTGGTCAAAGGGTTAAAGATTGCCGCACCCTGTCCACCTTTAAAAATAACCTTGAATCGGGATGATATCGATTGGGCCCAAATGGAGCAGCAACGCCTCAACATTAAGGATAGCGGCTATATTCTCCTCTACGCCGGCGGTAGCGATCTCAGCATCAGCCAAGGACTGGAAACGGTTTATCCCCTAGAGAGTTGGCTAGAAATTATCCAAGGCATTCGCCATCAACAACCGGATTTGCCAATTGTCGCGATCCAGGGAGAACTAGATGAAGCTTGGGTTTTAGCCCTCAAAGCCATGGATAATAACTTAAAAGTGTCCAGAACGGCCGATATCGGTAAAATGGCGGCTATGATCGCCGGTGCTAATTTATTATTAGCTACCGAAAGTGTCCCTTTACAGTTAGCCGTGGCCGTGGGAACCTATACCCTCTCTCTGCTGGTTCCTTCGTTGTCTAAGAGAGTTTTACCGAGTGGGGGAGAGCTGCATCGATATATTGAGGCTAATACGGGAAAAGTCGCCGATATTACCCCGGAAACTGTCCTGAAAAAGATTTGGGGCCGGTAAAAAATCGGGTTTTGATCGCTTTTCTCTGGGATCGAAACCCGAAAAAAAATCAGCATCAAAGCTCAATTTTGCGATTGAGATAACTGACTTTTCAAGGATTCTAGGGAGGCCCAACGACCATCGATGGCAGTCTTTTCTGGAAGAAGAAAATCGGGGGGTTGACAATTGGCTCCGCAGAGTTGACGGGGGGGTAAAGTTAGACATAACTGCTCGTATAACCACATTTGCGGGTCAAAATCCCCGTTAGGATCGAGGGTTTCCGAGAGGTCTTCGTAGGCTATTTCTCGCTCTAGAGGATAGGAGTGATCGTAGTCTTTATTTTTGTCTAGCCAGATTAATTCGGAAGTGTTTAATTGCAGACGATGATTATATTGTTGTAAACAGCGATCGCAGGTTAAAGTGACGATGGTTTCTGCTTTCACCGATACTTCCAAAAAATTGCCCCCATGTCTAACCAGCAAGGTTCCCCGCACCGGTGTCAAGGTTTCTAGACCGGGGATAAAATTATCGATGATGATGACTCTTTGTCGATCAGGAGATTTGAGGAGGTGGGGGATAAAAATAGTTTCCATAGATAACTCCTGTATCATTTATCGGGTGTCAACTGCGTTAGCGAGTAACGCCATCATAATTGCTCAGTGACAATCTTTCTTTTCTTAGTTTATCGCAGCCCCGAGTGTGGGAATTATGAATTATGAATTATGAATTATGAAGTGGGGAGAATAAATAAAAATAATCTCCTGTCTCCTGTCTCGGAGTCTCCTGTCTCCTGACTCCTGACTCCTGTATTTGACAGGCTGTCTGTTGATTGATCGGGAAAGTTTCCTCAGAATTGGGAGTATATACACAAAGATACTCCTATGTCAACGGTTTTGAAAAATTTTCTTCCTCGCCTCGGTGGATTGGTTATGGTTGCACTGCTCTGCTCGCTTGTGCTGGGGGGATTGCCTCGGCCGGGAAAAGCGGCTCAATCAGTACATTTATCCTACTGGCTGCGATCAGGAATTGAACAACTAGAGGCGGGTAATTATCAGCAAGCTTTGCAGGATTTCAATCAGTCGCTGGAACAGGAAAATAACTTGGCCCTAGCCTACAGTAATCGCTGTTTAACTGAGATTTATTTACAGGATTATCTGCACGCTTGGCAGGACTGCACGCGCTCTTTACAACAGCAATCCGATAATTATCTAGCCTATTTTCATCGGGGTTTAGCTTTTTATCGTTTGGGAGATTATTCACAGGCTCTGACCGATTATAACCAGACTATCCAGTTAAAACCCACCTATTATCAAGCCTACTATAATCGGGGTTTGGTTCAGTCGGCCATGAAAAATTATCCCCTTGCCCTAGCGGATTTTAATCAATCCTTGCGTCAAATTACTAACCAGCAACCCGACACTTTAGCCACTATTTATAATGATCGAGGTTTATCTCATTTAGCCCTCCACAATTTTACCTCAGCCAAGGCGGATTTTAATCAAGCTCTCCGGTTAAATAAAAACAACGCCTCAGCCTACTATAATCTAGCTTGTACCGCTCACCAATTAGGTGAATACGACCGATCAATAGCCGATTTAAATCGAGCGATTGCCATCGATCCTTTTTATGCCGATGCTTATATTAGAAGGGGATTACTGCGGCATCAATTGGGTTATTATCAATCAGCTTTAGCGGATTTAAATCAAGGAGCAAATCACCTCTATCATCAGGGATTGCACCACAATTATCAGCAAATCCTCGCCCTAATCGAGCAAATCCACCAACAGTTACTTTCCCTACCATCTCCCATTGTTTAAAAGAGCGATCAATATTACAAAGGAAAACGCTTCATGGCTGTGACGGCGAGACGGGCATTATCTTTAAGAACTTGGGAAACCCGGGGAATTTGGGGAATTTGCCAGAGAACATCGACGGTGCGCCGTAATAATCGCACTAGATCTCCCTCATCGAGGCTAGTGTTTTCGCACAATTCTGGCCAGGATGTCCCCTGGGCCCAACGGGAGGCAATCCCCATCAGTTGGGTTTCTAACCAGACAGGAATAGTGATATCGTAGCGAGATTGAGCTTGATAGAGTAAACGGCGAACTTCTCGCAAACCCGGGGAATTTTCCTCTCCTTGTCGCAAAATATCGATAACTTCTGGCACAGGCGGGTAATTGCACCAAGTATCGGGGCGAGGGGGTTCCGTAATCATAGCGCTGATGGCGGCGGCTAGTTGGCTAGGAGTCAATCGGTCCAAATCTCCGGACATCATTGCTAATCCTAACCAGAGTTCATTTTCCCCGCGAATAGTGGCCGCCGCTTCTCCGAGGGGAGTGGGCAAATAACCCTCTAATGCTTGGAATTCCCGCAAAATCTCGATTAGATTCAGAAATTCTTCCCAGTAGTAGGATTTACGCGATTGTTGTTTTTGGTATTTAATCTGGGTCTTGTGTAACTTATCGCGAGCAATTTCTCGATCGTAGTACAGTTTCATCAATCGCCCCGGATTTTTGCGTTTTTGCAGGGGATGGGCGGCAATTTGACTATTGACAATTTCAATTTTTTGTGATTGTGTTGCCAGTTCCGCCACTGGTGGGATGCCCTGCACTTGTTGGGGGATCAAATCGGCGATCGCCTGAGTATTTTCCTCACCCTTGCGCCAACCCCCTAGGGAAACAGCTTCTAGGGAAGGGGGTATCAGTTCGCCTAATGCCGCAGGAGTGAGAAAACCTCGATCAATCTCGCTAATATCGGCATAGGCGGCTAAATACCAGCGATTATCACTGCCTAAACAAACAAGGGTCCGCACTTGACCGGCTCCGTGCAGGGTATTGACAAAGATAGCGGGGACGGGGACGGGAACCTTAATATGTTTGCCCTTGAGATGGAGGATAGTTCCGACGGGAATATTCGGCAATTTTAGATGTATTTCCTGTCTTTTCTGGGCCTCCGACTGACTAGCGAGGATTTTATACAGTCTTTCTTCTTCCCGCAATCTTTCCCGGAGCTTTTCGTAACTAAAGACCTGCTCCCGTTCGATCCCAGCTAATTCCATATCCAACTTAGCTAATTCGGTGGTTAAGGCGGTAATCTGTTGTCGTTCGGGGCTTAACTTCAAACGAGCGAGATATTCGGCGAAACTGCGCTCTAAGAGGTCTTTTGTCTCCTCTAGACTGTGTTTTTGCAGGAGATTTAAGACCATGCCGTAACTGGGCGCAAAACAGCTTTGCAGAGGTTCCGGTTGAGCGATGGCCAGAAAAGCCGCTTCTTTTGCCCCTTCAAAGGGCGTTTGTACTGTCACCACATGGCCCACCGCGTCCATTCCCCGGCGACCGGCCCGGCCGGCAATCTGGACAAATTCCGAGGGAGTCAGCATACTATGACCATCATCGGTGCGTTTGGAAAGGGCCGAGATAACGGTGGTGCGAGCGGGCATATTAATCCCGGCCGAGAGGGTAGCGGTGGCAAAAACCACTTTAATTAAACCGGCTTCAAAGAGTTGTTCGACTAATTCTTTCCAGAGGGGTAAAATCCCGGCATGGTGAACACCACAGCCCCGGGTGAGGGGTTCCACTTGGTCGGCCCGCACCAATTGGGAAGCACTAGCCAGGAATTCAAACAGTTGGTTTTTCGTCTCGGGGTCGGCGGTTAAGAGGCTGAGGAGTTGATCTTCAGACTGGGGGTTATTAGCGAAAAAAGCCAGTAATTTCTGGTGTAGAGGCGGATTTTCGACGGCAAAGAAGGAAAGGGCTAGTTCTTGCAGATTGGGATTATCTTCCAGAAAGAAAATGAGTAAACGGTAGTAAATGGCTCTAGCTTCTTCTCGATTAACGAGATTGAGGTTTTTTAGCTCTCGAATCGCCTGATCGCAACCTTTACGGCTGAAAATGACGTAAATAGCTGGGAGCATATCCTTGTCCCGCAGCGTGGTGACAATCGAGGCGATGGTGGGACAATCTTCTCGTTTTAAGCGTCGGGGTTTGCCGTGGCCGACTTTTGAGTGTAGTTTCGGGTTAACTTTGCTCTGTTTTGGGTCGAGCAGCGGGAATAATCCCTCTTTATTGGCGAAATAAAAGCGCAGGGGGACGGGGCGAAAATCGGAGTTAATTAGCTCGCAGCTGGAGGTCTGTTTATTGTCGCTGGGTTGACGCAGTTGCCGCACCCAGTTAATCCAGTCGGTGAGTTCTCCCGGGTTGCCGATGGTGGCGGAGAGGGCGACTAATTGGATACTAGGGGGACAGTAGATAATTGATTCTTCCCAAACGGTGCCGCGACCTCGATCGCTGATATAGTGACATTCATCGAGAACTAGGGTTTCCACGTTTTCTAGGGAAGTGCCTACCTCACCGATTGGGGTTTGGTAGAGCATATTGCGAAAAATTTCTGTAGTCATGACTACAATTAATGCTGAGGGATTGATCACCACATCGCCGGTAATCAATCCCACTTCCGCAAACAGCAGCGGGGAATCCTCATCGCCATCGGTGGGGGTACGACCGAATTTTTCTTGAAAATCCCGGAATTTTTGGTTAGAAAGAGCTTTCAGGGGAGTGGTGTAGAAAACCCGTTTGCCCCTTTCGAGGGCGCGATAGATGGCGTATTCTCCGATTAAGGTTTTGCCGGAACCGGTGGGAGCGCAGACAACCACTGATTTACCGGCAGCGAGAGCAGCGATCGCCGATTGCTGGAAGTCGTCGAGTTTAAAGGGAAAAATGGTTTTGAGATCCAAAGAAGTAGGGTTGAGGGACTCTTTCACGTCAAGTCTAAGAGGAGAAATTTTTTTAATTGCGGCTATTCTGGCTGGCTTTTTTTATTCTAGTCGAAAAAAGCAGACTTCTAGAAACTAGGGATAAGCTTAACCCTTGGGGGCGATGCCCAATCCCATCATACTTCATCTGTATAAGAAATGCTGTATCACTAATAATTGTATCTCTATTTTGTCCTTAGCTTGATTAATTATACCTACTGATCATGATTAAATTTTGTCCTGAAGACTGTCTGGTTTTAGTGGTTGATAATGTCGGTAAAAATCTCCAATTGGCTGTGAATATTCTTGATTCTGCTGGTTATGCCACTATTTGTGCTAGTAGTGTTAAACAGGCAATAGAACGAGTAAAAACTGCTAATCTTGACCTAATTCTTCTTGAGTTAATGATGCCAGATATGGAAGGAATAGAACTTTGTCGAAAACTCAAAAGTGATACTTTGTGCGCTCATATACCGATTATTTTTGTGACGGCTAGTAAGGAAAAAGAAGATATTATCAATGCTTTTAATTCTGGGGCTGTGGACTATATAAATAAACCCTTTAATAGTTGGGAACTGTTAGCCAGAGTTAAAATTCATCTAGAACTAAAAAAAACTCAAGAAGAACTGAAAAATATCAATTCTCAACTAGAAAAGCTAGTCATAACTGATAGCCTAACTGGGGTGAATAATCGTCGAGAGATTCTTTCCTTAGGTGAAAAAGAATTTCAACGATGTCGCCGTTATCATCGTTATTTTTCGGTTTTAGTCATCGATATCGACCATTTTAAACATATTAACGATACCTTTGGGCATATACTAGGAGACAAAACTTTAATTACTGTCGCTGGGGCAATTAAAAACTGTCTGCGTCAAGTGGATAGTTTTGGGCGTTTTGGGGGCGAGGAATTTGTCGCTATTCTCCCAGAAACTAATCTTCAAGATGCTGCTACCACAGCCCAGCGCATTTGTCAAGTAATTAACGAGCTAAATATTGAAATTGATCGACAAAAAGTGCGAGTTACTGCTAGTATTGGTGTGGTAACATTTAGCCCTGAAGATAATAATCTAGAAGCGGTGATCGAGCGGGCTGACCATGCCATGTTTGCCGCTAAAAATCAAGGTAGGAATCGAGTTAGTTTAGGTAAAACAGTATGAAAAATTTGTTATTGATTCTTGGTTTTTTGCTCTTGGGTGTAGCCCCAAGTTTTAGTGCCGATCTCGATACAATTATACGCCGGGGAAAATTAATTGTCGCTGTCAAAAATAATCTTCCTCCCCTCGCTTTCCTTGATTCTCAGGGTAATCTGCAAGGATTGGAAATCGACATCGCTAAACGTCTAGCGTCAGAAATTCTCGGTTCTGATAGTGCTATTATTCTCAAACCCGTTAGTAATCAAGAACGTTTACAGGTGGTTATTGATGATCGGGTGGATTTGGCGATCGCTCGTGTGGCGATTACTCCCGCACGTCAGCGCTTAGTGGATTTTAGCCCCTTTTATTACCTCGATAGCAGCGGTTTTGTGACGAAAAACCCGCAATTGCAGCGTTTAGAAGACTTAGCTAACTCTAGAATCGCCGTACTCAACGGCTCGACGACAATCGCCCTTGTGCGTTCCAATTTACCTAACGCTATCCTGCGCGGGGTTGCTTCCTATCAAGAAGCTTTAAATTTACTGGAAACCGGGGAAATAGACGCTTTTGCGGCTGATAATAGCCTTTTAACTGGTTGGGTGCAGCAATTCCCCAATTATCGTCAATTACCGATCGAGTTGGGGGCGATCGCTCTAGGAGTCGTTCTCCCTAAAGGTTTACAGTACCAAAGTCTCCGAGAACGCGTCAATCAAGCGATCGAGCGGCTAGAATCCACTGGTTGGTTAGCAGAACGGGTGAACTATTGGGGTTTACCCCTGAGAATTCGGGAAATGGGGAGATAGGGTGATGGGGTGTGGGG
>NZ_JADEXY010000135.1 GCF_015206885.1 Microcystis aeruginosa LEGE 91341 | reverse complement strand
GGTGTGGGGTGTGGGGTGTGGGGAGAATAAATAAAAATAATCTCCTGACTCCTGTCTCCTGTCTCCTGACTCCTGACTCCTGTCTCCTGACTCCTGTCTCCTGACTCCTGTCTCCTGTCTCCTGACTCCCGATCACTGATTCAGGAGGGCAATTGTTTAAAATCAAAATTTGTCTCTTTTCCCTTGACAGATGGCTCGGTTTGTGCTATGCGATTAGCCATTTGTACCAGATCCACTCCGGTAGCTTGACGCAATTGTTCAGCAAAGGCAGTCATTTTCGGGACAAGATTACCATCACCCCCGTCCACTACCGTCACCGTTTGCACCTGCACTTCTGGCACACTGGCGGCCATTAATTTGAGCAATAACTCCAATTTTTGGTATAAAAAGATGTTTTTAGCGTTATTTCCCGCTCCTTGCCAAGAGGCCGCCAGTTTTTTGGTTCCTTCCGCTTGCGCTTTCCCCTGTTCGATAATTTTGGCTGCTTCCCCCCGGGCTTTTGCGATCGCTTGTTGACATTCCGCTGCAGCCGGGGCGATCACATCTGCTTGTAATTGCTGTTTCACCTGCTTAATTCGGGCAGTTTGTACCGCCACTTCTGCCTGTACTTTAGCTAAATCGGACATAACCACCGATTCTACCTCAGCAATCATGGCTCCGCGCTTAGTTTGAGTGTCGCGCACCCGTTTTTCTGCGTCAGCTTTGGCTATTTCTAAATCTTTTTGGATACGACGCAAAGCGGTTAGGCGTAGATTCTCGGAATCCTTGATAATCGATGTTTTTCGGGCTTTTGCTTCGGCTATCCGGGCATCTCTCTGTAATTCGGCTTTTTGCTTCCGTCCGATCGAATCCAGATAACGCACCTCATCGGAAATATTCTGGATCTGCAAACTATCCAAAACTAAACCCAATTTTTCCAGATCCTGTTCCGCTTCTTCTAGGAGACTTTTAGCGAAAGCAATCTGATCGGAGTTCGCTTGTTCTGGGGTTAAATTCGCCAAGACACCGCGCAAATTGCCTTCGAGGGTTTCTTTAGCCAATTGTTCAATTTCCTTGCGTTTCTTGCCCAATAAACGCTCGATCGCATTATGAATAATCGGTTCTTCCCCGGCGATTTTAATATTCGCCACCCCAGTGACGATCAACGGCACACCGCCCTTAGAATAGGCATTAACCACCCTGAGATCGATGATCATGTTGGTCAAGTCCATTCGATACACTTGTTCTAGCATCGGTAAACGAATACTGCTGCCCCCTTTTACCAAACGATAACCGATGGTTTTGCCCGTGGCCGTGGGACGACGACTACCGGCAAAAATTAAGACTTCACTCGGTTGACAGATGTGGTAATAGTTACGGATGACTAATAAACCCGCACCTGTCCCTAAACCGAAAACTCCCAGTAAAACAGCGATAATTTCCATAGATTTTATTACGGTCGATGCTCAGATCAAATTAACTAAATTGTATCCGTCAATTTCCAAACTTGACAGACCAGTAAGCTAAACGGCGCTTAACCTGCATGATCCAATAGCCATAACCCTTTTGGAGTCTATATCGGTGATCCGAAGTAAAAGCCGTTTAGCTTAGTCTAGTAGGGTGTAGGTACATCGAAAATTAAAATAAGTAATGATAGAGTAAAATCCTCTAGTTTTATCTTGACTTCAATCAAATTGCTTCTAAAATCTACACATAACTTTATTCGTAGAGCAAATTATTCGATGTATGAATAATCTCAAAAAATCTCTCGGCATTTGTTGACCGTCGCTTCTTCTGCTGTGGGTGTCCCCGAACCTACGAGTGTTCTTGGTTGTATCACACTAGGGGGTTTAATGCTAGGGGGTGCTGTCCGCAAAGCGAGAAAATCATGTCCCGGAGAGAGGAGGCGCGGGTTTCCTCTCTCTTTTTTGGGAGGTTTTCGAGCCTTCAGGTTTCAGGATCTATCCCTAATTCCCGCAATCGTGCCGCTAGTTGTTCTGCTCGTTGTTTAGCCGCAGAAGCCTCTTGTTTAGCCGCAGAAGCCTCTTGTTTAGCCGCAGAAGCCTCTTGTTTAGCCGCAATTAACTCCTCATCGGCAAGAGGAATCAACTCTCCCTCCAGCGTCAACCAGCGCAACCATAGCCGCTCAATCCCCCGATAGGAACCTTGCCACAAACCCAAGCTCAATTCCAGTGGAGGAATCGGTAAGCGTCCCTGCACTAAAGCTACGGGTTGGTAATAACCACCTACCAGTTCAAACGCTTGAAGTTGGTTAGTATAGCGACTGAAAACCACATAGTAGGGAATCCGCAGAATCTGTTCATAAACTGTCCACTTAGTTGGCGGTTCCCCGGGTTGGCGTAGTTCTTGTCCTAAATCTTGATTTTCCGTACCTGGAGACAATAATTCCACCACAATCGTCGGGGAAACCCCTTCCTGCCAAATCACATAGCTTAAGCGCAGGTCATGGCCATCGTAGAGACGAGGAACACCAACCACCCCAAACCAATCGGGACGCTTGTACCATTGAGGGTGTCTGACATTGTAGTAAAGGTTAAGGTCAGCGGCGCTAAAAACTAGGTCTGGTTCCCAGTTGGGAGGCTGGAAAGTCAGCAGTAATAACTGAGGTTGTAATAGGTGAAATTCGTCAGGCAAACCGGGTTCCAGTGGATTGTCGCTAGGTAAATCGTACATCGTCGGCAAGGATTGCCGGGGGGAAAGGGGAGGGTCAGATTGGGGAATGGTGAAGCTAGGTGTCGTCATAATTTTATTTTAGAAAACGGGTTTCTTTCATAAATCCGTTTTCTAAATAGAGGTGGGAGTATGTCAAACTAAAAAGTAAAGCTTAGACAGCCTATCTTTATCATGCCAGATCAGCCAATCTCGATCGCCCAATACTACCACGAGCGGACCAAATACGACCCCCAGACGATCGCTTCAAAAAGTAAAGGTCTTGATTGGAGTCAACAACCCTATCCCTTCAAAGAATACAAAATCGGTCAGACTTTCGATCTCAAACCCTACCTCTCCCGTCAAACAGTTCCCCAAAAAGGAGACTTTTGGCGACGTATATCGCGAATTTTGGGCTGTAGCTATGGTTTAACTGCCAAAATCGCCACTATGGGTAGTCCCTTGTACCTGCGTTCCGCACCCTCTGCTGGTGGATTATACCCCGCCGAGGTCTATCTGATCTCCCGTGGCACGGAATTTTTACCCGCCGGTCTCTACAGTTATCAAGGTCAAAGTCACTCGCTGCTTTTATTCTGGGAAAGTGATGTCTGGACGAACCTACAATCTGCTTGTTTCTGGAATCCTGTTTTAGAAAATACCGATATCGCTTTAGTTACCAGTGCCATTTTTTATCGATCCGCTTGGCGCTACGAAGATCGAGCTTATCGGCGTATTTTCCTGGATACAGGGCATTTATTGGGCAATATTGAGCTATCAGCCTCGATTAATGACTATCGCGCTCATTTAATCGGTGGTTTTAACGATAGTCAGATGAATGAATTGCTTTATCTTGATTCCGAGAAAGAAAGTGTCATGACGGTGATTCCTTTGGCAGATCTGCTCAATATCCGGCAAAATCTCCCCCCTAGTACCACGGCACTCCCTTCGGCAACCACGACTCTTTATCCCAAAATTGCCGAGGGGGAATTATTAAACTCTCTACACCGAGCGACTATCATAGCTACAGATGAGAAGATAGAAGCAAATATTACCCCCTCTAATTGGGAAGATAAATATAATTTTCCTTTTTGTCTAAAAGTTTCCGTGACATCCCGTCCCGTCAATTGGGGGGAAGATTTAATCGATCTGGAAAGTACGATGCTTAAACGCAGATCTACCCGCGCTTATAGTGGTGCTAGTCTCAGTTTAGACGAATTGCGGGCTTTGCTGCATTTTACCTATCAACCCCAAGATTATGCCGACCAAAATCTCGATCCCAATCCCGATTATTTTGATCTAGATTTATTGGAAACTTTTATCGCTGTTTCGGCAGTAACCGGATTAGAGGAAGGCTGTTATTATTATGCTCCTAAAGCCCAAGAATTGCGGCAAATTCGCTTTAAAAATTTCCGACAAGAGTTACATTATCTCTGTTTAGGTCAGGATTTGGGACGGGATGCGGCTGCTGTGGTTTTTCATACGGCGGATCTGTCAAAAGCAGTGGCTAAATACGGCGATCGAGTCTATCGTTATCTTCATGCAGATGCGGGTCATTTGGGACAGAGATTAAATTTAGCGGCTATTCATCTGGGATTAGGGGTTAGTGGTATCGGTGGTTTTTTTGATGATCAAGTTAATGAAGTGTTAGGAATTCCCTCCGATGAAGCAGTTATCTATATCACTACTTTAGGCCGATCGAAGGTTTTTTAAGGTGATTTTGAACCATTATAAGGATTAAGTACAAACCACAGAGACACAAAGAACACAGAGAGGAAGATAGATGATTATTGTTTAAGATTCTCTAAGATTTTCTCTCTCTAATTCGATTAAATTATCGATTTTTTTTAGCTTGGCATCCCCAGCAAGATAACCGATCCCGCGATGTAAATGTAAGCGAAATTGTTGAATTAGAGTTTCTTTATCGGTTCCTAATCCGTCTTGATGACAACGTTGTTTGAGGGCAATTAAGAAAATATCGGCCATTTCTCCCCCGAATACTTTCCAAGATAATTCTACATTGCTATCGGCAGGAATGGGAACGGGAGAGGGGAGACTCGGTTCAGCAAGGGAACGACAAAAAGCCCAACGACAGAGGATATTCCATTGGTCAATTTTGGTGTAGCGTTTTAATTTTATTAGGCTATCTTTGGCGGTTTGAGATAGTCGAAAACGTTCGATCGGTGATTCCATAATCTATAATTTTACCTCGCTCTGACTGATGATAAAATAGTTAGTCATTCTCAATCCTGTTTAATAGGATAATGGGAAGTGGAGAGTTTTTTCAGTGATCAGTAATCAGTGATCACTGAACTGATTACTGATTCAAGTCTGTCTCAAACCAATCCGCTGCCGCTAAACTATTTTTTAAGTTCTTGTAGGAGTGACTGGTTGGTGGGTGTTGAGTTAATCGGGTGAGAATTTTTGGGGAATTTATCTCAGTCATAATCTTACCAAAAGTAACGGTCTGGGTGAATAGTGGTTTGACGTTGTTGGGAATTGTATTCTAGCAGGTATTTTCTGGCGATTACTTCCTGTTCTTCTAATAAGAGTAGCTCATTTTGTCCAATTTCTGTATCGGTAGAAAGGAGGATGACTTGAGAGGAAGCAGCGGGAAAATAACGTTCAACTAAATTATGGCGATGGGAAGAATCTAAACGTCCGAGGGGTGTATCGATAGCGATAGGTAAATCTCGTCCGGAGACTCGCGCTAATCCCCACAAAAAAGCGATCGCTAATAGTTGTTTTTCTCCGGCAGAAAGACGGTGTTTAGGCACATTTTGTCCATCGGGACCAAAGAGAGATAGACCAAAAGTATCAGCATCGATCGCTATTTTCTGAACTAGATCGGACTTATGCAATAAATAACGAAAACATTCCGCCACTTCTCCCTCTAATCTATTTAATTTTTTTAAAGTTAAGCGTTCTTTAAATACTTTTAAAGTTTGCTGTGCTTTGACAATAGCATTGACGATATGTTCGTTACTTTGCGATTCTAAAGCTTTCTCACTATAAACAAACAATTCTTTTTTCGTTTTCTCAATTTTCTTTTTTACTTCCTCATAATTTTTGTGGCTTTGCTCGTATTCTCCTTGAGCATTTAGATACTTTTTCTGAGCGGTTTTTAAGTTATTACTCAGGGTTTCATATTCTTCGGGAGAGGCTGCTACTGCTAATTCTCGCTCTAAATTATCTAGGTCAGCTTCCAGATTTCTTAATTGTTCTATTGCTTGATGAGCGAGGTTAATTTGTGCCGGTAATTGATGGGTTAAGACTCGGTTTAATAACTCGATCGCCTCCTCGTCTAAATCTAAGTAAGAAGTAATCAAAGAATCGCTATCCTCAGCTAAAAACTGATTTTCTTGCCGTAAAAACTCCCTAATATTCTCTAATTGTTCTAAAGTTAAATTCAGTTGTTTTAAATAAGCCAGTAACTTTTTATCTCTGGATTCTAAAACCGATTGAGCGACCTTAGCTGATTGAAATTGTAGCTCTTTTTCTCCCTGAATTTTAGCCGCTTCCAGGAGAGGAAAAATTAACTTTAATGGTAATAATTCCCCCGCTAATTGACCTAAATATTCCCTCTGTTTATCTAACTTTTTATCTAAATCCTTTTTTCTACTCTCTAATTGACTTCTTTCGGCGGCAATTTTGCCACCATCAATGCGAAATTTATCCGAGACTGCATCAAAATCATTTCTAACCACATCTAAATTTTTTTGTTGAGTTTCCATCTCTTGCCGAGCCAATTCTAAATCTTCTTGGTACTGGGCTAATTTTTTCTCGATCGCTTCAATAGTTACCAGTTCATTTTCTGCTGCTAATAACCGGCGCTTGCGACTAGCTAAAATATCCAGATCAACGGCTAATCTTTCCGCTAATTCTAACCCTAATAAAGTCTGCATCGAATCCTTAACACTGTCAGGAGGTACATCCTGTTCTGCCAATTCTTTTACCTGTTCCCCATCAAATAAAAACAGGTTAGAAATACCCAAAGGTAATAGAGTTTCAATATATTCATCCCAAGTATTAGCTAAGGCAGGATCGGGCCAATCTTCATCTAAAATACCGAGGGTATCCTTACCATCTTTAGGCTGTTTTGTCCAGTATCTAACGATACGATATTGTCGCCATTGTTCGTTAACTAGATGTTCAAAAGCCAGTTCTATTCTCGCTTGATCGATGAGGGAAGCTTGATTATTAACTGCTTGACTAAGAAACTCGGCATAACTTAAATTATTGCGAGTAGAACACTTTGCCCGCGCACCGTACAAAGCCAAACGAATCGCATCCATTAAAGTAGTTTTACCGCCCCCATTCATGCCTCCTAAAAGGATAATCGGACAGGGATTATTATCTTTTTCAGGACGTAAATTAATCACTTGACGACCAGCGTAGGGTCCGAAATTTTGCAAAACTAATTCAGTAAAAATCATTAACAGTCAGGGGTGAGGAGCGGTAATTTCTATCCTAGACAAGTATAACAAGCGATCGGAGCTAATCTCCCTATTTTCGGCTTGTGGGATCGGCAGACTAGGGAGAAAGTAAAATAGAGACGTTGGGGGCAACGTCTCTAGGAGATTTAGCAAAAGGTCTAATTTTTATTTAATTTTGCTTTTTATCAGGCGTGTTAGGGAGAAAATACCGCCTAGGGTCAAGAGGGCGAGAACATTATCCGCTTCTGGAGTAGTAACGCCACCGTTGATAAAAAATTGAGAGCGGTTCCAAACACTTCCCCCCACCCTGCGACCTAAAATTCTGCCTTGAATATCGCCGTCGAGGAAGTGAATACCGCCATAACGACGGGAAATACCAGCTTCACCCGCCGCTTCTGAGAAAGTATCCCAAAAGAGAGTTACCGGACTACCCGGAGTGGTACCCGGTTCAAAAGCTGAAGTACCGGGGGCAAAGGTGACAGAACCACCAAAGTCATCGCTACCAGTGAAAAGACGCAGGATTTCCGCCCCAGCGGCACTAAAAGCACTATGGCCAGAGGTATATTCGGCAAAGGGTGGCGAAGGCGCTCCAAAGGGATTCTGGTAGGTGAGAAATTGGGTAGCGGGAATAGTAATCGTTCCTAAACCGGGACCGCCCCAAGCGTTAATTTCAAAGACTCCATCGCCGTTACTGTCAGTCCCGATTAAACCCAAGCGACCTAACTCGCGAATCACGCGCACGGGACGGGCAGAATTATAGGATAGTTTCGCTTCCCAGGTGGCAATCCCCGCGTCCATAACCGCGTTACCGAGGGCGAAGAATAACTGCACATCTTCGTCGAGAGTATTATTATCCCGCTGGGAGATATCTTGCCCGAACTCCATCCATGTACCCGGAGGGAAGGGGGTTCCAGGTCCATCTTCCCAAAATTCGGCGATTAGTTTCTGTTCGTCGGTGAGATTGGCACTGAATGCCACCACATCAACCGCCTGCTGGATGAAAGCGGGATTGATATCTACTCCCACTAATGCAGCACTAATAGGAACCACTGTACCATCAGCCCGGGTGATTGTTCCCGCCTGTAAATCCGCCGAAGCGTTGGGATCTGACAGAAAAGGAGGGATGATTTCAGGGGGACGATATTGTGCATTATTGGTTAAAGAGAAGGATTGCACCGTTCCCCAGTGGGGGGTGAGATATCTCTGTAGGGGTGAACCAGAATCGATGGGAACACTCTCCGGAGTCCAGAGTTCGATATCGACCACTTGAGTGGGAGTGTTGGGGGTGCTGTAACCGATGGTATCAACGTAACCGTTTAACTGATTGGAACCGTCATTGCGACGAGCATTCATCAGCGTGGCGGCGATGGTGTTACCGATTCCGGCTGCCGTAGTGGTATCGGTGCTGGTATTGTTGGGGTCGTAACCGAGACTATTCATCCGAGCAGTCAAATTAGCCGTTTGTGTGGGTAGCAGTTCCGTTAACACCCGATAGGCGGCAAAACTAATCGCTTCCTCTTTATTGGCTTGAGTATTTTCGCTCGTAGGACGTTGTAAAGTATCTCCCAGAACGGTACTAATGGGGGTAGCTTCGTAGGCTGACCAAGCATCGTACATAGCAGTGCCAAGGATGCCATAGAGCCGAGAAGCTACCGTTGGTCCCTGGGGTTGATTTCTAACACCTTGAGTGGCGGCACCAATCCAATCACTGGCCACCGTGACCGCTTGAGCAGATGATACTGGCAGCAAGGCAGTGGAAGCAATCCCTAAAGGAAAAAGGGTTAAAGAGAGTATTTTTTTGTACATGACCAGCAAATGGCAATAAATGGGCGGAAAGCGGGGAAAAACGGACTAAGAGAAGGATTATCCCTCAGATAATTTCAATTCAGGCCAGCTTAGTTTTTGCGTCTTTGGAATCTCGATAAAATTCCCAGGGTTCCCAAGACAACTAACCCCACGGAAACGGAAGGTTCAGGAACAGGGGTTGAAAAAACCGCTAACTGCTCATCACGACAGGGAAAAAGACCATCCCCTGGGGTAAGGGTACAGCCACCATTAAAGGTGGTTAACTGTGCTTGTAACAGTGCGGGGTCGCTACTAGCTGGTCCATGGTCGCGAACTACGTTCCACACTTCTGCTGTCAAGGGATTGAATAACCCATTACCAAATAACACTTGATTAGGATTAGGCAGTTGACCGATACCGACTTGAGCAGAGAAATTACCCAGTCCATTTGAACCAATTACTTCTCCATCGGCAAAAAATACCGAAGCATTGACAGTAGGATTGGAGAAGTCGTCTTCACCACAACCCCCGACGCAAAACTCAGGGTTATTGAAGATAACCCACCACATGGTATAGGCGGCCCCAGGGGATAAATTGCTAGTGGACACGGTACTTGCAATTCCCGTCGCCGTTCTAGTTAGGGTTCCCGTGGAACCAGCAACGGTGCCGCTATTAACCAAGTCTAAAAGAGATACGTTTTGAACGAGAGCCGCTTGCGCTGGGGAGGTAGCGACAAATGCGCCTAGTAAAGCGATGGTAGAAACTGTTAATTTTTTGCTCATTTTGGGCTTTGAATTTGTACTATATCAGTTGATTAGCAGCAGAACTTTTGCTGAAGCATCAGCGTAGCTACTCCCAAAGACAGATGACTAACTTTTCCGATCAGTGTAAGCGCATTTATGCCCAGCGTCAAGTTAAGTTTTGTCAAAAAAATGATCGTACTTTAGGGGGAGGCAAAGCTTAAAAAAGCTTAAAAAAAGTTGAAATGGACAACATTGGCTCGATAAGTTTTCCACAAAATTCTGGTGCTGCCCATTTCCCCTTTTTTTCCTAACCTCTCAGTAGATTACTTCTTTCAAAACTATACCTATCAATCGTTTCGGACTCTTTTAAGTTTTCTATCTTTTTGTTAAGAAATATACACATAATGGACTTAATAAGGGAGAGGGCAGTATCATGACGCAAGATGAAGATAATTGCCAATTCAGGTCTAAATTGGCAAATCAATTTTCACGGAATAAATCTCAAAAAGCTTGTATTCCTGATCAGTAAGACAAGAGGAACACCACAATGACCACCTTAAACATTGCATTTTCTGGAACTCTCCTACGATTTGTGGACTACCAAAAAGAAGTTTCCCTAGAAGCGGAAACCATCTCCAAAGCTTTACGGACTCTCACGGAAAAATATCCCTCTTTAACGGCTTCTCTCTACGATGCGAATGGCGAAGTTCGCAAAGTTCATCGACTCTTTTTAAATGGGGAACAGCTTTTCTCGAATGAATTAGACCGGAGTATTCAAGAAAATGATCGCTTGCAAATTTTAACAGCAATTGCTGGTGGTTAATTAAAAATATGAAGTAATTCCCAGCTTTAACTATCAACAGGGAAGATTAACTGTTTTGTCGGGCAGGTTTATCTACCTAATTACTGACTCTTCTCGACTTTGTGTGTGTGATAAATCAGTGCTTATCATTGGTAGGAGTCTTGCTAGGCAAGCCTTTGAAGACTATATTTTTAGAAAATTATCCCTATTCTTCTTCCTTCCACACAGCAACCAGAAGAGCCAATTACCTAGTCTTATTTTATTGCCACAAAATTTTTAGCTGAGGACGACAAAATGATTAGTACAGTTGCCGCAACTACTCCCACTTTATCTCCACCGAGAACCAGTGAACTTACTCTCGCCGCCTGTCCGACTTTATTCACTCCCTTGCAGATGCACCAGCGAGAACTTTTGCGCTTAGGATTAAATGGTTGGGCGGGATGGTTGCGCGATCACTTGATGAGTATTCAAAAGTTAGTGGAAAACTATCAAACCAGTATGGTAGTTGCCATGGCCCATCTGCGCTACATCAAAAATGTCACTTTTCACGATTGCGAAACGATTCAACTCGTCACCCGTGCCAGTTGCATTAAGGGGGGAGTATTATTAGAAATGCCCTCTAGTATCTTGGCTGATAATCAAGAAGTGGCACAGGTAAAAATCAGTTTACGTCCAGTAACAATCACCGATCAAGTGAGTTTAGGAGCAAAACCGGGGCGATTGCCAGCGGAAGTGATGAATTTATTCTCGGAAGAAGAAATCTCGAAAAATCTCGAACGTCCAGTCCAAAAATTAACCAAACAAATTGAAGAACAAAAACAGGGTGAATTAATCGCAGAAGGTCGTTATCCCTTCCAATTGCACCGCTATGCTCTTGATTTTGCCGATCAATGGGCTTTTATGGAAGCGGCAGCCTACATTAATGCTAGTCGGGAAAAACTCGTTCTTGGCCAAGGTAGCAAACAACCAGATCTGAAAGTGGGTTTCAGTCATCCCCTACAAGAAATAGATATCGAACTGCACAAACCCTATTTTCTCCTTGATGAAGGGGTTGTGGACACGAAAGTCTATCTTTGGCAGCACCGGGTAGTTTTTATCCATCGCTTACTAGGTTACGGCACGGGAGCGGAAGAGAGCTACGCCACGGCGATCGAACAATTTGACCAGTAATCATCTAAAATCTCGCCAAAAACAGCGATCAGTCAATTGAGTACCGATCGCTGAGTAGGGTTTGCGGCAAAAAGATAGCTCTTCGTTACTCTTTATGCTAAATCAACAGACAAGATGCCAAGATAACATACTTCTAACCCAAAAATTCCGAAAGTTTCTAAAGCCATAGGCTCTCCGTTTTATTAGTTTAAGTTTATTGTTGAT
>NZ_JADEXY010000134.1 GCF_015206885.1 Microcystis aeruginosa LEGE 91341 | reverse complement strand
TTTCCCCACTTCCCCATTCCCCCATTCCTCAAATTAAAACAAACTTTTCCAAGGCCGCAGCCACCCCATTTAAGTTTACACTGGGGGCAACCCAATCGGCTTGATCCTTAACGGCTTGGGGAGCATTACCCATGGCAACACCGACACCCGCATAGGTGATCATAGAAACATCATTAAAATTATCACCGATCGCCATAACGTTTTGCGGTTGTAATCCTAGGATATCTTCGGCCAAAAATTGGGTGGCGCTTCCCTTGGTAGCCTCAACGTGGGTAACTTCAAAAAAAGTCGGACTCGATTGGGTAAAGTATAAATCTTGATTTTGATAGCGTTGCTGTAAATGCTGCCAAATCTCGGCGATAAATTGCTTATCTTCCCCCATGGCCAGGATTTTAGTAGTTTTGTGGGCCACTTTGCGTAAATCTCCCACTGCTTCGGCAATAATACCCGATCGCTGGCGATAGAATTCCGTTTCCGCGTTTAATTGCCGCACATAAAGCACATCGTCCATATAAAAATTAAGGGAGATTTTCTCCTTCCATTGGGGTTGTTCGAGATAATCTAAAAGATCGATCGCCAAGTCGGGGGAAATGGGGGTATGTCGATGGTGAACTTGGGAAACAGGATCTTGAATCCAAGCGCCATTGTAAGCAATTATAGGTAAAGTGGATTTAAGACGTTGATGAAAGCGTAAAGCCGAGCGGTACATCCTACCAGTGCCAATAGCGACGCGAATTCCCTTTTTTTGGACGGCTGAGACAACTTGCACCACGGCCGGATTAACCTGATTGTTATCCCCGGCGATCGTTCCATCCACATCGACAACGATTAAGCGAATATCCACAGTCTTTTCCCATTCAACGGTAACAGTTAATAGTTTGGCACTTCCCCCATCAAAAAGGGCAAGAATTAAGTAGTCTGTTAAGTATCGGGTAAATCTTGGTATTCAGCCAAAGCATTGATAAAAAAGAAGTCTCCCCAAATTAAACCCGTATCATAGATTTGGGTGGGTTGAATCGCGGCGGGATGATGATAACAACCATGACGCAATAGACTCATCTCTGGGGCGGTTTCGTCGGGAAAATACTGAAAAGAAGTCAAATTCAAGAGAGTATTATCGATCGCCTCTCGATAGGTTCCATAACTAGGATCACTGCTAGGTAAAGCTTTTAATAAGCGAATCATCCCCGCCACAGCGATCGCTGCCGCCGAAGAATCCCTTTCAGTAGCGGCATTTTTTTGCAAGGCATAATCAAAATCCCAGGGGGGGATAAAATCTCCGGCGCGTCTTTGCTCACCGGGCCAGCGATCGGGCAAATTTTCCAGATAATAATTAATGGCATCCTTGGCAATGGTTAACATTTCCAGATCGCCGGTGTAAATATAGGCCGTCGTGGCAGCATAAATAAACCAAGCTTGACCCCGGGACCAAGTGCTATCATCGCGCCAGCCCTGTTTTCCCTCATTAAATAAGAAATTTCTATAGGTGGGAGAGTTGACATTTTGATCAAAATAGCCCCTTTGCCAAGTTCCCGTTTTACCCGGGCGACGGTTAGCCCCAAAAGTGCGGCTAATGGTGCGGATATGGGAAAGGGCCTTTTCTTGCCAATCCTTTGCTTCCTTGGGGTCAGGATTGTGGCGACTTGCCCAGAGCAGTTGTTCTATACTGATCGTATGATCCATAAAAACGTGCCAATGTTCTTGCTGATCGGTGCGATCGGCCTTGCGTAACCAGCCAAAAGTCCCGATATCGGTGTGATAACTCCCTTTACCATCCTGAAAAGGTTGCGCTAGTTGTCTGGCCCCCCGTAAAGTTATCTCTAAAGCTGTCTGTTTTTCCTGCCCCTGTCCCGACTCAAACCAAGGGGCAAACACCAGTACGTTATTAAGAGCGACATCTTTGTTCTTCAAACTGGTTTCTTTTAAGGGATCGCTCCATTTTTTCGCGGCAGCCGACCAAAATCCCGCATCCATAGGGTTTGATTCTAAGTCAGCAATTTTCCATAATAGAGCAGGAAAAGCCCCTGCCGCCCAAAAATCGGCCTTTTCTAACTTCCAAGTACCGGGGGTGGGACTATTTCCCCTCCGTAGCCAATTTAAGAAGTTAAAACCCGATGACTCTGGATGGGTAAGATAGGGATAGAGAATGCCCCGACGGGCATAACTATCGAGATAATCGATCGTAGTGGCTAGTTTCATCTTAGCCAGATCGAGACAGAGCTTAATTCTTTCAGCTAGGGGCATTTTAGCCCGCAATTCCGCCGCCGATTCGGGACGACGGATCATCAGGGCGGCCACCGCACCGATCGCCGCCCCCGTACCTATAATGATGAGCGTGCGTCGCTTCAAATTCCTGACTCCTAAGCTGGATAGATACGAATACGGCGATTAGGTTCCTCTCCGAAGCTGTCGGATTGGAGACGGTAATGTTCCACTAATTCGTGCTGCATTTTTCGCACTTTCGCCGAGCGGGGCAGTAACTCCACCGGTTGACCAGTAGGAATAACGATTTGTTCCACCGCTAACCGGGCCTCCTCCAAAGCTTCGATCTCGTCATCGCTGCCGCTGCGGGCAAATAAACGCAGATCCGCGCCTTCCTGATTCATCGGGTCATCAATGCCCAAAATCCGCTTTAAACCGCGAGAAATTTGGGGCAAGGTATTGGATTTGATGCCGTGGATGGGAATTTGTCTTACTTTGGCAATTTGCCGCAATTTTGACTGATTTTTAACGTGGGAACGCAGGGCCAGCACCGCATCGGCCCCCTGTAAATCTTTGGTCAACACGATCGGCAAATCAAGGGCCTGTACTACCTGCTCGATCGGAGCGCGACTGACTCCGTAGGGATAGACATAAACCGGCCAATCTTCGCCATTGGGACCGGGGACGCGGACTTTTTCCGTTTCCGGTTCCTCCTGCAGCCAAGATTGTTCGAGGAGGCGATCGAAATCGTTTTCCCGGTTGAGAGGGCCCCCAGGGAAACGGGCCACGGGAGTCATCCGGCCATCGGCCCGCCATCCCTTGGGTTTATCCATTTCCGGCAGATAATTGCCGCGCAAAGGGGTGAGGTTTTCCGGTTTTGGTTCTTCCTGAGCGACCTGTACTTTCCCCTCCTCATCTACCCAACGGATTTGGGCAATTGCGTCCCGTCCCCGCAGCAGTTGGTCGATCGTGGTGGATACGTCCTCGTGAATGACCCAGCGCTGACGTTCCAACATTTCGATGGCAATCTCAAAGGTGGGGGGTGCTTTGCGTTCTAAAACGGTCTTCTGAGAACCCCGGCGGCGTGCTTCTTCGTCTCCGAGAGTTACTGCTTGAATTCCCCCGACTAAATCCGATAAAGTCGGGTTTTTAATTAAATTTTCCAATTGATTGCCGTGGGCGGTTCCCACTAACTGCACCCCGCGTTCGGCGATCGTGCGAGCGGCCAGAGCTTCTAATTCCGTACCGATCTCATCAATCACGATCACTTCTGGCATATGGTTTTCCACCGCTTCGATCATGACCTGATGCTGCAATTCCGGACGGGACACCTGCATCCGACGAGCGCGACCGATGGCCGGATGGGGAATGTCTCCATCTCCGGCGATTTCGTTGGAGGTGTCGATAATCACTACCCGTTTATTGAGATCGTCGGCTAAAACTCGGGCAATTTCCCGCAAGGCCGTGGTTTTCCCTACCCCCGGACGACCGAGCAGCAGCAGGGATTTTCCTGTTTCCACTAGGTCGTTAATCAGGGTGATCGTACCGAAAACGGCCCGACCGATACGACAGGTTAAACCGATAATTTCGCCATCTCGATTGCGAATGGCACTGATGCGGTGCAGGGTGCGTTCAATCCCGGCGCGATTATCGCCGCTAAAACTGCCCACCCTGGCGATCGAATACTGGATTTCTTCTTTTGAGATCGGTTCGTCCCCCAGATCGATCGCCCCATCGGGAAAACGCGCTTCTGGTATGCGTCCCAAATCCATAACCACTTCGATCAGTTGATGCTGCCGGGGGTGTTCCTCGATTTTGCCGCGAATCCGCGCCGGTAGAATTGCCAAGAGTTTGTTTAAATCGTCGGTCACTGGCATCCGAGAGGAGGGTAGGGTTTCTGGCATTAATAGTAAAGGGTTTTGGCGATTATTGGCTGTTTTTATTTCCAAGATTTTCTTGGGGTCTAACACATTTATGGGTTAGTTGTCAATTAAAAAAATATTATAGTTTTTTGACCAAGACTAGGCTTTTAATTGAGCAACCACCATAGAAGCGGCTTTAACGGCTTCTTGGTAGGCTTGGGGGTCATTTTCAAGGTTAGGCTGGTCTAAATGCTCTAAAATTGGCAAAATCAATGAACGGGCGTAACTTCCATAGGCAATACCAGCGATTTTTTCTCTCAGTCCCAGTTGCTCTAATTTGGTCACGGTGTGGTCATTGGTTCCCCCGGCTAACTGGACAAATCCGGCTAGATTGTCGGAGAGGACTTTTTTGGCCATACTAATGGCCGGGTGGGTGGTTCCTTTGCCGATATCGCCGCTCATCGGTCGGCCGTCCGTCTGCCAAATCAGAGGACAGCTTAGGGGTGAAATAGTTTCTCGTAGATAGTGGAGGTAATCAATGATATATTCATGATCTTGGCAACTTATGGCCAGGATTTTTAGGTTTTTAGTTAAAGGTGCGATCGCTTGCCAGAGTCGAGCAAATTCCTCTCCATGACCGACTTGAGTATGAATTTCGAGCGCATCGACTCCCATTTCGATAATTAAGGGGATAATTTCTGCGGGTTGACAGACACGGGATATTGTCTCGATTATTTGCGGGGGACAAACGGGTAAGCAACGACCGCAACCATAACAGCGCTGTTCAATCACTCCCCCCCTATCAATAGCATAAGCGGGACAGATTTTTTCGCAGGGACGAGGACAATCGACGGGACAGAGTTGCGGGTTAAAGACAGCTTTACGAAAGTGGGGATCTTCCCCATCATTGAGACTGACCATCAACCAAGGTCGTTGATTGGCAGGGAATCTGGCGATTTTTGCGGCAGTTTCGATGCCTTCCTTGGCCGCAAGGATCACGGCTCGATCGGCGGCCAAATCAATACAATCGGCCCCGGCGATAGTATAGGTCAAAGCGAGGTTGCGAATCGTGGGCAAATCTTGGTAACTAGCTCCACAGATGAGCTTGAACCAGTGACCCGCAACTAGGGACTGTAAGGGAGAGGAGTTTTTATCTAGCACTTTTTTATCCTATCGCAGCCAGCCCCAAACTTCAGCCTTGTGCTGCTCTGATTCTGACTAAAGACTGATTATGGATTCTTCTTGGACGTACTAAGCGACAAACGCTAAGTAAAACCGATTTATATCGACTTTTATAGTCCATCTGTTCTATTTTAGTTCGTCTCTTGCCAGTCAATCAACAACTTCATCAATAGCGATCGCTTTTTGGCTAGATGAGGACATTGCTGCAATTATGGCAGTTTTTCGTTATATATTTGGCTACAGTGGATCAGTCTTGATCCCATGAACTATCTTTTCATCCCGAGACTAAATCCAGTCAGTTTTCCTAATTTCCCTGATTTTTGATGAAACTCCGGCCAATTCTCTTAATATTTTTTTTTAGTGCCTGTGTACTGGCAAGTGGCTGGCATCTATCCCTCAAGGCGATCGCAGAGGAAGGAACCACGGCAGCGACTAAGATAACTTGGACGGCAGCCAACTCCGATCCAAGGGTTTTAGGCTGGATGCAGGGTTCGCCGCCCCCCCCCGATAAAATTATCCGTTTTGCTAACGGTAGTTATTTTCAATTTCCCCAAATGCGCTGGAGTGTTTGCCATTTTCAACAGCTTATGCCCACTAAAGCCGTTAGTCGGGGATTATCTCTAGCTGTTCCTTTGGTGAAAAAAGAATTATCAGATATTGACAAAGTGACTTTTCTGCCCTGGGGGGCCAAGGATACGATGACTTGGCAACAATCCCTAGAAGCTAACTTTACCGATGGGATCCTGGTGATGCACCATGGTCAGATGGTTTATGAAAAGTTTTTCGGCTGTTTGAACCAGGTGGAACGTCATGGGGCCATGTCCCTAACTAAATCCTTTGTGGGATTATTGGGAGAAATGTTAGTGGCCGAAAATAAATTAGAGGAAAATAAACTGGTTAGGGATTATATTCCCGAACTGACGAAAAGCGGCTTTGGCGATGCCACGGTGCGTCAAGTTCTCGATATGACCACGGCCCTAGATTATAGTGAAGATTATGCCGATCCCAAGGCGGAGGTCTGGCAACACGCGGCCGCCGGGAATCCTTTACCGAAACCAGAAGGTTATACGGGCCCTAGCACTTATTTTCAATTCCTGCAAACTGTCCAAAAAAAAGGAGAACACGGTCAGAGTTTTGGCTATAAAACTATTAATACTGATGTTCTGGGTTGGTTAATTGCTAGAGTCACGGGGCAACCACTGACGGAAGTTCTCTCGGAAAAAATTTGGAGTCAAATCGGTGCCGATATTGATGCTTACTTTACCGTAGATTCGATCGGGACTCCCTTCGCCGGTGGCGGCTTAAATGCGGGTTTAAGAGATCTGGCTCGCTTCGGCCAAATGATCCTCGACGAGGGCAAGGTTGGCGATCGCCAAGTGGTGCCGCCAGAAGTCATCCGCAAGATTGCCAAGGGAGGCGATCCACAGGTATTTGCGAGAGCGTCATACTCGGCCTTAAAGGGATGGAGTTATCGCAGTATGTGGTGGATTACTCACAACGAAAATGGTGCTTTTATGGCGCGGGGAGTTCACGGTCAATCCCTCTACATCGATCCCCGTGCAGATATGGTAATCGCTCGTTTTGCGTCCTATCCCGTAGCAGGTAATGCGGCTAACGACCCTACCACTCTACCAGCTTACCAAGCTGTGGCAGATTATCTGATCAAGCTCGATCGGCCCTAGGGTAAGCTAAGACGCATTTTGATTCGCTAGTAGTGGTCAGCCGTCTTGTTTATAGCGGTGTGCAGTCGTATGAGGTACAGTGTCACGAGCTATAAACCATGCTAGGCAAAGCTTGGTTTGTATCTCACTCAAGCGCTTACCGCTATATCTGGTCAGGATTGTGTAAAGTATTTCCTAATCAAAATAATTGCCCAATAAATATTGATAACTGATTCTTTCAGGGTGACTCTCCTGACAATTATCTTTTTTTGGTCGGTGCAATGCTTACTTGCAATCGTCTTGATCGAGTAAAATCGATTAATTTAACCTATTAACAAGGATGCAAGCAAATTTATTAGAAGTGCGGGGAGCCACCCGTCGATTTGGGGGATTAGTCGCTGTCGATGGGGTTGGCTTTCAGGTACAAAAAAACGAGATTTTTGGCTTAATTGGACCTAATGGGGCGGGAAAAACGACTTTATTTAATCTGATCACTGGTTTAATTCCCCTATCCAGTGGTGATTTAATTTATCAAGGCTGCAGTCTGGCTAATTATCGTCCTCACCAGATCGCTCAGGCGGGAATTGCCCGTACTTTCCAGAATTTGCGCTTATTTGGTGAATTATCGGCTTTAGAAAATGTAGCGATCGCTGGACATATTCACAATAGCTCCAATCTTTGGACGGGAATTTTGGGTTTACCAGTTTCGAGAAGGGAGGAAGAAAAAACCTATAAAAGAGCGGGGGAATTATTAGATTTAGTCGGATTAACCGACCAAAGCAATCGAAAAGCCCGTAATTTAGCCTATGGTGATCAAAGACGCTTGGAAATTGCCCGCGCTTTAGCTTTGCAACCCCAGTTATTACTCCTCGATGAACCGGCAGCCGGGATGAATCCCAGCGAAAAGGGGTCATTAAGTCAGCTAATTCGACAAATTCGCGATAATTTAGCTCTAACCGTCCTGTTAATCGAACATCATGTGCCTTTAGTGATGGGATTATGCGATCGCATTGCTGTGTTAGATTTCGGTAAGTTAATCGCTTTGGGAGATCCAGCTACAGTCAGGGAGAATCCTGCGGTGATTGAAGCTTATTTAGGGGATGAATAAGGATTTTAGATAAATACTCAATCCAGCACTGCATCTTGTCAGGACTCAGCCTTGATGTTAGCCTGTACTGTAGAAGCAAGAGTTTTGTTATCTCGCACTACTCTGGGCAAAAATATTAATGCTTCGTTAACCGCATCAGCAGTAGGAAAAATTTCTGCAAATCATCTTCCATTTCTGACTTATCCCTGTTCATAACCTTCTCGTTTGGTTTGCGTCACTTCTCTTGCAATAAAGTTCCTCTGAGAAAGATGTCAATCAAAACTAATATTTTGCCATAAATCTGCTCTGACAAATTTGGATAAATGACCTACATTTGTTGTTGCAATTATCGGATTTTTCACAGATAACGTGACAGCTTGTGCAATTAAAATCATATCACCATCAATTGTTTTATCTCCTGCTGTGGGTTGTCCTTGTTGGCGTGCCTGCGCCCAAAATAAAGCAGCTTTTCGCATTGCATCCGTTGTAATGGCTAGGTATTCTATTAAGTTAGCTAACTCATCCAGTCGCTTAATTCCTTTAATCTTGTTAGCGCGTAACAACTCTCGACGCACCTCATAATCAGCAATTTCTGGAAGAATAACCCTAATACCTGCTTTAATTAGTGTTTGTAGCCAACAATTACAAGCTAGACTTTCAGGCGATCGCTTAGGATTAGTAATTAAACCGATAATTCCCGTATCTAATAAAACTACTCTATTCACCAAGTTACTCCCTTTAATTCAGCCGGAAATAAAGGACGCTCCGATAAGCGATCTTGGTCAAGTTTTTCTATTAAATATTCGCCTGTTTCTTTTTGTTCTTGTTCATCTTCTTCATCAATCCAAGATTGAAGTAAATTAACCAGTTTAGTCTGTTTTTCTTGTTCTAAAATAGTATCCTTGAGCAACTTTAGGACATAAGCTTCTAGAGAAAGACCTTTCTCTGTCGCTTTTTGGCTGAGATATTGTTCGATTTCTGATGTTAAATTAAGAGTTAGTGGCATGGGCTTGACTTGAATCAATTTATCGTGTCTTTAACTATTATAACCCCAAAAAGCGATCGCACTATATAAATATAGTGCGATCGCTGCAAAATTAAGGCTAGATTTACCAGTTCTTTATTTTAGTTTTGGTTTGAATTCAGATACGCGTCTAGCTTGCTGAATTGGCGGCGGCGGCGCAGAACACCCAAGCCAGCCAATCCCAGACCAACTGCTACTAAAGTTACCGGAGAAGAATGTTCGGGAACTCCAGTAACGGATCCCTTGGGTACAGTTCCGTAGCGGATAACGCCGCCAGCAACCAAGTACTCGCCGAAACCATCGCCATAAAAAGTAATAGTGGAGAAAGTGTCAGAGTCATCGATTGCGCCGACGAAATTCTGGTAAAACCCATAGGTTGCATAACCAGGGTTATCGGAATCAGTATTCGCTATAGCAACCTGTTTGGTTGCTCCGCCATCAAAAGAGATATAAAGACCACTAGGATGACAGCAAGTAGACCAGTCGCCAATATCCAAGCCGAAAGCATTGATCGGAGTGTTAAAGGTGAAAGTCAAGCCGGAATTGGGAGCGGGGGATGCAGGGTTGATGCCGATGGATTGTCCACCAGGTATACCGCCAGGAGCCGGACTAGCGAGGTAAAAGGAATCGATGAAACGGCTCGAACCATCAGTAGAAGTGATGGTATAGTCTGGACGAGTCCAGGAACTTCCACTACTCAAACCAGAAAGCGCATCGGTGAAGACAGTCCCGCCAACACCTGTGATCAAAGCATCAAAGTTAGCGCGACTGGCAGGAATTGTTTGGTTGTAAATGGTAGGGTCGGCTTGAGCATAGACGCTACCAGCACTTAGAAGGGTAGCAGCACCAGATACAGCTATTATAGATAAGCCAAATTTCACGCGTTTTATAGCTGTCGCCGCTGACAGTTTTTTCAGCCCAGTCGAAGTTTTCATACTCAGAAACTTTCCTCAAAACAAATAAACAAACAAATGTTCTGACTGCCCTTTAAAGGAAAAAATCTCGAATTAAGCGACATTGGCAAGGGAGAAAGATTGATTTTTCCAAAATTGCCAATCGCTAAATTTTAAGCTAGTTCCTCAATGACAAGACAGAGCCACAACAGAATTCTACCGCCCCGATTTAGGGTAGCTGTTCTCGGATTATTAGATGAATTTTAAATGTTTTTAAAATTCTCCTACCTCCCGAAATAATCCTAAATAAAATCGCCGCTCTTTAAATCTAACTTTAGGTAGAAACTAGGTATTTCTTTCGATAGATTTCTCGTTTCTAGGCTCTGCCTAGAAATGTTTAATGAGAGTCTCTGCCTCCTGAGTAATCTTTACAGAAGGCAGAGCCTTCAAAAATCATTCCCAGGCGGAGCTTGGGAATGAGACAGCGAAAATCATTGCCTCTTGCCTATCCTAAACATTACTTATCACAGCCAATCCCTAATCTCTCAATAACAGATATTCGCGAATCTCAAAAAAGTTATCCCAACGAATATAGGGTTGATTTTCCGCTTGCAGATAATCGATTAAACGATCCCTAGCAAAAACTAGATCGGCCCTTCTAGCCATGGTAATATCGGTAACGGAATCACCGATCGCAATAGTTTCTACTCCTGAATATTTGGTCATAATCAAAGCTTTAGCCACTAATTCCGTCTCATTTTCCCAATCGGAGTGAACTTGCAGATATTCCCCTTGCGTATGAAGATTGACCCCATAAATTGCCGTCACCTTATCTAATAGTCCCTCCCGTTTTAAGACCGTTTCAATCATGCCTTGGATACCACCGGAGATAATAATAAAAGGGATGGCTTGCTCCTGTAAAAAAGCGAGGAATTCTGCTAATCCGGGGCGAATTGGCTTGCTTTCGGCATAGGCGAGAATATCGGCGTATTTTTGGCTCGGTATCGACTCTAGCAGTTGACGGACACCCCGGCGCAGACTGAGAGTCCTGGCGTACATTTGGGGCATAATTTGGGCTGATAAATCGGGGGCGAATTCTTTGAGCATACCCGCAAAAGTTTCCACGGCGGTGATAGTGCCATCAAAGTCACAGAAAACAATTTTACTCATGGGGTGACAAAATATCTGAAATTGGATATAATCGAAGGTTATGATTAATTTTACAGAGATTATCTGATTCTAGAGCTTCAACCCCCATGAAATCCTATCTCGCCGCCGCCATTCAAATGACCAGTCAGCCGGATTTAGAGAAAAATCTCGCTGCCGCTGAAGAATTGATCGAACTTGCCGTGGGTAAAGGGGCGGAATTAATCGGTTTACCAGAAAATTTCGCCTTTATGGGGGCAGAAACCGATAAAATCGCCCAGGCTGAGACTATTGCTCTCAAAGCCGATAAATTCCTCCGCACCATGGCCCAACGGTTTCAAGTGACCATTTTAGGGGGCGGTTTTCCCGTGCCGGTGACGGGTATTGCCGATAAAGCTTATAATACCGCTATTTTAGTTGATGGCAACGGTGCGGAATTAGCCCGTTATCAAAAAGTCCATCTCTTTGATGTCAATGTCCCGGATGGTAACACCTATCAGGAATCGAGTACAGTCATGGCAGGGATCGATTTACCGCCAATTTATGGCTCCGATAGCTTGGGCAAAATTGGCCTCTCGATTTGCTATGATGTGCGTTTTCCTGAACTAGACCTCCTGCAAAAATAGGAACTGATTATGTAAAATAAAGTAAAACACTCAGAAAAACAATGACTTACGAAAAAGTAAAAAATTTGAATCCAGAAGAGTTTAAACGCTTTTGTGGAGTATATCCTG
>NZ_JADEXY010000133.1 GCF_015206885.1 Microcystis aeruginosa LEGE 91341 | reverse complement strand
GAATACCGTCGATATCTACAGGAGGAGCGGCGATAAAGGCGATGATGAAGCAGGTGGTGGCGGTGAGCAGGGTGGGGATCATGATGACACCGAACCAACCGACATAAAGACGGTTGTTGGTGCTGGTAATCCACTGGCAGAACTGCTCCCACAGGGAAGCGCTCTCGCGCTGTTGTAGAGTGGTGGTCATTGGTTTATGATTCCTATTAAGTTATCGAGGTACGATTGATTGATGATGTCTTCATCTTAAAGAGTTTGTAACGGTTTGTAAAGGGGTTTGAAACTATTGTTACTTATACCATTGATAAGCTGAGATTATGCTAAGTCTATAGGGTTTCCTGACCGAGTTTTCCTTTTGGGGAGTACGTCGTCAGGGGCCGATGTTAAATCAGGTCATACTTCATGTTTATGAAAAAAACCTAGATATCGAACTCAGGTTAGACTAAAAAGGGAAGTTTAATCATAATGGCGGTTGTCCTGACTATGGTAGAAAAAGTTCGTAAAACCGAGGCGGAATGGCAGGCCCAGCTAACTCCCGAACAGTTCCAAGTTACTCGCAAAAAGGGAACAGAACGGGCGTTTACGGGTAAATATCACGATAATAAGGAAAAAGGTATTTACAAATGTGTCTGCTGTGGTACGGAGTTATTTACTTCTGACAGCAAGTATGATTCGGGTACTGGTTGGCCGAGTTTCTGGACTGCTGCTAACGAGACTAATATTAAGTACGAACGAGATGTTAGTTTTTTCATGGTGCGGACAGAGATTGTTTGTGCCACCTGTGATGCTCATCTCGGTCACGTTTTTAATGATGGTCCACCCCCAACGGGAAAACGCTATTGTCTCAACTCTGCCGCTTTGCAGTTTGAAAAAAATCCCTAAAGCAAAAAGAGGTCTTTCCAGACCTCTTTTTTTTAAGTTTCAGTGGCAGCCTACAGTAAACCTGTATTAGTTCCAGGTTTGCCAGTAGCTAACTGCACTTTGACAATTTTGCCGCCCATTTTCATGATGCGTTGTTGCTCACGAAACCAATTATCGTAGGGAACGAGTTTGGTGAAATAGGTATTTTGTAATTCCCGTTGTGTCCGAATGCGGCTTTGGCTAGGAACACAAGCGGTGATTTTGAACATCCGCATGGATTGATTTCTCCTAATCGCTGAAAAACTTGTCGCTCAAACTAACGAAGGCCTTTTTCTAAAATAACAAAGGTCGGGAGTCAAGGATCAATACTAGCTCGTCAAAACCTATCTTGGACAGATTCAGCCTTTAAAGACCTAGCACTCATCCTCGGCTTCCCGAACCTATTTTGTCCGAGTTCGTTACTTCTAGCTTAAGCCAGAGCTAATGTAGTCGAAGTAAATCCCCATTTCTTTACCCGCATCAGCACCAACTAAACTAGCGGTGACTTCTTTCATCGCTTGGATAGCTTGAACGGTGGAGGAGATGGGTACACCTAAAGAGTTATAGGTTTCTTTCAGTCCGTTGAGAACGCGCTCGTCGAGGATAGAAGGATCTCCAGCTAACATAGCGTAGGTAGCATAACGGAGATAGTAGTCGAGGTCACGGATACAAGCGGCGTAACGACGGGTGGTGTACATATTGCCACCGGGACGGGTTACGTCAGAGTATAACAGGGACTTAGCCACAGCTTCTTTAACGATGCCAGCAGCGTTGGCACTAATGACACTAGCGGCACGCACGCGCAGTTCACCGGTGGCGAAATAGCTTTTCAGTTTGCCGAGAGCATTAGAGTCAAGGTATTTGCCTTGAACGTCAGAAGAGTTGATAACAGAAGTAATTGCGTCTTGCATGGTGGTTCTTCCTTGGGTTTTGCTTAATCTTAAGAGGTTTACGAGGGGTGTGTCTAGAACAATTCACAAAGGAGTTATTCTACGACATAGAGCCGATCACGTAATCGAAGTAGGAAGAAGCTTCAGAAGCATCGTCAGAAGACATAAGACCAGTAGCAACTTCTTTCATTTCGCGAACGCTTTGAGCTACGGCACCGATGTCGGTTCCTAAAGATTTGTACATTTCACGCACACCGACTAAACCGATTTCTTCAATCGGGGTGACATCACCAGCAACTACTCCGTAGGTGATTAAACGTAGGTAGTAGTCCATGTCACGCAGACAGGTGGCGGTCATTTCTTCGCCGTAAGCGTTGCCACCGGGGGAAACGATGTCAGGACGTTTTTGGAATAAGCGATCGCCAGCTTGCTTGACGATGGTTTCGCGAGCGCCGGTTAGGGTTTCAGCGATGCGTAAACGAGTGGCACCACTGCCAACGAAGGCTTTAATTCTGTCTAGTTCGCCGGGGCTGAGGTAACGAGCTTCAGCATCAGCATTCACGATCGATTTCGTGACGATACTCATTGATGGATTCCTCCCAACTAAGTGAGATTAATAAACTTAATCTGACATTTTATAGCAGTTGTGGTCACTACGCTCAAGTTATCTCGTTTCCGCCTTAGCGTCTCAAGACTTCCCTAGCCTAGCAACCTAACGCAACTATTTTGCGGCATCTGGTTCACCTTCTCACTATTTTCGTAATACTTTTTAACATTTGCCTTGAGAAAGGAGCGCTGGAGTGGGGTGTGGGGAGCGGGAATTATGAATTATGAATTATAGCGGTGTGCAGTCGTATGAGGTACAGTGTCACGAGCTATAAACCATGCTAGGCAAAGCTTGGTTTGTATCTCACTCAAGCGCTTACCGCTATATGAAGTGGGGAGTGGGGAGAAGGGAGCAGGGAGAAGGGAGTGGGAGAGAAGGGAGCGGGGAGAATAAATAAAAATAATCTCCTGACTCCTGTCTCCTGTCTCCTGCCTCCTGACTCCTGTCTCCTGTCTCCTGTCTCCTGTCTCCTGTCTCCCGACTCCTGTCTCCTGACGACTGATTTAACCTAGCCAATTAATTGCGCCTTTAATCCAGTCTTCTGGCTGAGTATTTTTACTAAATAAAGCATCTTGACTGAGGACTGCCATAGCTCGATCAATCTCCTCTTGGCTGTATCCTAAAGCTAAAAGGGTCATCTGCACATCTTCGAGGATTTCCGCTGCTGGTAGTATTGCCGTGGTTGTCGTCGTCGCTTCTTTTAGCTGTCGCCATGCTGCCAATTTAGTTTTTAACTCTAAAGCGATTCTTTCTGCTGTTTTTAAGCCAACTCCGGGGGTTTTGCTCAAAATTTTGGTATTTCCTGTCACTATCGCCACCACAAGTTCCTCAATCCCCAAGGTATCGATTAAAGCTAGGGCTAATTGCGCCCCAACCCCATTGACGGAAAGCAGTTGACGAAACAGATCTCGCTCTGGGGCGGTGCCGAAACCGTACAATAAAGGCTGCTCCTCGCGAAGGAGTAGGTGAGTAAAAATCTGACGACTATCATTGTTATCTTTGCCGATGTCTAGGGCTAATCGCGAGGGAATTTGGATTTCGTAACCGATCTGGTTTACGTCTAAAATCAAGATCAGTCGGTTATTGGGGGTTTTGATCACCTCGATCGCTTCTCCCCGTAAATAATTAATCACTGATTTAATTCTCCTACGAAAATAACCGAACCACAGTGATGACGGTTTTTACTCCCTGAAGGAATGCTGGGGAGATTTTCATTTTTGTTACAATTGTTAACAGAAGTGAATGGCGCAATTGATAACCTAATTTTCTTGGCGTTAGTCCCCCATAATTGGAGAAGATACAAAATGAATGGCAACATTAGAGTCGGGAATCTCTTTGGAATTCCCTTTTATATTAATCCTTCTTGGTTCTTTGTTCTGGGGTTAATTACCTTAACCTATGGGGGAGAATTAAGTCAGTTTCCCCAGTTAACGGGAATTATGCCCTGGCTCTTAGGATTTTTTGCCGCTATTCTCCTATTTGCCTCTGTGGTTGCCCACGAATTAGGTCATAGTTTTGTTGCCATCGCCCAAGGTATTGAAGTTAAATCAATTACCCTCTTTTTATTCGGTGGTTTGGCAACTCTCGGCAGAGAATCGAAAACTCCCCTAGAAGCTTTTCTGGTAGCAATTGCTGGCCCTTTAGTTAGTTTACTGCTCTTCGGTATTTTCCTAATTGTTGGTCTCAATATTAGTTTAAATGCGCCCATGGCGGCGATTCTTTCTCTGCTTGCCTATATCAACCTCGCCCTAGGGTTATTTAACCTGATCCCTGGTTTACCTTTAGATGGTGGTAATATCCTTAAAGCTATCGTTTGGCAAGTAACGGGCAATCCTAATAAAGGGGTTTTATTCGCTAGTCGTTTCGGTCAATTTTTTGGTTGGTTAGCGATTGTCATCGGTGCGCTATCAATTCTCGGAATCAGTCAATTTGGCAGTTTTTGGACGCTATTAATCGGTGTTTTTCTCTTACAAAATGCCGGCTTTTCCGCTCAATCAGCTAAGGTTCAAGATTTCCTAAGTCGCTACAGTGCTAAAGATGTTATCTCTCCTAATAGTCCTGTAGTTCCGATTAATTTAACCCTGCGCGATTTTGCTAATAATTATGTTATCGGTAAACAACAATGGTCTAAATTCCTAGTTACCGATAGCGAAGGTAAACTATTAGGGGTGGTTAATGTAGAGGATCTGAAAACGATTCCAACTTCCCAATGGACAGAGGTAAATATCGGCCAGTTATTACAAACTAGCGAAAGTCTCAAACTGGTTTTGTCTCATACTTCCCTCCTAGATGTGGTGAAAATTTTGGAAGGAGAAAATTTATCTCAAGTGACAGTGGTAGAAGAAAACGGCACGGTTTTGGGGTTAATTGAGAAAGCTTCTATCCTTACTTTTCTCGCCCAAGAAACCCAAAATCAAGCCGCTTAATCAGTTATCAGTTATCAGTTATCAGTTATCAAGTATCAGTTATGTAAATGTATTTTTTACCTCAATATTATCGCAGAATTTTGTTTAGTATTTACTGACTATACTGACTGTCGCATTGCTTGCCACAATTGCTCGTATTCTTGCTCAGTTGCTGGCGATAAAGGGTTGAGAAAATCGCTTTTTTTGATCGCTTCTGGATTGACAAGTAAAGGATTGTTTTTAATATCTGGGGGAATTTGATCGAGATTTTCAGTGAGAATTAGGGGTGATAATCCAGAGGTAAATAAAGAAATTTTATTAGCGGATTCTGGTTGCCAACAAAAATCAATCCATTGCTGGACAAGAGAATTAGGAGTAGTTAAAATTGGTTTTACCCACACATCTGACCAGAGAGAAGTACCGGATTTGGGGACAACAACTTTAATTTTATTATAGCGATCGCTCACTGGTAAAATATCATTAGACCAACCCACAGATAGCCAGACATCACCGAGGATCAGGGGTTGTAAATAATATTGAGAACTATAAAATTTTACCTGTTTTTGTAAAGCGAATAGCTGGTCTTTTAGTCCCGTAACTTGCTTTAAATCACTAGAGTTATAAGAATAACCCAATTTTTTTAGGGTTAAACCGATGACTTCGCGACGATTATCAATTAGGGCAATTTTACCGGTTAATTCCGGTCGCCATAGATCGGACCAATCCTGTGGCCGCCAGTCAAATTGAGCGAATTTTTCCTCATTATAGGCAATTACTGTCATTCCCCAACGGTAGGGCGCAGCCCAGACTTTTCCCTCTGTTTGCGGTTGTCCTTCGGCATTGCGAGTCATGTTTTCTTGCCAACGGGGGGGCAGTTTTGACCAATTGGAGAGTTGAGAAGTATCTAGGGGTTGAATTAGACCGTTGCTAATCGCTTTTCCTAGCCAAGCATCCCCTAGGGTGACTAAATTACCTATCGCTGGGTTTTGTTCCCTAAAAGGGATAGGAATCGAAAATTGTGAGGTTGGTTGCCCCTGATTTTTTAACCATTTTTCCAACAATTCTAATAGCTCTTTCAGCTGCCTTTCCGACTGAAAATTGACTTTTTTTTCGGCAATAGTTTTCTGAAAATCTGTTAGTAATCGCGGCGGAATCGAACCGGAGAGGAGAAAAATGCTCGGCTCGCCGCTTCTGGAAGCGCAGCCACTTAAACCCCCCGCTAAGGCGATTGTACCTAATCCTTGCAAAAAAGAACGTCTATTTAACATATCGCCCGCCGATTCCCAACTTTAACAGTAATAATTGCCAGTTTCTAGCCTTGAATTATTATAAGACGATTTTTAACAGAATGTAAACTAGGGAGTTTTGCCGGTACCGATTTCAGCCATAGAGAGGTTTTGTTGTTAACTTTTATGGTATAAAACTCTGATTTTGTCCTAGTTAAAGCTAGGATAGAAGGAGTAAGCTAAGGGGAGAGGGTATAAGACTATGTCAAACAATCATGATCGAGATTTCCATTATTCTTGTCGTTGTGGAAAAGCCAATTTTCAGTCTGTAAAACATCGATCTGGTATTTTATTAATCGGGGGAGCGGAAGGAGGTAAGTTAGGAGAAGATCAGGCAACAAAATGGTTATTAAATCGAGCTAAAGGGGGCAATTACTTAGTGTTGCGCTTTGGCGATCTTGGCGGTCAAGCCGATTGGATTTGCGACAATTATCCCTCCTTGGTTGGCTCGGCGGCGGAACTATCAATTGATAGTCGTCAAGCGGCGAATCATCCTGATGTTATTGAATATATTCGTAATGCCGATATCCTTTTTTTTGCCGGTGGTGATCAAAATCAGTACGAGGATTTGTGGGAAAGCACAAAGGTGGAAACAGCGATCAATTATCTAATCAACGACAAAAAAGTTCCCGTGGCGGGAACCAGCGCAGGAATGGCTATTCTGGGGGATTTTTACTATGCGCCTACTCACGAAGGAGTACTGAGTTCGGAAATATTAAATAATCCCTTTCACTTCAACACCAAAGACTTCTATCGGAGTGATTTTATTCGGGTTCCTTTTCTCAAAAAAGTGGTGACAGATACCCATTTAGATCGACTCAATCAAGATCATCCCGAAACAAGATATGGTCGCCTTTTTGGTTTTTTAGCCCGCAATGTACACGATAATCAGAATCAACTACCTGCCTACGCTATCGGTTTAGAAGAAGGTGCTTTTCTGGCGATCGATGAGCATGGTATCGCCAAAGTCTATGGCAACGGCACCGATAAAGGACAAGATGCCTATTTTCTGCAAACTAACGGGACTCTACCCGAACAGATGGAGCCGGATCGACCTTTAATCTGGAATAATAACGGTCAAGCGGTGAAAGTCTATCGCATCGCAGGAACTCCCTCCGGCAGCGGTGAATTTGACCTCAAGGATTGGTCTAGTGCTGCTGGCGGTCGCTGGGAATATTGGTACACTAAAGGGGGAATGGCTGGGTTTAAGCGGGTTCCGGTAGCCTGAAGGTCATTTTTGTCAAAAAAGTGATTTCTATGGGTGTTAGGATTAATTTTGAGGCAATAAGGAGAGTTTTTTGAGCTATGACCCCTGAATTAATCACTTTTGGCCAGTATCTCGCGGGTGAATTTGAAAATCAACGGCAAGCGCAAGCAGAACCGGTGTGGTACGTTCACCTGCGTTTATGGTTGCGTCCGCTGCTTTTATTTCGAGAAGACAGCATCGCTCTTTTTGCCGAACAGGCCAGTATCATCAATTTAGACCAACCCTACCGACCGCGACTGTGGCGATTAACGCGCTCGGAATCGGGAGGGTTAGAGGTTAGGCACTATATGTTTAATGACCTGAAATCCGTGCAAGGTGCGGGCAAAAATCCCGATATTTTGCGAAAAATTAGCTTGGAAGACCTAACTTTCCTGCCTACTTGCACTTTAGCGGTTCAAGTCCATAATCTCCCTGATCATCAATACCAGTTTATCGCCCAACCGCAACCGGAACAGCGCTGTCAATTCACCTATGAGGGTACAACCTATCAGGTGGCTTTAGGTTTCGAGGTGACGAGTCATAGCCTAAAAACCTACGATAAAGGTCTAGATCCTGGCACTGGTAAGGGAATTTGGGGCGCTCTGCTCGGTCCCTATCAATACGAGAAAAAACGGGATTTTTCGGCAGAATTGGAGATGTGAGGAAGATTGCATCACATTAGATCAAAATGACGGCAGATAACACCGCAAAGAGCCGCTAAAGCGGTAATTCCTAAAGCTGTACCGATGTCTTGTCCTTGATTGACGGCAAAAGAAGTGACGATTCCTGCACCTAAACCGGCTGTGATTGCTGCTCCGAGAAAATCTTTATCTGAGTTTTTATACATAGAGATAAGGCCAAATTTCGACAAAATCGTGTTTTTTACCTTATCATCCTCTTTTGAGCCACTAATCACCCGGGGGCGGAATTGCAATCAAGCTTTAGATTTAGCCACGTTTCTTAACATTAAGTTGGGTAGGATAGATAGGGGGTAAAATCGATGAAACTAGCTAAAATCTCTTTTTCTGGCTTTTTAACGCTGATTATCTCCCTTTTGCTAATACTGAGTTTTGTTAATGCCAGCAAGGCACAATCGGATACGGCGGTAAGATCGGAGTTAATTAGTCTCCGCAATCGAGTCGAGCGCCTTGAAAGTCAAGTCCGAGGGATCACCATCCGCGGGGAAAATGCCGCTCCCATTCCCCAACGGCGATCGGGAACGGGTATAGTAAATGGGGAAGTAGTCGGGGAAACTGACCCACTGTTCCAGCGTTTAGCCACTTTAGTAATTGAATTAAAGGAAGATTTAAAAAAGCTAGAGCAACGGGTGCAAATCTTAGAAAAAGAAACCGTTAGCCAGAAATCGTAGTCAATTGGTGCTATAACGATCGAAAGTTAAATTGATCCGAACTATGCAGTTAATTGATTATGTAATTGTGCTGCTTTATCTGGCGGGAACCCTAATAATCGGGATTATCGCCGAGAAAAAAGCTTCTCAAGGTCTAGAATCCTACTTTTTGGGTAATCGCAATTTGCCTTGGTGGATGTTAGGGGTGTCGGGAATGGCAGCTAACACCGATTTAGCGGGAACTATGGTCATTTCTGCCCTTATTTACGCCGTCGGCCCCAAAGGACTATTTATCGAAATCCGCGGCGGTGTTGTCCTAATTATGGCCTTTCTCATGGCTTTTATGGGCAAATGGAATCGCCGCGCCCAAGTTATGACCATGGCGGAATGGATGAAATTTCGCTTCGGACCAGGAAAACAGGGGAATTTTGCCCGAATTATTAGCGCCATCGCCATTCTCTTATTCTCTATCGGTACGATGAGTTATTTCTCCGTTGCGGGGGGGAAATTTTTAGGGCAGTTTCTGGGTATGGATGATCGTCTTGCTTCGGTGATATTAATTCTTTTAACCTTAATTTATACGGTGGCCAGTGGTTTTTATGGTGGGGTAATTACCGATTTATTTCAAGGGTTTCTGATTTTTGTGGCAGTAATTTATGTATCGGCAGTGGCCTTTTTTACCGTTAATCTTCCCGATAGTTTCACGGTAGCAATTCCGGGGGCAACGGAGCCAAAAACTTGGAATTTAAGCGACTGGGCTAGTATTTTCCCCTCGCTGACTTTGGATTTACCCGGAGATTATGCCATCTTTAATTTGTTTGGTGGGGTGATTTTCTTTTATTTAGTTAAAACCATCATCGAAGGTTGCAGCGGCAGCGGTGGTTATATGTTACAACGATACCTAGCCGCTAAAAGCGATCGAGATGCCGGTTTATTATCTTTATTCTGGATTATTCTGCTTTCTTTCCGTTGGCCCCTGGTCACAGCTTTTGCGGTTTTAGGTATTCACTACGGTTTAACTGAAGGCACGATTACAGATCCAGAAAGAATTTTGGCCACGGTGATTACTCAATATATTCCTGTGGGGATGAAAGGGTTATTAATTGCTTCTTTTTTGGCAGCAGCTATGTCCACTTTTAACGCAGTTATTAACGCTAGTGCTGCCTATTGGGTAAAAGATATCTATCAAGCTTTTTTGAAACCGAATGCGGGGGAAAGGGAGTTAGTTTTTCAAGGTCGTTTGGCCTCGGTTTTTGTGGTCGTAATTGGCTTAGTTTTGAGTATTAATATCGAAAATGTCAATGATATTTGGGGTTGGTTAACCACGGGATTAGGGGTGGGATTAGCAGTTCCTCTCCTATTACGTTGGTATTGGTGGCGCTTTAATGGTTATGGTTTTGCCGTGGGAACTTTAGCGGGAATGATTGCGGCTATTGCCTCACAAGCGATAATTTTACCTTTCTTTCGTCACAGTCAATATCAGGAACTTATTCTCTTTCTTGTGCCGAGTTTGTTCGCTTTAGCTGGCTGTATTATCGCTACTTTGTTAACTCCTCCCACCGATAGTTTAGTCATGGAAAATTTCTATAATGTTACCCGACCTTTTGGCTTTTGGGGAGAAGTCCGTCACAGTGTTAAACCTAACCTACAGGCAAAAATTAAAGCGGAAAATCAACGGGATATCATCGCCGCTTTTCTCACTGTTCCTTGGCAATTAGTCCTCTTTATGATGGGGATTGTTTTAATCATCAAGCAGTGGGAAAGTTTGAAGATTTTGGCTTTGGTTTTTCTTTTGCTTTCCATCGGTCTCTATTTTACTTGGTATCGACATTTATCTAAGGAAATTACCGTCACTAAAGACCGAGATTTAGGTTAGGCAGTTCAGGAGACAGGAGACAGGAGACAGGAGTCGGGAGATAGGGTGATGGGGTGATGGGGTGATGGGGTGATGGGAAATTTCAGCCAAATGCTCCACTTCCCCACTTCCCAATTAATAATTCATAATTCATAATTCCTCAAACCCTCGCCGCTCAAGGAATTAATTAGAAGTTTCACAGCGTAATTAGGAGTGATCCCTTGACTTTGGCGCCGGCTTGGGTTATGATTTTCTTATAATGGGACTTTTGTGTTTATGGCTAAGTGCTTAAGCTGCGATTATTAGTAAAGTCTTATAAAAATATCTTCCCAAAATCTGCCAAAAAAAGCAAGCAAAATTTTGCCGTCAATTGTTAAGTTTTGTTAAGAAAAATAGCAAGAGCGGTAAGGAATATAAATCCCTTACCGTTGACTTTAGCCGGACTCACCACTTCTTATAGGGTAAAAACTTACCCGACATGGTAATTTTAACGCGATCGCCTTTAGGGTCTTCCTCCTTATCCACGTCGAGGGTAAAATCGATCGCACTCATAATACCGTCGCCGAATTTTTCATGAATCACCGATTTTAGGGGCATTCCATACACCTGCATGATCTCATAGAAACGATAAATCAGGGGGTCGGTGGGGACAACCGGACCCAATCCCTTGACAGGATACTCGGTTAAGGATGCGACGATTTCGGTTCCCAGTCCCAAAGCTGCCACAATTTTCGTTGCTTCCTCTGGGGAGGCACTCGCTTGCCGGTAAAAAACAGCGGCAATCCACACCTCATCTCGTCCTAGAATCGCTTCTAGGTCAGCGAAACTCAGTCCTTTTTCCTTCTTCGCTTCCAATAGTTTTGCAGTAATTTCGGGTATCATCGTTTATTTTTGCAGAATTTGTCTGCTTCTAGTTTACCTGAACATCAATTATATAAGTAAAAGTTATGACATTGATAAAAAAACATTCCTTAAAACCCCTTTACATAACTATAAAAACCCGATAGTATTAATTCATGTCAAACAAAGAACCTTGACAATTAAATACATACAGAAATTATCCAACCATGACCACCACTCTACAACAGCGCGAGAGCGCTTCCCTGTGGGAGCAGTTCTGCCAGTGGATCACCAGCACCAACAACCGTCTTTATGTCGGTTGGTTCGGTGTCATCATGATCCCCACCCTGCTCACCGCCACCACCTGCTTCATCATCGCCTTTATCGCCGCTCCTCCTGTAGATATCGACGGTATTC
>NZ_JADEXY010000132.1 GCF_015206885.1 Microcystis aeruginosa LEGE 91341 | reverse complement strand
CACTTCCCCACCTCCCCACTTCCCCACTGAAAATTATGCGTACAAATTGGCGAATCGGCTCTTTATTGGGCATTCCTCTCTATATTGATTCCTCGTGGTTTTTGATTTTGGCTTTTGTCACCCTGATCAATGCCACCGATGCAGAAATTCAGTCTCTGGCTGGCCAGAGTTTCGGTTTAGCGTGGTTACTTGGTTTAATCATCGCTTTATTGCTGTTTATCTCGGTTTTACTCCACGAATTAGGTCATAGTTTCATGGCTCGCTCCCAAGGCATCCAGGTCAATTCCATTACCCTGTTTCTCTTTGGGGGAATGGCCTCGATCGAGCGAGAATCGCGGACTCCTCCAGAGGCCCTGCAAGTAGCGATCGCTGGACCCCTCGTCAGTTTTCTCCTGTTTTGTCTCCTATCCCTAGCCAGTCACTTACCCTATTTAAACGCTAATTTAACCTATATATGCGGTCATTTAGCGATAATTAACCTGTTTTTGGCTCTATTTAATCTTATCCCCGGTTTACCCCTCGATGGCGGTCAAATTTTAAAAGCAATGGTCTGGCAAGCAACTGGCGATCGCTGGAAGGGTTTACATTGGGCTGCGATCAGTGGTCAATTCATCGGTTGGTTAGGGATTATTTTGGGGATTTTCTCGGTTCTCTTGACGGCAGATGTGGGGGGTGCTTGGTTAGGATTAATGGGCTGGTTTATCCTCAGAAATGCCCGCGCTTACGATAATTTGACTAATTTGCAGGAAAGTCTCCTCAATTTGCAAGCGGGAGAGGTGATGAGCAGAAATTTGCGGGTTTTAAACGCCCATCAAACCCTAGAGGAATTCGTCCAAGAATACGTTTTAGACCAAGCAGCCGCTAATACTGCTTATTTTGCCGCCTCCGAGGGGCGTTATCGGGGATTAATTCGGGTGGCAGATTTACAGGCGATCGAGCGGAGTTGCTGGTCAGAAAAACAACTGCTTGATATTGCCCATCCCCTCGGGGAAATTGCCACTGTTGAGGAAAAAACCCCCTTAGTGACGGTGGTGCAGAAACTGGAAACTATCCCGGACCCCATGATCACGGTGTTAACACCGGCCTCCGCCGTAGCGGGAGTAATCGATCGCGGCGATATCCTCAAGGCAATTGCGATTAAATACCAACTTCCCCTAGAGGAAACGGATATTAAACGCGCTCGCGAGGGAGTTTACCCCAGTTATTTGCCCTTAAATGTCATTGCTGCCGCTCTTGACAAGAGTGAACGGCCAAAAATCGGCGAACCGTCCTTAATGTCCTGACGTAGAGAGGATGAACGATAATAATCTTGAATATGGCTAATGCGAAAATTTCCTCGCTGGTTAGTCTGCCACAACTTACCCGTTTCCACCTCTAAACAACTTAACCAACCTCTGCCGTAAGCCCAAGTATCGATACAAATGGCATGGCCGAGATTAACCGGTTTACCGCTTTTTTGGCTGGTATGGCCACAAATCATGGTTTTTCCCGAACTATGGGCGGCAGGATATTGAAATTTCTCCCAAAAGAGTTTGTATTCTGGTTGTCTGGCTAGGGGTAGATGGGGATCGAGACCAGCGTGAACAAATAAATGATTTGGGGTTTCGTAGCTATTTATACAGACTTTTCCTAAAAAATCCCAGTGGGATTCGGGAATTTTAATCAGGTGGCCTTCGCTATAGGATTTTAGAGTAGCTTTACCGCCTTTTTCTAACCAGAGACGCTGTTTGAGGGGGTTGTGACGGGCTTGCAGCATGATAATCTCGTGATTACCTTTGAGGGGAATCAAATTGCCCTGTTTATGTAGGGAAATCAGGCGATCGATCACCCCTTTCGAGTCTTTGCCCTTATTAACGTAATCACCGAGGGTGATTAAAGTATCTTGCGGTTTGGGATTGACGATCTCTAGCAAGTGATCTAGAGCTTTCGAGCAACCATGAATATCGCCGATCGCTAAGGTTCGCATGAGGATTTGGTAGGGGATTAGGGCATGGGTAGGGTCTGCGGCAAAAAGTTTTTCCTGGGGGCAGGGTGTGGGGTGTGGGGTTTTACCGATTTTGAGGTAGTCAGTTACCTAATTTTCAGGGAAAAAGTCCAGGAATTTTACCCCCGATCACTCCAATGGTAGGCACTTTTTGAGGTCAAAAAAGTCTAAAAGCCTTATCCAACAAAGTTTTTAGATTTATTCAGCAAGCCCTAGGTACAGGTAAAAGTATTAAAAAAATCTGTTCATGACAGACAGCGATTATCGGTGATCTTGCTTAGGGTAACAAAAAGGCTTACAGTAAAATGTACCATAAATTATCAAATCTACTAAATTAATTAAGCTGTGCCGAAAGTTGTTATTGCAGGTAACTGGAAAATGCACAAAACCCAGAGAGAAGCTTTGGAGTTTTTGCAAGATTTTAAATCCCATCTAGAGGAAACTCCCGACGACCGAGAAGTGGTTCTTTGCGCGCCTTTCACAGCTTTAGCTGTCCTCTCTAAAACCCTCCACGGCGGTCGTATTCGCTTGGGGGCGCAAAATGTCCACTGGGAAAAATCGGGGGCTTATACGGGCGAAATCACGGCGGATATGTTAACCGAAATTGGGGTTCACTATGTGGTTATCGGTCACAGTGAGCGCCGGCAATATTTTGGCGAAACCGATGAAACCGTCAATTTAAGGGTTATATCTGCCCAAAAACATGGTTTAACCCCAATTCTCTGCGTGGGAGAAAGTAAGGCCCAAAGAGATGCTGGAGAAACGGAAAAGGTAATTATCAAGCAAATTCAAGCAGGTTTAGTCAATGTTGACCAAAAAAACCTCGTTATCGCCTACGAACCCATCTGGGCGATTGGCACGGGGGAAACCTGCGAAAGCGAGGAAGCGAACCGCGTTATCGGTTTGATTCGGCAACAATTAGACAATCCCGAAGTCACCATTCAGTACGGTGGTTCGGTAAAACCCGATAATATCGATGAAATTATGGCTCAATCGCAGATAAACGGGGTTTTAGTCGGTGGGGCTAGTCTAGACCCCGCCGTATTCGCTAGGATTGTTAATTATCGCTAATCGATTTCTGCTGCCATGACGCGATTTTCCAAAACCCCGATGCCTTCTATTTCCACTCGAACCTGATCCCCCACCTGCAGCGGTCCGATTCCTTCGGGAGTTCCCGTTAAAATCACATCCCCCGGCAGCAGGGTCATCACTTGGGAGATATAAGCCACCAAAACATCGGGGGGAAAGACCATATCGCTGAGATAACTGCTTTGTTTGGGGTCGCTGCCATCATTGAGAAAAGTGGTTAATTGCGCCCCGATACTCAGTTCCCGGACAATCCAGGGGCCGAGGGGACAAAAACTGTCAAATCCTTTCGCCCGCGTCCATTGGCTATCTTTTTTCTGTAAATCCCTAGCGGTGACATCGTTAGCAATGGTATAACCCCAGATTTTGCTTCTGGCCTGGGCTGTGGTGCAGTTTTTGGCGGTTTCTCCGATAATTAATGCTAATTCTCCCTCATAATCTACTCTTTCCGATTGGGGCGGATAGAAAATCGTTTCACCGTCGGCGATAATTGTCGTCGGTGGCTTGAGAAATAAAAGCGGTTCGCCCGGTACAGGTGTTTCCATCTCGGCGGCGTGGGCGCGGTAATTTTTGCCCACAGCAATAATTTTCGACGGGAAACAGGGGGCTAATAGTTGGTAGCTATCAGGTTCTAATTCTAGTTTGGTTAGTTGCCCTCCTTGCCAGGGAGGGGCATCAAAGACAGCAACGCTACGGTTTAGCTGTAACAGTCCGTAGAAGATTTGTCCTTGACGATGTTTCACTCGTACATAGCGTTGCGCCATATTTTTCTGGGAATGACTAGCGATCGACTCTCGGATAGTAGTATGATCATATATCCTTGCTTCTTTATTAAAAGCTAGAGAGTTATTAAAATCAATTAACCTCTGCCCTTGACAAAGAAGCCTTCTAGTCCATAAGGATTCTGAGATGAGCAATAACTACGAAACTCTTTACATTCTCCGTCCCGATTTAGGGGAAGAAGTCGTTCAGCAACAAGTGGAACGTTATCGAACTCTGATTAGCGAACACAGCGCCACAGACATTCAAGTGAAGGTGTGGGGTAAAAAACGTCTGGCCTATCCCATCAAAAAACTCAATGATGGTGTCTATGTGCAGATGAATTATCAGGCCAGCGGCAAACAAGTCGCTCCCATGGAACGGGCCATGCGTTTAAGTGATGAGGTTATTCGTTATTTAACCCTAAAACTCGATCGCGTGGTGGCCCCCCCTGCCGATTTATCTCCCCTAACGGAAATTCCGCCCTCTCCTATCACCGAAGCGGTGGTGGAAGATGACGGTATCTCCGCTGAAGATTAATTATAGTCACAACTGTGTCGGGTCAATGCCCAATTCCCGTAATCGGGCAAAGGCGCGATCGCGTTCTTGTTGTGCTTGGTTGCGTTCTTGTTGTGCTTGGTCGCGTTCTTGTTGTGCTTGATTGCGCTCCTCAAAGAGGGTTTCAGGGTCTTTAAATCGTTCCCCATCGGGATAAAAGACCTCTAAACCCTCTTCAAACATCTCAAACCGAATCCCTAGTATTGGGGAAGTCCAAGGAAAATTCAAGGCCGTTACTGGGAAAAAATCCTCTTGCTGATTGGCCCGCACCAATCCCCAGAAATCGTGGGAGTCCGGGTCATAGAAAAACATTTCTAATACCCCATGCTCCCGATAGAAAGACTGCTTTTTGAGCATTTCCCTGGCACTATTGCTCGGAGAGAGGATTTCAAACACTACCTGGGGAGCAATATTGTCTTCTTCCCATTGTTTGTAGCTGCCGCGCTCACCCGGTGGACGGCCGAAAACCACCATGGCATCGGGAGCTTGACGGGGAGCGGGGGGTACAGTTACCTGCTGGGGATACCAGAGCAAATCTCCGGCGACAAAGACGGTTTGGTCCTTAAATAAATGCCTGAGATTGGCAACCAAGCGAACAATCCAGCGATATTGAACTGTGTTGTCGGCCATAGGTTTACCGTCGGAGTCAGGATAGAAAAGTTGGGGTTCGATGGGTGCTTGAACCATGCTTTATCTCTTGCGATTGATCGCATTTTTGCCTAACTTTATTGTATCACCGCAAATCCTGGGTTTGAAACCCTGTCCTTTTATACTAAATCCGTTGAGTAACGCACAGAAAACGGGTTTCTCCGAGAAACCCGTTTTCTGCTCATGCACTCATGCAAAAGGGGGAATAAATAATCAGTTTTTAATAACAGGATTTAGTATTATATCTAAATTTTTAATAAAGTCGAGGTTGAAAATTATCGGGAATATCCAATTCAAATACTTGGTCATGAATCCGAGCCACATAAAACCCTTCTTGCAGAATTTTTTCGCGTAATTCTGATGATAAATGAACCGCCGCTAATATGCCATAGAGTTTTTTATCTTTGTGTTCAGGGAAAAAGTTGCGAAACCGTTGCAAAATACTTTTTAATTGTGAAATCGACTCCTCTCTGGCATGACTTTTAACCTCGACGATATAAGCAGTATTTAGCTGACCATTGGTATAGGCAAGAACATCAATTTCTAGGTGTTTTCCATCTTTACTGACTCGCACACTAGGACTAATAACTTCCATACCAAAGCGTTGTCTGAGAATCGTTTCCATTGAAGGGAGGGCAAGTCCTTCGGTAAAGCTGCCGAATTTTGCACCGAGTCCCCCAATTTGCTGACCTAATTCTTTGAGTTGTTTGTCAGTTTTCTTCTGTTGCTGACTAACTTCCTTCAGTTGTTTGTCAGTTTCTTTTTGAGCGGCAGTTAATTCAGCTTGAGCAGTCGCTAATTCGGCTAAGAGTCGCCATACGTCTTCGGATGTAGTTGCCATAGCTAATTTTTTCTCTCTGATTTGGTCTATTGCTATTTTACTGAATTTTGCCGATTCATGAGGAAGATAGTGCTTCTGCCTTTGAGTAAGAGAGCGATAAGTAGGGCGTGTTACGCTGTCGCTAACATACCTTTATTTTTATAAGTAACTTAGAGTATTTTTAAGATTTATTAAAGTCAATGGTAAGATTAAGTAAAATCAATGGTTGATATATATACCTCTAGGGGAATACATACATATTATGGTTTAGGCAGAACCACACTAATGTTCCGCAAGTGCTTCGCCATTGTTATGCTTATCTTAATGATAACCTTGTTGAATTCTCTTTTTTACCCCTTAAGTATTTCTGTTTATTACCAAAGTGAGATGCTCCCGTATTTTCCTAAATGTATGGTAGAAGCATCTTGCCTGACAACGAGGGCAGAACCACATTTTTTAAGAGGTATGTGCTTATGAAATTAGCTAAACTTATCAAAAACTTCATTGGGGGGGGAATACTTATCAGTCTTGCGACAGCAGGTACGGCACAAGCTATTGACCTAAAAGCTAACTTCCGTCTTTTTGGAGAAGTGAATCGATTCGGCTTGGGTTATGGTGATATGGCGTTACACTTCGGAGTGAATGCCCCTGCCGCCCAAATAGGCAGCTTGGGATATTATCCAGGTGGTACACCATTTACATCGGGGGTACTTAGTTCCGTTGTTCTTCCACCAGGTGGCGGCTTCACTGTTGTAGATACTCAATTTTCCGTACCTTTTTCACTTGATGTCGATCAGCCGGCTTCCCTGTACATGGGCATTGGTGATAATGGAATCGGCGGTCCTCAAGGCGGTAGCATTCAAGTAATCTTCGACTTTTCAGACAATATCTTTTTCGGGGGATCGATTCTCCGCTCCACCCCGGATCAGGGATTCGCTTTAATGTCAGTCACTTTGGCCGACGGGACTCCCCTAGAGAATGCCGGGTTAAAATTCGAGTTTATTCTTGAAAATACGGTGTTAACAGCAGGGGCATCAGCCTTTGATGATAGGGGTGCTGGTCTTGCAATTGATAGTGTAGTGGCTACTCAATACCCTTCTAACATAGCGGCGGTTTTCCCTTTTAATGGAACGGCTACCGCAAAACTGGAAGGAGGTATAGATGGATTTAATCCAAACACTAACGCGTTGGTTGACCTTGATGTTAATGTCGAACCCGATCCATTAGTTTTCGATCTAGCCTTTGCTACCGTTAGTGGTGCTAACAATATTAAACTTACCCGAATTTTTCCACCTGTTTCTACTCCTGAACCCAGCACAATTTTAGGCTTAGGTTTATTGGGATTGGGTGCTTTCTGCAATCGCCAACTATCTCAAGGGAAGAAGTCAAAATAAGACAATTGAGTTGAGAACTTTGGGATTTATTTCAACAAATTTTTGATCTAGGAAAATAGGGGTTGGGTTGAGCAATAGCAAGGCCCAACCTGCTATTTTATAATTGTCAAAGGTAGGTCTTTTTCTTTTCTAACTTCTCAACATAAGTCAATGGCCTCTTTGAGATTTTGTAGAGCTTCTTCTTGAGTCTCACCTTGACTTAGGCAGCCCGGAAGAATGGGACATTCCACAATGTACCATCCTTCTTCATCTTGGTAGAGCGTGACGGGGAATTTCATAAACTTTAACCAGTAGTTTTGATGTTGCCGACTGATTCAATATTAGTATTAATCTGGTAGATATTCAGGATTGATGATATCAGTTTTGGCAAAAGGACAGATATCAGGAAAAGTTTTTTTATCTGGTTCTTCCGAACTTACACTGTAGAAAATTCCCCAAGCTCCCTCTCTGTCCAGCAATGCTCTAAAGTTGATAAATATCAATTTAACAAAAACTCAAAGCCTTGCTGTACAAGCTTTACAAGCATGAGTTGTTAATAGTTTTGCATGACAGATTCGGTAGAGCCTTTTATCTAACCCTGTTTCTCTAGCGGCAAGTAGGCAAGCATTTTGATAACACTTATCAAAAACTTCCTCAAAATATACCTTGAGACTTGGGCTATCTTCAAAAACTTCTAACAATCTCAAACAGTGTTCGGTGATAGAATACTGCCAACCATGAGAACGTTTAGAGGGTTGATACTTCCATTTAAGGAGGTGAAGCAATAGCTTTTCTAAATTACTTTTCAAAGCCTTTTTATCACTCCTACCCATTGTCTCAATTTCCTCAATCAGATTTTCTAAATCGAGGTACTCCCACTTACCTTCCTTAAGTAGGTTAGCGGTTTCTTCTACCCAAAGATTAAAGTCTGTGTCATAAAGTTTTTTGGCAGTAGATAGCATATTAGGTTTTTCCTAACTCCTTCATCCGATTCGTGGGATAGGTTTGCAATCCATCCTAGCTAATGATAGCTTGCCGATTAGGGATAATAGGTACATCCAGAGGTACAGGTTTCGCGGATTTCGACGGCATGAAGATTGGGTAAACCAGCTTTTGCCAATTTTTCATAGATCCAGCGCGATAATTCCTCACTGGTGGGATTTTCTAAACCAGTGGTTTCATTGAGATAATAATGGTCGAGAAAATTATCGAGTAGCGGCTGTAAATATTGTTTAATTTCGCTAAAATCCATCACCATTCCCTGTTGTGAGCCTTGGGACTGTAACTGATTACTTTTCACATAGACGCGTCCTAACCAACTATGACCGTGGAGACGGCGACATTTACCTTCGTAGTGGGGTAAATGATGGGCCGCTTCAAAGCGAAATTCTTTGTAAATAATCCATTCTGCCATGGTTAATTGGTTGATACTGTCGGTTAGATCTGGTTTATTTATTTCGCCACCGATAGTTATCCATTCTAGTTAAAACTTTAGTATTCTTAGTCCATAGTAAGCTGTTAGTGTATCTAAGTTACTCGTCAAGACTGTCTATGAGAAGGGAGCGGGGAGAGGGAGTCAGAACATTTGTACTAAAAAACTTGGTACATAGGGCTTGCTGAATAAATCTGAAATATGGACGAATTAAGGGTTTTAGGGGACTGTTTCGCGAAACAGGTGCAAGATTTTGAGTCCTGTAGGGGCAGCGATAAACGATAATCAGCGGGGAGACAGAAGAAGGTTCCGATTCCCGCTTAATATTCATTGACGAACAGTCTCTAACGGTGTTACCGGTAACAGCAGCCACCCAATTTTTTTTGGTATTTGCTATGCTGATTCTTAACAATTTGTAATCTTTGGGAAATTTCCTTACTTTCCCTTCTCTAGCCAGAAAAGAAGCGCTAAGTTGTACCTTAACGCTTCTTTTTTCGATTATTTTTGATTTAATGGCAGCGACTAGCTCTTGCGACGAGCGAAAGCACCAGCACCAGCAACCGCTAAGATACCGAGAATAGCAGAAGGTTCGGGTACACTGGCGGGGGGAGAATTAAAGGTAGCAGAATAGTTAATTGCATTACCAGGACCGCCGACCTGGTTGAAGTTAACAATAATGCTAGAGGGAGTGGTATCGAAACCATCTCCACTGGTTGTACCTTGGAGCAGCAGATCCAGAGTATTTAAATTACCAGGAGCAGAATCGGTTGTGAAGGAGGTGGTGGTGAAAGTAGCCGTGCCAGCGGCGGTAACAAAGCTTGCGGTAAAAGCACCGGGACCAGCAACACCATCTGGTTGACTGAAGTCGAAAGTCTGGGGAGAGAGAGTTACATTTGACAAAAGGGCAACCGCCAGAGGGCCAGCGAAAAAGTCGTTGGGGTTACCTAGATAAGTGCTTGGGTTGACATTGACTACGTTTATATTAGCAAAGGTAACTGAGGTGGCACTGGATAGATTGGAGCCAACGTAATCAGTGCCTGAGCCAACAGGACCAAAGCCAATGTTAGCATTTAATCTCTTCGGGTCTAATTCCCCGCCGCTCGCGGCGTATAATAGAAAAATGAGTGAATACATCCATAAGAGCCATAATGTAAGTGTTTTGCTATATCATTTAGTGTTCCCAGCCAAATATCGTAAAGCCGTTTTCGACGAACAGGTAGATAGCTTGTTAAAAGAAGTCTGTCTAGAGATGGAAAAACGATATGAGATCAAGTTTGTAGAAATTGGAGTGGATAAAGATCATGTGCATTTTCTGGTGCAATCAGTACCGACCTATAGTGTGACAAGGATAGTGACAATGATTAAAAGTATAACGGCGAGAGAAATTTTCAAAAAGTGTCCTCAAGTGAAAAAGCAGTTGTGGGGAGGAGAGTTTTGGAGTGATGGATATTACGCAAGTACGGTAGGAAAGCATGGGGATGAAGGTATGATAGCGAGATATGTAAAAGAACAAGATAAAGAATACCTGCAGCTACACCAAAATCTATAATTGAGTCTATTTTGATTCTGATACCCCGTCCGCTTGCGGCGGGGTAGTTCATTTGAGCAGCCTGAGCAGCACTGGCAAAGCCGAAAGCTGCAGCGCTGCCAGCGATGGCAAGAACACCGGCGGTTAGTTGTCTAGAGATGTTGGTGGTCATTTTGAGTTGTTTATTGTTTTTTGTTAGAGCAGAACACGGACACATCCGTGCCAAACATATTTATAACCTCATCTTTATTGAGTGTCAAGCTAGTGAAGTGAAAAATAAGGCAAAATATTCTAACCCACATTCCGCACCCTAAAGTGTCACATTGCAAATTTTATCTAAATTGTCAAAACGATTGCCGGCTCTGAATTACAGGCTAATTTGTTTGCCCAGCAGATGAACAATTAGCCCTCAAAATCTGATAGCCCTGATACCAAATTATTGAGATGAACTTTCATTAAGCTGGCGATCGCTGACTAGAGTGGGACATTTTATAATTCTTAGTAATCGCTAAAAGTCTTACTATACAAGAACTAGAGCAACTGTTGATTTCAACGACTAGGGTGCGGAATGTGGATTCTAAAGATTTTATAAAGATCGATCAATATAGCTTTTTTGATAAAAGTGCTCAGGACTGTTCCTCCTTCCTCCTTCTCCCACCTCCCCATACCTTGGAAACAGGATTTAGTATTACTGGTGACAGCAGCTACCCAATTTTTTTTGCTATTTGTTATGCTGACTGTTAACAATTTGTAATCTTTGGGAAATTTCCTCAATACTGCATGGTCGTTTCTGCTACAATCCCACCCCTAGCTCAAGATACCCTCGCCCTGAAAGCGGTGTGGGCAAACATTGGCTATGATAGTTGTCCCCACCATTACAATTTCCATATTCACACCCATTGTTCCGATGGTCAAATGAGTCCCCAAGGCTTGATGAGACAAGCGTTAGATATCGGACTAAAAGGATTAGCAATTACCGATCATCACTCGATCGAAGGTTATCGACAAGCCCAAATTTGGCTGGAAAATCAGCATTTAAAGAGTTCTCTACCCCATCTCTGGACAGGGGTAGAAATTACGGCGGATCTCTTAGAGACAGAAGTGCATATTCTTGGCTATGGTTTCGATCCCGCTCACGTCGTCTTGACTCCCTATCTGCAAAGAACCAAACCGGAAGGAGATCTGGCTTTAGCCTCTAGAGTCATTAACAGTTTACAGCAAGCGGGAGCTTTAGTTGTTCTGGCTCATCCCTTTCGTTACCATCGCCCCGCGGCCGATTTAGTGGCGGCGGCGGTAGAATTGGGTATTGATGGTATTGAGGCTTTTTATGCCTATGGCAATCCCAAACCCTGGCTACCCAGTCAACCGGAAACCGAACAAGCGCTCGCTCTGAGTCGTCAATATCAATTATTCGCCACCTGTAGCACCGATTCCCACGGTAAATCTTTATTACAGCGCATTTAGCCTGATCGCGGGATTAACTGTAAAATACTTAAATTAACTAAACTCGATCCTTTCTCGATCGAGTGTTGGTTTTTTATGGCCAAAAACAGAGAAATAGGGAAGTGGGAATTATAAATTATGAATTATGAATTATGAAGTGGGGAAGTGGGGAATTTCAACTAAAAACCCCAACACCCCAACACCCCAACAC
>NZ_JADEXY010000131.1 GCF_015206885.1 Microcystis aeruginosa LEGE 91341 | reverse complement strand
CTTCCCCACTTCCCCACTTCCCCATTTCCCCACTTCCCAACCCCCTTTTTTTACTTTAAAACTGTTTTCTAAATCCTAAAAAAACATGACTGAATGGATTACAAATACAATGACTTCTATGGGCTATTTAGGCATAGCCCTATTAATGTTTTTAGAGAATCTTTTTCCTCCCATTCCCTCGGAATTAATTATGCCCCTAGCGGGTTTTACCGTCCATGAGGGACAAATGCAATTTATTCCGGCAGTGGTAGCGGGGATTGTCGGAACCGTAGTCGGAGCGCTACCTTGGTATTATCTTGGTCGGGTTGTGGATGAGGAAAAAATCGAAAAACTAGCCGATAAATACGGCAAATGGATTACCGTTTCCGCTAAAGATATTCAAAAAGCTAATCAATGGTTTAACCGTCACGGTAGTAAAGCGGTTTTACTCTGTCGTTTGGTCCCTGGAGTACGAACTTTGATTTCCCTACCCGCCGGGATGAATCACATGGCGATGATTCCCTTTTTAGTTTACTCCACCATCGGCACGACCCTCTGGGTCGTTTTTTTAACGGCAGCAGGTTACTTTTTAGGGAAGAATTACCCCCTTGTGGAAGAATATCTGGCTCCCGTCTCAAAAATCGCCCTACTTGTCCTGGTTATCTGGTTTATCCTCTGGATTATCCGCAAACGTAACCGCCGGTATGAGTAAATGTTGATCATAGGTGGTGCGTTACGACGGATTGTCACCTTCCAGTCACAGCAGCAATTTTTGCCGTCTAACGTACCCTACGTTTTACTGTATCAGACTTATCTGAAATGACTATATTTTGTGAAAAAGCAATAAAATAAAATCATGAAAAAGCAAATTATGTCATTTTTAAAGCTCCTCTTGGGGTTTGGTCCATGGCTGGCTTTTCTTTTTATTGCCCACGGTAGCTTATTTCGTCTTAAATTAGCATTGATTATCGCCTTAGTTCTGAGCATTATCATGGGCGTTACTCGTTTGCACCGAGGGGTAACTTTATGGGTGGGGTTGTTTTTCTTTTCCTCCGCCTCGTTAGCGGTGATTGTTTTCAATAATATGTGGGTTGTCAAACATATAGGGATTGGAGCTTCTGGTTTACTGGCTATCTCTGCCTGGCTGAGCATAATTTTCGGCAAACCCTTTACGATAGAATATGCTAAACAAGAAGTTGATCCCTCCCTGTGGAACAATCCAACTTTTATCAAAATCAATATGATCATCAGTTCAGCTTGGGGTTTAACTTTCACAATTAACGCCATTTTAGCCTGGGGAAAGATGGAAAAACTTATCCTTCCTGAACTGGGTTATGAAATTATCAGTTATCTCCTTTTGATTACAACGTCAGGATTCACAAGTTGGTATCCTGATCATATCCGAAAAAAAATTAAAAATACTCCTCATAGGTAGTGGACTGTTTCAGCTAAAATAGGGCAATAGATTTCGGCTTAAAGTCTTAGATTATAGAATTTATAGCATTTTTCTAATACACCAAATTAACTGAAACAATCCACTCTGTTTTACTACTAATCACGCCGGCTACTCAAGACAGCCGTGATCAGCAAATAGGCCAGCGTCACCCCGATACTGATTTGGAAGGAATAGGGAGCGGCGCGGTATCGATACCAACTAGAAAAAGATTCAAGAATTCTCAGGGTGAACAACACCACCCAATTTAAGGAAAGCATTAGGAGGTAAAAAAACGCCCCGACTCCCAACGACTGCACAAACCGATTTTTTAATAAATCCATAGCCCTAACCAAGTTAACTAGAACTCTTGCAAATTAATTATATGTTATAATCATGGGTTAACTAATTTTCCCCAAAAAATTAGCATTACTTTTCTCCATCAATACTAAACACAAGCACGATACTGAGAATAATAGGAATTGTCGGTAATGCTTCATCCTCAGAAAAGGGAAACTCAACTGTACTAGGCATGAGCAGATGCCTCTTGGTCATCCTGAATCATCTGCCTCAGGATGTTTGCAGCTGCCGTTGTGTCGTAGGGGGACAAAATTGGATACTCTGATGCGGAGAAGATGAATTGTAGTTCAGCGTCTGGGATTGGTGTGGCTAGGAGTTCAAAGAGTGTTGACATCCTCAACGCCGGGGCTGGGCGGTGAGGATGTCAAAATTTTTCATAATTGACAAGGTGAACTATGCCTAACCTATTTTGTTGAAACTTTTAGCACTCTAGTTCACAATAAAGGTAAAGATCGTAAGGGCTACCTTGTAATGGCGGAATTGCTTTCAAGAATTACAGTTAATCCTCGGCAGTGCGGTGGTCGTGCCTGTATTCGAGGAATGAGAATCCGGGTATCAGATGTGTTAGATCTATTCGCGGCAGGTTTAAGCGCGAGAGAAATTCTAGATGAAATGCCTGATCTTGAGGCAGATGATTTGAAAGCAGCGCTTTTATATGCCTCGCGGAAGCTTAATCACCCGGTTTTACTGGCATGACAATTTGGGTTGACGCACATTTGTCTCCTGCAATTGCAACCTGGATTAGCACTACACTTGAGATTGAAACTGTGGCTTTGCGTGATCTTGGACTGAGAGAGGCTGAAGATACTGAAATCTTTCAGGTTGCAAAAGCTCGAAGAGCTATCCTAATGACCAAAGACAGCGATTTTGTAGATTTAGTTGAGCGACTTGGTTCGCCCCCACAAATTATTTGGCTGACTTGTGGCAACACCTCTAATGCCCGGTTGCGTGAAATCTTGAGTGAGACTTTGCCCCGGGCTTTAGAACTTTTAGCTGCTGGTGAGACATTGGTAGAAATTAGCGGAGACTAGCTGTACAGGCTAATGAATCCAAGCTACCCAAGACAAGAGGTCAAATGGCTATTTTCCAATATCAGATTCTTGTAGGGAAGAATTAACCTAATGCTGTGGTCTGGTATGTCGCTTAAGTACAATATGAAACGATAAAATCAACACAATATCAGAGTAAGAGCCTCTAAAAATCTAGCAAATTATCGCAGTTATCTCGCGTCGGCTTTTTTTGATCACTTGCCAAAAACCCCACCTTCCCCTGCAAACTAACGTCTTCTCAACAAATTTTTTATCTCTACCCAGATAGAAAGTTGACCACCTAGACTAGCAGGATGAGTGAAAATTCCTTGACGGGGACTGAATAAAAAAGCCAACATAAATAGGGTAAAAGCGACAAGCACGATCGCCGGTCCAGAGGGTAAATTCCAGTAATAACTTAAATACATCCCACTGATACTAGAAATAATACCCACACCCACACCCACACCCATGACTTGATGGAGACGGGTAACTAAAAGATAGGCAGTGGCTGCGGGGGTAATCAAAAGGGACAAAACGAGGATTACTCCCACCGCTTGCAGACTAGCAACGATTGTCAGACCTATCAGGAGCATTAAGCCTAAATCTAATAAATTTACTGGTAAACCCGCCGCTTGCGCCCCGATTTTGTCGAAAGTGTAGAATAGTAGTTCTTTATACAGGAGCAAAACGGTTAATAAAACGATAACGGCAATAATTAGGGTATCGCGAATGTCGGCAGCAGTAACACCGAGAATATTGCCGAAGAGAAAGTGATTAAGGTCAATTTTGTTGTTTTTTTGGATGAGAGTGATCAGGGTGATACCAAGGGCAAAAAAAGCCGAGAAAACAATACCCATGGCCGCATCTTCTTTGATTGGGGAACGATTACGGATTAAGTTAATCAGTAGGGTACTGACCATTGAGGCTAGTAAAGCACCCAGGAGAAGATTAAAATTACCAATAAAAGCGATCGCTAATCCGGGTAAGACCGAGTGACTGATGGCATCGCCCAAGAGGGCCAAACGTTGTACCATCAGGTAGGTTCCCACCACCGCACAAATGATCCCGACGATGATAGCTTCAATTAGGGATCTCTGCATGAAACTATACTGTAAGGGTTCGATTAATCCTGTTAATAGATTGTTGCCCATGAATCTGCCTTGGGGTTAAATTTTTCTGATTCTCGATCGAGGTTTTGCTCCTAGGGTCTATCTTCTGAATCCGGGGAGAAGATAGGTTAGGATAATTAGGATTAATTGTAAGTTTTTTCGCTCCTAACTGCCGCCATGGATACCCCCGTTCTTTCCTCAACTTTTTTTCTGACTCTCCTGCTCATGGTGGGATTATTCTTTTTTATTCGCGGTTCCGTCAAGGAGCGTATCGAACAGCGTGTCTATCTTACCAGTACCAGTGACGACCAACTATTGGAACAACTGCGAGACTATTTTGACCGACGTTCCTATCAAGTCAAGGCGATCGAACCCGAACAGAATATTGTCAGATTACAGGGTTTTGTGCCGCCTAGCCCCTTTCTAGCGATATTTTTGACAATTTTGGCGGCCTTGGGTTTATTTTGCTTCTCACTGGTGTTATCGGTGTTATTTCCCGATACTAATCCCTATATTTTTGCTCTTGTGGGTTTATCTCCCCTCGCGGGTGTTTTCTATTGGCAAAAAGTCGGCCGGTTAGAAGAAGTAGCTTTTAAAGTAGAAAGCAAATCTCAGCAAACGGAATTAACTGTCAAAGCCCATCGAGACGAGTTAAGACAACTACAAGATAGTTTAACCTTTCTAGAAAGACAATAAGCTTTTTATGTCCTACGAGCGCCTAATTTATCTGGCCGATACCGATGCGGCCGGTGTGGTTTATTTTGCTCATCTTCTCTCGATCTGTCATGAAGCCTACGAGTTTTCTTTAGCACAATTTGGCATCAATATTAAGGATTTTTTGAAAGATTCTCCGGTTGCTCTACCGATTACTCAAGCGGAAATACAGTTTTTTCGTCCCCTTTTTTGTGGCGATCAAATACAGATTAATTTCACTGTCCGATCCCTAAGCGAAAACGAGTTTGAATTGCATTATAAAATTTATTTGGCTGAAATCATGGTCGGAAAAGCGAAAACCCGCCATGTGTGCATCGCTCCCACCGATAGACAAAGAATCCCTTTCCCGGAATCTTTAAAAAATTGGTTAAGATATTTATCAACCCTAGAGGAGACTGGTATTTAAGAGATGATTTGGGCAGATTTAACGATAATTTTAACGAGGGATTGGTGGCACAATGCCTGGCAATTATTTAACCTCAGTACCGGGAGAATTATCTGGAATTCTTTTCTGGCGTTTATCCCCTTTATCCTCAGCTTTTGGTTATTTAGGATCGCTTTTTCTCGTTCCCTACTTTGGTGGTTAATTCTCTTAGTTTTCCTGCTTTTTTTACCCAATGCTCCCTATATTCTCACCGATAGCTTTCATTTAATCTCTTATGCTCAGCAGGATTACGCCAAAAGTTTAATTTTTTTAGTTTTAATTCCCCAGTATAGTATCTTTATTTTTATTGGCTTTCAGCTATACGTTCTCTCCTTACTTAATTTAAAAAGTTATTGTCAGCAAAGTCAGCTAAATTCAGCAGTTTTACCCCTAGAAATAACTCTCCATTTTTTAAGTGCGATCGGTATCTATCTGGGGCGTTTTCTCCGACTGAATAGTTGGCACTTAATCACTCAACCGCAGCAACTATTCTGGAGTTTGCAGAATTTACTGACTAAAAAACCTTTGATCTTCATCTCTGTCTGTTTTTTAATTATTTGGCTACTATACGAAATCAATAAAAGACTTTACAATCGACTTTCTGGCTACAATTGCCTATCGGGAATTTCCACCCTCTCCTAGTCTCTTTCCGATTGATTAAAAGATAGTAGAAAAACAGAGATCAATTTGCCGCACCGATATTATGATCATGATCAATATTTTTTCTCTCTCATCCCCATGACAAGCACTGATCAATCTCAACCCCTGCCTAGGGATGACTATTTTCACTACCAAAATTGTTGGTATCCTGTGTTATTCGTGCAGGATTGGCAAAAAAATCCCTACTCTTTCTCTCTTTATGGGCAACCATTGCTAATATTTCGCGATCAAGAGGGAAAATGGGGCTGTTTGCTCGATCGCTGTCCCCATCGCTTGGCGAAACTCTCCACCGGACAGATGATCGCTGGGCGTTTAGAATGTTTGTACCATGGTTGGCAGTTCGAGACGGATGGAAAATGTTCCCATATTCCGCAACTGCCAGTTAATACCCCGATTCCTCGCAATGCCAAGGTTAAATCCTATCGGGTGGTGGAACGTCAGGGAGTCCTCTGGGTTTGGTTAGGAGAAGAGGAAACAGCGAAAGAAAGCGATATTCCTATCATCAAAGACCTAGAAGACCCCAATTGTGTCCATACCGATTATCTCATCGATTTTCCCTACGAACAGGGCTATTTACTCGAAAATCTCTTCGATCCCGCCCATGTTAATATTAGCCATGATCGCAGCGAATTCGGGGCAAAACGGGAAAATGCTCAACCGTTGGCCTTCCAAATCCTCGAAATCTCGGCGCGGGGAATTCGCAGTCAGTGGCGCAATAGCCGCAATCCGCAGGAAAGCTGGAAATATCTGGATTTTATAGCCCCTAATCTCGTTCATTATCGTTTTTCTATGCCTAATCCCGATTGGTGTGCTGGATTGGCTTTATACGGGATTTCTCTGGGTCAAGGTCGTTCTCGCTTACTGGTGCGACGTTACCAAAATTTTGCCGTTAACTCCCGTCAATACCGTTGGCGCTGGTTGGAACATCTGCGTCAAAGTCGCATCCTCGAAGATGATCTACCTTTAATTCAAAGTCAGCAGCAAATGGTGGAAAAGTCAAGAGATAGTTTACAAAAATTATACTTGCCCTTAAAAAGTTCCGATGCCTTGGTGATTGAGTTACGTCAATGGTTCGATCGCTATGGGGACTCTTTCCCCTACTATCAAGGCTACACCAGTCAGCGGACAACGGCGATCGATTTATCCGATCCTTTACCCCTCGATCGCTATTCTCGTCACACTGTCCACTGTCGCACCTGTAGCGCTGCCCATGAAAAAATGGTAAAAACTAAACAAATCGCGATTTTAATGGGGATATTATTAGTTTTACTGGCAATTTTATGCCCAAATCAGTCTATATATCAAATTACTGCTCTTATTTTCGCAATTTTGGCTTTAGCAGTAGCGATCGCTGCCAATTACACCCGCACAAAATTTGAACGCACCTAAGTAGTCGTGCAAAATTAATTTCCTAGTCGAGACAGGAGACAGGAGACAGGAGACGGGATACAGGAGACAGGAGACAGGAGACAGGAGACGGGATACAGGAGACGGGATACAGGAGACGGGAGAAGGGATACAGCTATTAGGGATCGGATTTGAGTTTTCAGTTCACTGTTTACTGATCACAGCAGAAGTCTGACGGAGTAGTGGCTTAGATGTGTAATTAATTGTGCTTAGGTACTTATGAGAAAAAAGCCCATACCAAACTACAGTAATAAGTAGGGTCTGCTGAAAAAGTTTATTGGTCGGGTTAGGAGTCGGTCGTCAGGAGTCAGGAGGGTTAGCGAGATGTATAATTAGGGCTTGCTGAATAAATCTAAAAACCTTGTTGGATAAGACTTTTAGACTTTTTTCCCCTCAAAAAGTGCCAGCCATTGCGGGGATCGGGGGGAAAATTCCGGGACTTTTTCCCTGAAAATTAGGTAGTTGACCACCTGAAAATCGATAAAACCCCACACCCGTTCGGCTGAGCTCACGGCCGAAGCCCACACCCCACACCCTACCCCCACGAAAAACTTTTTGCCGCAAACCCTAACTAGGATTTCTACTACAAAAATCTGCCTAAATCGAATTCCGTTGTGGCAGTAATTTCTCGAAAACGTTCTTGACTGATAATTAACAATAATCTTTCAGTATAATCCACCGCGCCGCGCAATTCTCGTTCTAATCTTGCTAAACCGGCGTTGGCATATTCCTCGAAAATTGTCACTCGCAAAGCTTCCGAATCTACCCCGTGGGGAGAAAGAATTTTTGTGTCTTGCAATTCATTGACTGCCAATAATTTGATTAGGGTATCGTAGCCACGAGAAATAAAAATTTCCAGGTTAATAGGTGAGGGTTCCTTCGCTACATTTTCTATCGCCACCCTCTCTTGATATTTTACCCCTAAAGCCGCCGCAAAAGCGATGACATCAGCATAGGTTTGAAACGGTCCAATTCCCTGATTAAAATTAACTAAGGACTGGACAAATTCCCCTTTATCTCTAGCAATACGCACTCGATGAATGGACATATTTATCAAGTAAAAAGTAAAAAAGGTTACAAAATTCAGGAGATAGAATCTGTCAGTATTTATGAACTATTTTATCTATCCCCTACCCGCTATAACTGCTTTAAGGATAAGTTTTAATTAGTCCTTTAGCTTGGTAAACATGAAATTGTTCGATGGCGACACCACCGCGCTTGATCGGAATGACAGCTACTTTAGTTATATCTTGGAAATAGGGACGGTAGCGATCGATTATTTCTGGTCTTTCTAGAGAACTATTTGTAGTAATTAATAAACCATTTTTACCGATCCATTCTTGAGGATTAAACCAAATTTGATAACCCCTTTGATCGTTGTTAAAACAGGTGACGGGAATAGGAAATAGGGGATAAAGAGCCATATCTAGCCATGCTGTCACATAAAAATTATTGGTAAAAACGAAGCTAGAATCTTTTAAGAGTGCTAATAATTCGGGCGAATTAGCAAAGCCTTGGCGCAGTTGATCGATATCGACAATTTCCCGAGAAGGGTCCTGTTCTGGGGCAATAATTCCCCCAAAAATTGCGTATTGACTAGGTTTTTGGAAAGTGCCAAAAGTAACGTGAAGCATTGCTATAGATAAAACAGTAAAGATAAAAATTCCCGATCCCCATAACCATCTTTTCACCCAGATTCGAGAAGATTGCTGCCAAGTATTGGACTTTTCTCCTAATAAAATTGTGCAAGACCAGAACCCGGGTAAAATCCAACTAGGAGCGAGATAATGGGAAGCACCCACATAAAGCATTCCTAGTATTAAAGGCAGAGAAACCGAGAGAATTAACCATTTTTTTAGTGATTCTTCATCTCGATTAAAAAATCTTTTTTTAGAGAGAAAGTTAGGAATTTGTTCGGCAAAGCTTTTAAATGTCACCCACCACATTGGGAGACCGAAAGGAGGAAACATCGTGGCGATACTAATGCCAATAACCGAGAGAATACCAAGAATATTAAAGGTTTTGGGTTCTCCCGAAAAACGGTCTTCTAAATGAAAGCGAAAGGAAATCCAATCATGGTTAATATTCCAGTAGATAATCGGCAATAAAGTTATCAAAAAAAGAATAAATCCTAATCCCAACCAAGGAGATCTAAATACAGGCCAATAGCGGGGAGTGGTCAGACAAAATAAAACTAAACCAAAGCCCAAAATAAAGCCATGATATTTACTTAAAACTGCCAATCCTACGGCAAGTCCAATATAAGCGAGACGATAGCTAGGATGATAGTTTTTTTCCCGAATTGGCCAGAATTCTTGGGCAGCTAAATAGACTGTTAATGACCAAAAAAAGATTAAAGGACTATCTGGCTGCGAGAGAATCCCGAAGACGATCCCATAGATGGGGATGAGAGTGGCGATCGCTAAAGTCATTCTGGCGACCGGCAGACTGAACAATTTTAAAGCTGTCAGATACAGCAAGCAGAGGCTGCCAGTATAGAGAAGGAGAGTCCCGAAGCGAATGGTAAATTGATTGACTAATCCCGTGATCCAAGTCCCAAAACCCGTGGAAATCGCTACTATTGGCGGATGATCGAAATAACTCCAATCCAGATTATGGCTGTAAACGTAATAATAGGCCTCATCGTACCCCGGATAAAGCCCCAGGGCGATGATTGTTCTAAACAGGAGTCCACCGATGAGCAGATAAACGGCAATGCGATCGCTAAGTATTTTCGTCAAATTTCTTACCTCATTTCATCGCTAAAACTGATGTTAGAGACGGGAGATTTTTGGGGTTGCCAGATTCGAGATTTGTGCATCTATGGCAAGGTTAGATTTAAATGTGATCTTTAGTTACTATATCACCAACTCTGTCATCTCTTAGCCCTTGGCTATCGGCAAACTCTCCCTAGACGTTACTGATTGGGGTATCAAAGCAATAATAATCAGGGCGATAGATTGCGTAATTAATAATCTTAAAGTAGGTAGGTGTTAAAAGTTGTCAGGCACCCCCCTTATCAAGGGTTGATTCATAGTAGGGTTGATTCATAGTAGGTTGATTGATGAATCAACCTACAAAGCACGACGTTTTGACAAATTTTCAGATATTTATTCCGATGAGAGAATGAAACGACCCTAGTAGTATCGGGGGAAGCACCCAGAATCTGAGATGCTTCCCCTATCTTGACTAATCTTTTGCCTTGACACAACCTAGTTAAAAACCCCCACCCTAGCTAGGTTGGATGAGATTATTTAAGCCATAAACCACTTTAGCGGCGATAATCTTATCCTTATCGGTAAGTTCTTCTAACACCTTTTTTCCCTCGACTAAATAGCCAAAAACCGAATAACGACCATCCATGAGATTAAACCCCGGAGGAGTTAATTCATTATCGAATTTAAAGAAAAAGAATTGCGAGGAACCTCCGTTAGGATTAGTATCCGGACGCGCTAGGGCCAAGGCACCGAAAGCGTTAAAAGGCAAAGCGAGACTGGGTAAGTAAATCCCTAATTCTTCGAGAGTATTGCCATAAACTGGTTCTTCTTCCCCTTTAATCAAAATTTCTAAGGGAATAGAGCGATATTGCTTAGTTTTCGGGTCAATAAATCCCTCTTCTGCACCGACAGGATCGCCAGTTTGGACAACGAAATTATCTTCGCTGCGAATGAAGGGTAAACCGTCATAAAAACCCCGTTGGACTAAATCCACAAAGTTACCCCCATTAATCGGAGCGCTATAACCATCCACAACGATGGTTAAATCTCCTTTGGTGGTCTGCATCTCTACGGTGGCACGTCCTCGCAATTGCGGCAAGTTAGCGTATTCCGGGGGAACGTTAAAGGGAAAACCCACCACCATTAATTCTTCTAAAGCGGTGATATTATTGAGCAATTCCCGTCTGGTTGACCAAACTGCCTCTTTATCCTTCGCTTCTACGGCCGTATCGAGGGCTGCCACTCCCGTTTTCAGTTTTTCGATTAATTCCTCCCCTTGGCTTTTATCTGCTTCGGGAACACTATCTAAGATAGCCTTGCTTTTGGTAGAAAGGGCATAATTGGCATCCTTGACATCTTTTTTAATCGGACTCCAACGTTTGGCCCGCAGATGTTTGGCAATATCTTCGATCGATTGTTGCACTTGACGAATTGGTTTATTATCTATGGGTAAGGCATTGCGTAAAATAGCAGTGGGATCCGTTACCGCGTCACCCTGAGCAAGCACAGCTAAAGCAGGAGCAGTCCCTTTAGCGGTGAACAGACTTAAGATTAAAAATAGTGCTAGGGCGATACTAGCAGCCCTTTTTAAGAAAAATTGGACCCATTCCCGTAATCTTGTCGTTATTTTCATATTTTGGTCGGTTCCTCAATGGCTATACCTATCCAAAATACTTGTAGGCTTTTAGGGGAACCCTTGTCAATAGCTGAGAAAACCGATCGAAGCCATCAGTTATCAGTTATCAGTTATCAGTCATCAGTCATCAGTCATCAGTTATCAGTTATCAGTTATCAGTTATCAGTCATCAGTCATCAGTTATCAGATGTGATCCTAAATCCGGTTATTAAAAACTGATTATTTATTCCCCCTTTTGCCCCTTGCCTCTTGCCTTTTGCCTGTCCTGATATGTAGCCTATATTAGACCTCCTGCAAAAATAGGAACTGATTATGTAAAATAAAGTAAAACACTCAGAAAAACAATGACTTACGAAAAAGTAAAAAATTTGAATCCAGAAGAGTTTAAACGCTTTTGTGGAGTATATCCTG
>NZ_JADEXY010000130.1 GCF_015206885.1 Microcystis aeruginosa LEGE 91341 | reverse complement strand
GTGTTGGGTGTTGGGGTAGTGGGGCTGAAATTTCCCTATCTCCCTATCTCCCTATCTCCCTATCTCCCTATCTCCCTAAATCCCTATCCCCTGTTCCCTGATATATCGGGATGTACTTTGTTGAAATGAAAAACGCTGTAATTCAATTGCTGATCTATGGGGATTAGTTCTTTACGGTTTGTCAAAAATGAGATTATATGCCAAAGGATCACATTTTTTCCTATTTTTAACAAAAACTTCACCATTATTGCCTCTTTTCAGGGGGCAAAAAGACTTTTTTCTTGGATTATTGGTCACTGTTGACCGGTAACTGCTCGGGAATATTAAGAAGGGGCAAGCGATCGCCGCGAAACAATTCCTCACTTTCCTGGCCCAATTCAATTAACCAATGATTGAGGGACCGCAAGGCCAGATAGGAGAGAAGAAAGGGACTGACCGCTAGACTAAGCCAAAGCTCGATCGGTTGAGTTTTCATGGCAATTTTTAGGTTAAAGGACGGCGTTTGATGCGACGAATCGGAAAATTAGCAATCAGGGCGGTAGTTCGTTGGTCACTTTCTAAGAGTAACTCGGTTTCCTCGGTGTCGATATCAAGATAACGACCGACCACTTCTAAGATTTCTTGACGCATCATATCGAGAATTTCGGGACTAAGATCGGCACGATCGTGGGCCAGAATAAGTTTTAAGCGTTTTTTAGCTTGGTCGCCACTTTTGCCCGAACCGCGCCATGCTAGAAGTTTATCGATCAGGTCATTCATAGTAGGTTAAGGGGTTGAGATGAGAGAGTTTAAGGCCCAAACAAGCGACGACGCAGACGGGTAAGAAAACCTTCCTGACCGGCCATTAAATCTAGAAACGGCACATCGCGACCCTGTAAACGTTGGGCAATGTTTCTAAAGGCCATAGAGGGAAGGGAAGTCTTCTCCTCTAATACTAATGGTTCTCCTTTATTAGTGGAAATAATAATTTTTTGATCGTCGGGAATAATCCCCAACAGGGGAATTACCAATAAGTCGAGAATGTCCTCGACGCTGATCATCTGATTCAGTTGGATCATTTCTGGCCGCAGCCGGTTGACAATCAGACGGATACTTTTAATATCCTCGCTTTCTAGTAATCCCACCACGCGATCGGCATCTCTCACCGCCGACATTTCTGGGGTAGTAACGATGATCGCTTCCTGAGCAGCGGCGATCGCATTGCGGAAACCCATTTCAATTCCTGCCGGGCAATCAATCAATACATAGTCATAACTTTTTGACAATTGGGCGACTAAATCCTTCATTTGATCGGCAGTAATTGCCTCTTTAGTGCGGTTTTGTGCCGCCGGTAATAAAACCAGATTTTCCTGTCTTTTATCCTTAACTAAAGCTTTATCAAGACTACAATCTCCCGCCACCACATCGAGGGCAGTATAAACGATACGCTGTTCTAGTCCTAACAATAAATCGAGATTTCTCAGTCCGAAATCGGCATCGACAAGGGCGACTCGACAGCCTAATTGAGATAAGGCTGAACCTAAGTTCGCCGTTACCGTCGTTTTACCGACTCCTCCCTTTCCCGATGTCACCACAATTACACGAGCCATAATTTATATCAGTTATCAGTTATCAGTTATCAGTTATCAGCTATCAGTTATCAGCTATCAGCTATCAGTTATCAGTTATCAGTTATTGGGTTGATAGAGTTTTTCATTTCAACGCAGTTAATCGCTATTTTTACCAGTCACTGAATCACTGTTTACTGATCACTGTTTACTGGTCACTGATCACCTTTTTTCGACCCATCCCACTTTATCTTTAAAGGTGTAGGTTCTGGAAAAATTATAAGCCCCAATGATACGGATTCCTCCTTCGCTGATACAGGCAATTTCTGGTTCTATGCGATCGCTATTTAAAGCCGGGGCCCGTGCCACTAATTTCGCGATTCTCAGTTGAGTTAAGTCGATTCGCAGGGCCATAATTACCGCTGCTCGATCGCCGCGGAATCCCGCATGGGCCACACCGCGTAAACTCCCCCAAACTAATATATCGCCATCAGCGACGATCGATCCGCCGGGGTTGACATCGCCCATGACTATAACTGTACCGGGGTGACGGATTTCTACACCTGATCGCAGGGTGGTTTTTAAGTACAAAGGTTCGGCGAGGAGGGATGGCAGCGGTTGCTCGTCCCCGAAAACCGTGGGACTCGACCGCATTTGTTCGACATTGTAACCCATAGTTGCCGCTGCCACTGCGGTTTGTCTTCTTTGAGTTTGGATGGTATGTAGGGGTAATTCGGCACTGTCTAAAATTGTGGCGATCGCTTGTAGTTGCCGCGTATCCATCAGGCGATCGCTTGCTTGTAGGTGTACAGGTGTTCTAGCGGGGCAGTTTTGACCGCTATTACGGAGATAATATTTCAATCCTGTCAAGATATCTGTCCAATCCTGACTTGTCTCCCCGGCGCCAGTTTTGGGTAAAATTAGCACCAATTTCTCGCCCTCACTTTTTAGGTGAATTTGGGCGTATCTTTCCATAACCGAGGCTGATGGCTCAATTTTTTCGGTTTCTAGGTCGATTTCTTGATTTATTCCGGTTTTAGTTTCATCCATAAAGATAATTTTTTACTTAAACAAGACAAAGCGCAAAATAGCGATCAGCAAACCGACGGAAGCGGTAATCAGTGAACCGCCTAAAATGGTTATTAATGCCCAAATTTGATTTTTTTGACTGCCCTCGACTATTTTGAGGCGATTATCCATCCCTTCGACTCTTTCGGTTAATTTTGCCTGTCCTATCTCTAGGGATTTAACATCTTGCTTGATTTCCTTAATATCAGCTTTAATTTCGCCAATATCAGCCTTAATTTCGACAATACTATTCTCGATCGCCGTGAAACGAGTCTCGATCGCCGTGAAACGAGTTTCGATCGCTTTTTGTCCATTGATAATTAAGTCTTCTAGCCTTTGCAAGTCCGTATCGGCAACAGTTTTCATAAAAATTAACCGGCTATCAGCAGCGATGTTTCTTTCATTATGAACCTTGAGCAGCCAGCAGCACTGGGAATTATGAATTATGAATTATAAATTATGAATTGGGGAGCTTTTTCAGTGATCAGTCCAGTAAACAGTAATCAGTGAACTGAAAACTGGTTCTTCGGTTTGTCTTATGCAACGTACAGGATTATAAGGAATGAAACTCTCATATAGAAAGACATTTGGCGATTTTTGTCAATTGTTTTTGATCTAGAGCGAACTAATCAATTAAATCTCTTGCCAGATAAGGATTTAGTCGATTTATGCCCCCCTATCGAACCATACCAAGTAACGAAGAACCTGAAAACTCACATCTGCTCACTGATCACTGATCACTGATAACTGATTGCCTCCTATTGACACAAACGTTGATAAACTGTGGCTAAAGCTTGGACATCACCAACGTTACCCGGGAAAAGAACCACAGGTAAATTAGGAAAGAGGGGATGATCGGCTGCTGTACGAACCATGGAGACACCGGGGAGAATCTGACCGAGTAAACGGGCCGATTGCAGGCTTAAACCCGTACTTAAGACATCATTGGAGGTAATTCCGCCTTTACTGATTAAAAAACTGATGTCACTGGGTAAACCCTTAACAATGTCCATTAACAGGGTGGAGACGGCAACCCCAAAATCAAGGCGTTTCTGCACAGAAGCAAAGGTTAACTCTTGCCGACTGGTATAGATCACGGGGGTTTGTTTATTTTTGTGAATAAGCTTGACTTTTTCCAGAGCTTGTGCTAGGAGTTGATCTCGTTGCTCAGGACGATCGCGCAATGCCGTCACATCGATTTCGACTCCGACGGTGTTGGGTTGTTGAAGCAGTTTATCTAATTGTTGGCTAGTTTTTTTGACGTGGGAACCGACGATAATTGCCCCGGCTTCCCCGGTAGGCTTATACTTACCCATAGATTCGGGTGCGATCGGTTGAGTTCCTAAATTAGCCAAAGAAGTTAAAATACTGGCGGCACTACGGAATAAAAATTTTTTTCCCTCCCCTGCGGCGGTTAAAATATCTTCAGCAAAGCGATCGAGATCCGCTTGAGTTTCCCCATCTACCACCCCACATTGATTATTTTTGAGCTTTTGCAGTCGTTCTAAACTACCTTGACGGATATCTGCCAGTAAAAATCTCTCTACATCATCTGCTTTAATTTTACCTTTCGTTTTCTCCTCCACATAATCCGGCAGATAACTATAGTGGTAGGCAAAAACCGAATCGCGAGCAAATTCCGTCTCGTGGACGGGAGTGGGAACGCCATCGATGATTAAATAGTGAATACTATCGCGAGTGATTCTACCCCCCTCAAAAAAGGCTGGAATCAGGAAATGAGCATCAAAACCGCCCAATTCTTCGGCAATAACATCAGTTTCGATCGGATAATGCCCGCGCAGGGTAGAATCGGAACGACTAACCACCAAAAAATCCTCGATTCCCTCTTTAGTTAAGGCAGTTTTCAGGTTATGACAGACTTCTCGCGTGACAGACTCGGCTTTTTCGGGGGTTAAAGCGCGAGTATTGGTCAAAACAAAGAAAATTGGCGCATTATCTGCCAATCCCAAGCGGAGAGTATCTTCATCCCACCCCATCAATAACAGACAACTATGGACTGTTTGGGAACCTGTCGGGTCGTCATCTAAGACTATAATTTTAGGTCTATTATTGCTCATATATTTTTTATCAGGATGGGAGGGACGAAGGAATCAAGAGAATCTGGTTAATAGTTTATCGGGTTCTGGTTCCCCATTAAAGTCGTCCCCCCCTAAGCAACCGCTATCAATCTTGATCACAATCTGTCCAATATAGGATAAGCTATACCTTGATTCATACAGTGACGAAGTTGAGCGCGGGAGACTTCCCTTTGAATACGTTAATCCACCCCACTGCGGTTATCCATCCGTCGGCAAAACTTGATCCCAAGGTTAAAGTTGGTCCCTATGCTGTGATCGGGGCCAATGTGGAAATTGAAGCTGATACAATTATTGATGCCCATGTGGTCATTGAAGGTCCGACTAAAATTGGCAAGGGTAATCATATCTTTTCCGGGGCTGTTATTGGTAATGAACCACAGGATTTAAAGTATAAAGGGGGCGAAAGTAGCGTAGAAATTGGTGATCATAACCAAATTCGCGAGTTTGTCACGATTAATCGTGCCACCGATACGGGAGAAGTTACCCAAATTGGCAATAATAATTTATTAATGGCCTATGTTCACGTTGCCCATAATTGTATTTTGCAAGATAACATTATTATCGCTAATAGTGTCGCCTTGGCCGGTCATGTCCAGATCGAATCAAAAGCAGTTATCGGGGGGGTTTTAGGAGTACATCAATTTGTTCATATTGGCAAAATGGCCATGTTAGGAGGAATGAGTCGTATTGATCGCGATGTTCCCCCTTTTACTTTAGTAGAAGGCAATCCCTGTCGCGTGCGAACTCTTAATTTAGTCGGTTTACAAAGGGCCGGTTTTACCGATGAAGATTTAGCTTTACTGAAAAAAGCTTTTCGGATTATCTATCGTTCTAATATAAATCTTCAGGAAGCTTTAGAACAAGTTTCTCTCTTAACCGATAACCCCCATGTTCAACATCTCTGTCAATTTTTACAATCCTCTACCACCGGAGAAAAACGTCGCGGTTTAATTCCGGGAAAATAATTTCTTGATTGAGGAACAGGGTGTGGAAATTATGAATTATGAATTATGAATTATGAATTGGGGAGATAGAAGAAAAAAGCTGTCTCCTGACTCCCATCTCCTGTCTCCTTCCTATCTCCCGACTCCTGAATTCTTTTATTATCAAATAATTATCCAAATGCGTATATTTATTAGTACGGGTGAGGTATCGGGTGATTTACAGGCAGCCATGCTGATTGAATCCCTTTTTAAACTAGCTAAAACCCAGGCAATTGAGTTAGAAATTTTTGCCCTAGGTGGCGATCGCATGGAGATAGCCGGAGCAAAAATGTTGGGTAAAACCACTCGACTGGCTGCCATGGGATTAATTGAATCTATCCCCTTTATTTGGCCCACTTTACAACTACAAAAACGAGCAAAAGAGTTTTTTAGAGATCATCCCCCTGATATCATTATTTTAATTGATTATGTGGGGGCAAATGTGGCGATCGGTCAATCGGCTAAAAAAATTATTCCCCAAGTACCAATAATTTATTATATTGCCCCACAGGTGTGGATTTGGTCAGAAGAAAATATCCCCTCAGCTAAACTCAGGTCCACAGCAGAAAAGTTATTTAATACGGAAAAATTAATCGCCGTCACTGATAAATTATTAGCAATTTTTCCTGCCGAAGCTCGTTTTTTTGAAACAAAAGGTTTACCAGTAACTTGGGTGGGACATCCTTTAGTTGATCGTATGGCTAATGCTCCCAATCGTCAAGAAATGCGGCAAAAATGGGCGATAAAACCCGAAGAAACGGTAATCGCTTTGTTACCTGCTTCCCGTCAACAGGAGTTTAAATATCTCGTGCCGACGGTGTGTGCTGCTGCCCAAAAATTACAGGAAAAAATACCCGATATTAAGTTTTTAATTCCCGTTCCCCTAGCTTTATACGAACCAAAAATGCGAGAATTAGTCAAGGAATATGGATTAAATGCGGTGATTATGGAACGAGATCAGACTTTAGAAGCGATTGCCGCGGCCGATCTGGCTGTGGCTAAGTCTGGTACAGTTAATCTCGAAATTGCTTTATTAAATGTGCCGCAGGTGGTGGTTTACCGTTTAAGTGCAGTTACTGCTTGGATTGCCCGCAATATTATGAAGCTTTCTGTACCATTTGTCTCACCAGTAAATTTAGTTTTAATGCGAGAAATTGTTCCCGAATTATTACAAGAGGAAGCTAACCCAGAGAGAATTATGGAGGAATGTCTAGACCTATTATTAAATCAGCAACGTCGCCAAAAAATGTTAGATGAATACGCAGAAACTAAAGCCGGTTTAGGAACAGTAGGAAGTTGCGATCGAGTGGCACAAGAGGTGTTTAATACTAAATCCAGTTATTAAAAACTGACTATGTATTACCCCTTTTGCCTTTTGCATGAGTAGAAAACGGGTTTCTTCGAGAAACCCGTTTTCTGTGCGTTACTCAACGGATTTAGTATAATTTTACAGTTCAAGTTCCAAAAAACCAGAAAAAAGCGGGGTAATTTGCCACTACCCCACCAATACTATCAAGGAATTACGATTACTTATAAGCGTCCATCCCCTCACAGGAACAAACCAGATTTCTGTCCCCGTAGGCATTATCAACCCGTCCCACTACCGGCCAGAATTTATAATCTTTTAGCCAAGAAAGTGGGTAAGCTGCCTGTTGACGGGAATAGGGACGACTCCAATCATCGGCAGTTAAAACTGCGGCTGTGTGGGGGGCATTTTTCAAAGGATTATCGTGGATATCCATGGTACCATTAGCGATCGCTTGTACTTCTTGATAGATAGTTAACAAAGCTTCACAAAAACGGTCTAATTCCCCCAAAGATTCGCTTTCCGTGGGTTCCACCATCATTGTACCCGCCACGGGCCAAGAAACCGTCGGCGCGTGGAAACCGAAATCCATCAAGCGTTTTGCCACATCTTCCACCTCGATGCCGGCCTGTTTTTTCAGGGGACGTAAATCAATCACGCACTCGTGGGCAACCGTTCCCGCGCTACCCTTAAATAAAACCGGATAGGCCGACTCCAGACGAAAAGCCAGATAATTAGCGTTCAAAATTGCCACTTCTGTCGCTTTTTTCAAGCCGGCTGCCCCCATCATAGCGATATACATCCAAGAAATCACCAAAATGCTGGCACTACCCCAAGGCGCGGCCGAAATTGCGCCAATTGAGTCCTGATGCTTACCGTTAGAGGTTTCTGGGGATAATTTCGCCAAAACTAGGGAAACATCGGGCAGAAAAGGCACTAAATGGGATTTTACTCCGATTGGTCCCATGCCGGGTCCGCCACCACCGTGGGGAATACAGAAAGTTTTATGGAGATTCAAGTGACAGACATCAGCGCCAAAATCCGCCGGACGACATAAACCCACCTGAGCATTCATATTCGCGCCATCCATATAGACTTGACCACCGTATTGATGAATCAAGGCGCAAATTTCGCTAATTCCCTGTTCAAAAACGCCGTGAGTGGAAGGATACGTCACCATCAAAGCCGCTAGATTATCCTGATGCTTCTGGGCCTTAGTTTTTAGGTCATCAATATCAATATTGCCCCGAGAATCGCAATTAACCGCCACTACTTTCATACCACACATAACGGCGCTGGCAGGATTAGTCCCGTGAGCGGACTCAGGAATTAAGCAAATCTGACGATGACCTTGACCGCGACTTTCATGGTAGGCTCGGATCACCTGTAAACCGGCATACTCTCCCTGAGAACCGGCGTTCGGTTGTAGAGAAATGCCATCAAACCCGGTAATTTCCCCTAACCAAGTCTCTAACTGTTGAAAGAGCAGTTGATAGCCTTCTGCTTGGTCAATCGGAGCAAAAGGGTGTAATTTGCCGAATTCTGGCCAAGTTACCGGAATCATCTCCGCTACGGCATTGAGTTTCATCGTACAGGAACCGAGGGGAATCATGGAAGTATTTAAGGCTAAATCCTTTGTTTCCAGACGGTGCAGATATCTGAGTAATTCCGTTTCCGAGTGGTAACGATTGAACACCGGCTCGGTAAGATAGGCACTGGTACGGGTTAAATTAGCGGGTAATTCTAGACTAATTTTCTCGACTAATTCCGCCGTGGTAAAGGGTAATTCCTCGGTTGCTGCGAAAATTTGCCATAAATCCCACACATCCCTGAAAGTGGTAGTTTCATCGACACTAATTCCTAGATTATTCTCATCAAAATAACGCAGATTAATCTTATGGGTTTTTGCCTTCCCAAGGATGTCCTTAACTCCCGTGGATACCGTAACTTTAAGCGTATCGAAGTGCGGTTCTTTCCCCACCTGATAACCCAACTGTTTTAAGCCAGTTGCCAATAAAACGGTTAATTTCTGCACTCTTTGGGCGATTTTCTTGATTCCTTCCGGTCCATGATACACCGCGTACATGGAAGCAATCACCGCTAGTAACACCTGTGCGGTACAAATATTACTGGTGGCTTTATCCCGGCGGATATGTTGTTCCCGGGTTTGCAAAGCTAAACGCAGTGCGGGTTTACCCTGACTATCCTTCGATACCCCGACAATGCGCCCCGGAATACTGCGTTTATAGGCATCTTTGGTGGCAAAATAGGCGGCATGGGGACCCCCATAACCCAAGGGAACCCCAAAGCGTTGACTGCTACCCACGGCAATATCAGCCCCCAATTCGCCGGGGGGAGTCAACAGGGCTAAACTGAGAATATCGGCGGCAACCGTGACTAAAGCCCCATTTTCCTGCGCTTTGCTGATAAATTCCCGATAGTCATAAATTACGCCATCGGTGGCTGGATATTGTAATAATGCGCCAAAAATCGGCGTTTGGAAGTCAAAGAGACGATGATCCTCGATAATAATGTCAATACCTAAAGGAATCGCTCTGGTTTTAACAACTTCAATCGTTTGGGGATGGCAACTACTAGAGATAAAGAAAGCATTGGCTTTAGTTTTACAAAGTCCGTAACTCATGCTCATCGCTTCTGCGGCTGCTGTTCCTTCATCGAGGAGGGAAGCGTTAGCAATTTCTAGACCGGTTAAGCTAGTGATGAGAGTTTGGAAGTTTAAAAGAGCTTCTAAGCGTCCTTGGGCAATTTCCGCTTGATAGGGAGTATAGGCGGTGTACCAACCCGGATTTTCTAAGATGTTGCGGAGAATTACCGGCGGGGTGATACAGTCATGGTAGCCCATGCCAATAAAAGAGCGAAATACCTGATTTTTGGAGGCAATAGCTTTTAATTGGGCAAGAGCGGCGTATTCACTCAAGGCAGGTGGTAGATTAAGGCTTTTTTGTAAACGAATTCCTGACGGGACAGTTTTAGCGATTAACTCCTCCACGGTAGCAACACCCAAAACCGCCAGCATTTTCTCGATTTCCGTCTCCGTCGGTCCAATATGACGGTTAACAAAGCTATCGGTACAGTCTAGCAGGTCTTGCAGGTCAGCAGGAGCGAATTCCTCGGTTTTCTCGGCCGTAATTGACCTATTTAGCATATTAATCTCGGTTTAAACAATTACAAAAGTGCTGCGTTTCATCGCTAGGGGTGATTTTAACGCAACTTGTAAAATTTTTGTAATATTTCAAGTCAGCAATCGGCAAGATAAAGCGGAACCTAATTTGCTATCGAAAGTATGCACAAAATTAACCTCACTACTGCTTCGTCACCAAAAACCAACCAGAATCCGTAGATCCGATCGCCTTTAATCCTTCTAAATCAGTAGCTTCTTTGGTTTGACGATCGATAATTAGGTAAGGTTGCTTGTGACTTTGCCAATGATTGATTAATTCTTCAGTAGCAAGGGGAAAAACCCGACGACCACTATAAAAATTTAACGAGGGGCGCTCGTAGGCAAAAGCAATATAAACAGGGTGATCAGCTGGCACATATTTCTGCACTAAACTCGCCACCGGTTTGACGGGGAAATTCTCATTTAATTCCCAGATCCACAGGGGAGAATTGACAAAAATAAACAAAGAAACCAACATTCCCCAGAGTAAAACCACGATGAATTGTTGCGAGCGCCGAGCTAACAAAATCGCCGTTGTCACCATGGTCAGGGAAAGTGACAATAAGGTTAAAAGAATTAAGGGATGGAGAGGTTCAATAGCGGCAAACTTAGCCTGGAAATAGACCATTAAAGCTAATAAACCCGCCACAACGCCGACAATACCCAGAATAATTGACCAGATTGGATGATAGGGGCGATCGATGGGAAAATTACCCAGCTGCGCCAAGGCATAACCGGCCGCTAAAGCTAAGGCCGGATAGATCGGCAGAATATACCAAGGCAATTTAGTCGCCATTACCGAAACCACCGGCAGATAAACACCCGTCCAAACTAACAGTAACTTCGCCCAACTGTAGAGATGTTCCTGACGGGCTAAACGTAAACCCCAAACCGAGAAAATTAACCAGGGCCAACTATATTTAATAATTTCTAGCAGATAATACCAAAACGGTCCGCGATGATTGTCCAGATCGTCACTAACTCGCTTTAACTGTTGAACAAAAAGGGAATCGAGAAACTCCCGCTCGTAGTGCCAAAATTGGGCGGTGTACCAGGCAAAAGCGGGGGTTGCTCCCAATAACCAACCTGACCAAAAATAGGCAGAAGTTAATAACCGAGGGGTATCCCAGAGCAGAAAAATAAAGCCGATACCCGCCAATAATAGCCCCATAATCCCCTTAGTCAGACAAAGGAGGGCAAATCCTAACCCCGCCCCCACAGACCAGCGTAAATCGCGCCGTGAGCGCAGTAAACCAACAAACATCAGGATTTCAAAACACAATACCGCTCCATCCAACATGGCTAAACGGCCATGGCGCACCACCGGCAACAGAGTTAAATAGATCAGGGCCGATAGTAAAGCTGGCAAACGAGCCGGAAAAATTTCTCGACCGAGAAGATAAAGAAGCGGCACCGATAAAGCTGTAAAAAAAGCGGGAATTAGTCTAGTATTGGCCTCATTGATGCCCCAGAAATGGTAGGTTAGACCAATTAAACTATGAATCAACGGCGGTTTATTCAGGTAGGGATCACCCCAAAGACTAGGAAATAACCAGCGCAATTGTCCCAGTGGGGTTTGGCTAATTTCCTTGGCCACCTGAGCGATTGTTGCCTCATCCCAATCCCGCAAGGGTAAATTCCCTAATCCCACTAGATAGATAATTAAGGCTGCTATTAATAATCCCAGTAAACACAGAAATTCTTTAAAATTTTCTCTCTGACGCAATTTATAGCTAGAATATCCCCAAGTAAATTTTTGACGGTTCATAAGCTGTTTTATATTTTAAATTTCAGGGGCTAGGGATGGGGAAGTG
>NZ_JADEXY010000129.1 GCF_015206885.1 Microcystis aeruginosa LEGE 91341 | reverse complement strand
CCCTTAATCCCCCCTTGATAAGGGGGGTGCCGATCCCCCCTTAGTCCCCCCTTAGTCCCCCCTTGATAAGGGGGGTGCCGATCCCCCCTTAATCCCTCCTTGATAAGGGGGGTGTCTGATAATTTTTAACGCCTACCTACCTACTTAAAATCTGAGTTCGGGAATCAAAAAGGGAAAAGTGCCAGACCCGGGAGCTTCTGTTTTACACTAGAATTTGGCCGCCTGAATCTAGATCTATGCCCACTCTGACCCTCAATTTTCCCCTGACTGCCGTTGTCGGCCAAGAAGCGATCAAATTAGCCCTACTCTTAGCCGCCGTGGATCCCGCCCTCGGGGGTGTGGTGATTGCCGGTCGTCGGGGAACCGCCAAATCAGTCATGGCGCGGGCGATACATTCTCTATTGCCACCGATCGAAATTATCGCAGGTAATGTCTTTAATTGCGATCCCAACAATCCCGACGAATGGGACGATCGCACTAAAGAAGAATATAGCAGTGGAGAAGTCCCCACGGAAGTTATCCGAGCCCCTTTCGTGCAGATTCCCCTAGGAGTCACCGAGGATCGTTTATTGGGTTCCGTCGATGTGGAAGAATCGGTGAAACAGGGGGAACCAGTCTTTCAACCCGGTTTATTAGCCAGCGCCCATCGGGGAATTCTCTACGTCGATGAAATTAATCTACTCGATGACCAAATTGCTAACCAATTACTAACAGTTTTAAGCGAAGGACGTAACCAAATCGAACGGGAAGGCATCAGTTTTCAACATCCCTGTAAACCAATCCTGATCGCTACTTATAACCCAGAAGAAGGGGACTTACGAACCCATTTATTAGATAGAATTGCCATTGCTCTTTCCGCTGATGGTGTCCTCAGTTTAGACCAACGAGTCACCGCCGTCAATCAGGCGATCGAGTATGCTGTTTCTCCCAGCGCTTTTATCGCCCAATATGCCCAAGAAATGGACGATCTAAAAACCGAAATTATCCTGGCGAGGGAATGGTTAAAAGAGGTAAAAATTAAACCAGAACAAATTAGTTATCTAGTGGAGGAAGCGGTGCGCGGTAAGGTAGAAGGTCATCGCGCCGAGATTTTTGCCGTGAGAGTAGCCAAGGCCGCCGCCGCTTTAGAAGGTCGGGATTTAGTCAGTGCCGATGATTTAAAAAGGGCCGTCGAATTAGTTATTGTACCTCGATCGCTGATTACGCCGCCACCCCCAGAACAGGAACAACAGCCACCACCACCACCGCCACCACCGGAACCGCCCCAAGACGAAAACCAGCAGGAACAGGAAGAAAAAGAGGAGGAGAAAGAGGAAGAAAAAGAACCGGAACAGCCGGATAATCTGCCGGAAGAATTTGTTTTCGACCCGGAAGGGGTTTTACTGGATCCTAGTGTGTTGTATTTTGCCCAGATGGCCCAGCGTCAGGGGAAATCGGGGGCGCGTAACCTGATTTTCTCGGAAGATAGGGGACGTTACATTAAGCCGATGTTACCCCGGGGCAAGGTGAAAAGAGTCGCCGTCGATGCCACTCTCCGGGCGGCCGCACCCTATCAAAAAGCCCGTCGCTTAAGGAATCCCGAACGTCATGTGATTATAGAAGAAGGGGATCTGCGCTCAAAACGGCTGGCCCGCAAGGCCGGTTCTTTAATTGTCTTTGTCGTTGATGCCTCTGGTTCCATGGCCCTGAATCGGATGCAGTCGGCCAAAGGTGCGGTTATGCGTCTGTTAACGGAAGCTTACGAAAATCGCGACCAGATTGCCCTGATTCCTTTCCGGGGTGAGCGAGCAGATGTACTATTGCCACCGACCAAATCGATTACCCTAGCGAAAAAACGTCTAGAAACCCTGCCCTGTGGCGGCGGTTCCCCCTTGGCTCACGGTTTAACCCAAGCGGTTCATGTGGGGATGAATGCCCGTTTATCGGGGGATATCGGTCAAGTGGTGGTGGTGGCGATTACCGACGGGAGAAGTAATATTCCTTTGGCGAAATCTTTAGGCGAACCGATTCCAGAGGGAGAAAAACCCGATATTAAGGCAGAACTGCTCGATATTGCCGCTAAAATTCGCTCTTTAGGCATTAAACTGCTGGTTATCGATACGGAGAAAAAATTCGTCTCCACTGGTTTTGCCAAAGAATTAGCCCTAAAAGCCGGGGGTAAATATTATCATCTACCCCGGGCCACGGAACAAGCGATCGCATCTATGGCGCGAGGGGCAATTGCGGGACTGTAGCTAGTGGTTAGGGGGTGCAGATCATTTTTGTCAATCTACCATCCCCACCCTAGCTTTAAGCCCTACCCTGTCAGGGTTTTAGACTATTCTTGGGCTAGAAACAAATCGCACCCCCAAATGCGAGATGCTTACACGCAGTTTTTCATACATTTGTATTAATTGAAAAGTTACCGATAATTTCTCGGCAGTGGATATTTCTGTAATCTTGAGATACACGCCTAAAAATTGGCTATTGACTCGAATTTTGCTGATTTTCTGTTTTTTTTGGTCTGGTGTGGCAGAATCTAGAAAAACTTAACAATAATCAGCAATCAGCGAGAGATATACTACAAACAAACATGAGCAAGTTTTAATTAAGATAACTATGAGCTTTCGATTTGGCAAAATCTTGATAGCAGGGGTATTAGCAACACTTTTGCTAGTAACTTCCTGTGCTAAAGCTCCCTCGCAATTTGACCAAGCGCAACAGGAAAGTACCGCTCGCGGGGCGGCGGCAGTGGTGAAAGAATCCACCTCTGGCGGCAGTTTTAATCGGTTTTTCCCGCCTTCTGGGGGAGGATACGAGCGCGTCTATACCCAGGAGAAAAAAGGCTTTGCTGAGGCAAAACTGAAGCAGGATGGCAAAGTTCTGGCCATGTTAGCCATATCTGACATCAGCAATAATCCCGCCGCAGCCAATAAATTCCAAGACAGTCAAACTACAATCAAAGGTTTTCCCTCTGTGGAACAGGGTGCAACCGCCAGCGCCGTTTTAGTCAATAATCGCTATCAAGTCAAGGTTTTATCGCGGGATGCGGATTTTACCGCCAGCGATCGCCAAGCATGGTTAGCTAAGTTCGATTTAGATGGTTTAGCAAAATTAAAGTAAGGAGACATCCGTGAGCAAGCCAATTTTTCAACTGGTGGACGAATTACCGACGAATAATCTCACCGTCAAAGTTCTCAAAACCCTTGATTATGTGGTGCCGGGAGAGTGGGATAACCTAGTCGGGTTTAAAAATACGATTATCAAAGTCACCGGCGAAACCGACGAAAGCATGATTCAACAGATTGGCGATCGAGCCGTTTGGTTGTTTAATGATAAATCCCAGGGCTATCAACGGGCGCTCTGGCTCTACCAAACCATCGACAGTGCCGATAATGCCCTAGCCGCCGCCTCTCTTGCTAATGCCGTCGGTGGTAAAATTCCCCTCATGGGCGGTTTAATTGAAAAATTAACCCCTGCTCCCGAAAAAGCGCAAACCATCGATCTAACCTTGAAATTAGTGACCGAATTAATCGCTTTTTGTCAAATTAATGGCATTCCGGGCGATAGTATCGATGATTTCGTCGCTTCTCTGGGAGATTATAGCGGCGAATCCCTAATGCGGATGGCGGCGTTAGTTTGTTTGGATGGTTTAATTCCCCTGGGGGGCAGTTTTATCCGCAAAGTGGAATCCACCCTCAGTATTCTCCACCCAGAAGACTTAGAATCTAACTCTACTTTCGGCAGTATTAAAGAATTGATTCCGGGGGGAAATACTGCCAGAAAATTAGACTTTATCGGTCAAAGTTTCGACTCGACTAAAGGTTGGATGAGTGGTTTTGTCAGCGATCGCGATTTGAGCCAGCAGGGATTATTGAGCAAAATTCAGGGATTTATCGACTTTTCTGCCGATAAATTGGTGTATGTTGGGGCATTCCTCGATATGACCACCAATTACTATGAACATACTGGCATTCAAACCCTGGCTCGTCGTTTAATCGAAAGAGCCGTGGCGGAAATTTAACTGCAAGACTCTGAAACAAGCGAAGAAAAAGCCCTAGAAAAATGGGAGGAGTTGACTGAAGCTACTGAGATACTATCTCACCAGAAATGCTCCTCTTTTCCCCTCAGGATAAGTAGCTGGTTATAGTTAAATTAAAAAGGGATTTTAGGTTCGATCCCCCCTGCCCTACTTGATAAGGGGGGTGCCGATCCCCCCTTAATCCCCCCTTAATAAGGGGGGCATCTGATAATTTTTAACGCCTACCTACTTAATTTTGCCCTACCTAGGGATTGGTTTTGGCACTGGAATTATTTAGGTGCTTACTTCAGCTATCAAAAAGCAGCGAGTGAAATGCCCGCACAAAATGGAGCGATCGAACAACCCCGATAAATTTTCCTGTCCCCAAGCTGATATGATCGAAATTGGCGATCTTACGATTAAAACCAATGCAAAATTTTCCTATCTCTAAACCCCAATGATTTAGGGCTTTTTTTCTTGGGAATTTGTCGTTAAGGACAACAGCACTAGCTTATTTTTTATCTTTAGCCCCGCCTATCTAACCGCTCATGTCTATTGAAGAAGCCTTGAAACTCCTAAAAGAATATGGATGTATTAAACTAAAAATTGCCCAATCTCCTGAAGAAGAAGAAGCTCTAAGACAGGCAATTTTATTGGTTAACCAAGGTTCGGAATCAATTAATTTAGGTATCTGTGCCGATAACAATAAAGAGGGATTTAAAGCCCTAAAAAGTTATCTACAAGCCCTAGGATACCCCCTACCTAATACTCTCCCAGAAGACCAGCCAGAACTGGGAGCGGTGTATATTAAATATAATACCCAAAGACAAGCTTCCTATCTCGATTCCTATACGGGAACCTATCGCGGTGTTCTGATTTCTTGTCAATCAGAAAATGATCAATTAGTCGGTACTTATGGTCACTTTCCCCTCGATTTATTCTCTTAAGAGGCATAGTTTTGGGGTTATTGAAGCGATTAACAATCATCGGCACCCCCCTGATCAAGGGTGGATTAAGGGGGGATCGGCACCCCCCTGATCAAGGGGGGATTAAGGGGGGATATATTGAATTCTTAACTTTTTACCTGAAAAAAATATGTATTTGTTAATTCCAGCAGCGGGAATGGGTAAACGGATGGGTAGCGATCGCAATAAGTTACTGCTCACCCTACACGGAAAACCGCTCCTCGCTTGGACTTTGCTGGCTGCCATGCAATCCAGGGCAATTATCTGGATTGGCATCATGGCACAACCAGAAGACTTTGAGGATATCCGAGCAATCATCACCGCCATAAATGCCCTTAAACCCGTGCAAATCATCCAAGGAGGCGAAACCAGACAAAAATCGGTTTATAATGGCTTACAAGCCCTACCAGAGGGGGCTGAGACGGTTTTAATTCACGATGGGGCGCGATGTTTAGCCACCCCCGAATTATTCGATCGCTGTGCGGCCGCTTTAGCCACTTGTCAGGGTTTCATAGCGGCGATTCCGGTGAAAGATACGATTAAAATTGTCGATAGCAAGGGTTGGATTGAGGATACACCCGATCGCTCGCGGTTGTGGGCAGCTCAAACACCCCAGGGTTTTCAGGTAAAATTATTAAAAGAATGTCACGAACAGGGCCGAAAATTAGCTTGGGAAGTCACCGACGATGCTGCCTTATTAGAAAAATGTGGTTTTCCCGTCAAAATTGTCGTCGGTGAAGAAACTAACTTAAAAATTACTACTCCGGGGGATCTGGCAATTGCCGAATATATTTTAAGTCAACGTTTATAATTTTTCATCTACTTTAACGCCGTCCCTTTTAACAATACGAGCGGGAATACCCACCACCACACAATTAGGTGGAACATCCTTAACTACCACTGAATTTGCGCCTACGGTAACATTATCGCCGATGGTAATATTTCCCAAGACTTTAGCACCGGCGGTAATCCTGACATTATTGCCAATTTTGGGGCGACCGCTTTTATCTTTATAGCCAATTGTTACCTGTTGATTAATCCAACAGTTATCGCCCAAATCCGCCATAACAATCGTACTAAAACCGTGTTGAATAAATAATCCTTTGCCAATCGAACAGGAAGAATCTAGAAATAAGTAGGAACTTTCTCGATAGAAAAACCTAAGAATATACATAAAAAAACGGCTGAATGAACCACCTTGAAAAAGACGAAAATAATATAAATTTCTAAATTCTTTTGCCTCCAGACACAGAGCTAATAATTGTAACCAATCTGCTCTTTTTTCCCAGCCTAATAACTCTACCCAACGCCGCACATCACCTAAGATAAGTTCTCGATTATTAGCTACCTGAAAAGCAATGATTAAGGGTGAGAGCAAAACAATACCCGCATAGAAAAATAATTTTCGGAAGAAACTTTTCATCGTTGGTCTAAAATAAGTGACAATAGACTTGCTTTTTGTTGCTATTAATTATAGTAGTATTGTAGCGAATAGTTCAACCTTCGCCAGTTTATTGGACTCCAACGATGTCAACTACCTTACAGTTCCTTCCCGAAGTATCCGTGATCGTGCCAATTTATAACGGGGAGAAAGATCTACCCCCTCTCATTGATTGTTTAGCCAAACAGACCTATCCCCGTCAATTAGTTGAATATATTTTAGTTGATAATAATAGTAGCGATCGCACAGCAGAATTATTAGGAAAGGCAGCAGAAGAACAACGGGGACTGAACCTGATCATTTTAAGCGAAAATCAGATACAAAGTTCCTACGCTGCTCGTAACAAAGGGATCAAAAGCGCTCGTTATCCTTTTTTGGTCTTCACCGATGCCGATTGTCGTCCCGCACCCCAATGGTTGACAGAATTGATCCAACCCTTTAAAGATACTAGGATCGGTCTGGTAGCGGGTGAAATTGCTGCCTTAACTGGTTCCACTTGGTTGGAAAAGTATGCGGAACGTCGTCAATTTATGTCACCAAAATTTCTTTTAGAACATTATTTTTGTCCCTACGGTCAAACTGCTAACCTCGCTATTCGTCGAGAAGCTTTTCAAAAAGTTGGTTTATTTCGTCCTTATTTAACTACTGGTGGTGATGCCGATATCTGTTGGCGTATTCAACAACAAACCGACTGGCAATTAACCTACGCACCAGAGGCAATTATTTACCATCGTCATCGTTCCACCCTAGAAGATTTAAGAAGTCAATTAAAACGTTACGGACGCTCGAATCGCTATCTTCACGAATTGCACGGTGTCGAATTGATGCGACCTTTAACCAATCAAGAGTTATTTTTTACTCTCGGTCGTTGGTTATTAAAAGAGCTACCAAAAAATACCCTCAAGTTACTGTTTGGTAAAGCAGATTTAGTAGATTTATTGGCTACTCCCCTCGATTTAATTGGGTTTCAGTCCCGCAGCCAGGGACAGGCCACGGCTAAATTACCCGAAAAAGCTAAAGAAATCGAATGGCTTTAATTCAGTTATCAGTTATCAGTTATCAGTTATCAGTTATCAGTTATCGGTTATCAGTTATCAGATGTGAGTTTTCAGTTCAATGATTACGGCAAAAAAGCGACCTTCTCCCTTTATCAGTTTTTCGAGGCTTTCTAGAAACGCTCTCCCTCACCCATGATATTTGTAGAGGGTAAGGGAATATGATCACCATATTCATAAGCTGTTTCTAGCCAAAGTTGGCGAGCATCATCAATATTAGCTAAGGTTTCCTCTATGGTTTCTCCCTGAGGGAAACATCTTGGAATATCCTTAATTTCTGATACATATCCTTCGTCATCATCAGGATAAATTGCTATTGGATATTTTAACCCCAAATAAAACTCTAATGATTCAAGCTTAGTTTTATTACTTGTACTCATATTTTTACTTCTTTAAAGTTAGTAAATAGGATAAATGTAAGTAGGTAGGTATTAAAAACTTTCAGATGCCACCCTCTTATTAAGGGGGGATTAAGGGGGTATCCCCCCCCTTATCAAGGGGGGCAGGGGGGATCGAACCTAAAATCTATTTTTAATTTAATTATAACCAGCTACTACTTATTTTGAATAAATACTCAGAAAACATCAAGAAAGGAATCAGCTTTAAACCTTGTCCGTCAACTATCCATTCCCCTATTTTGGCGCTCCCCGCTTCAAAGTGGGGGACAAAATGAGGTAAGGTAAAAAAGCTGTGCCTATAACCGAGACTATGAGCGTTGAATGGCAATCCGTCAAAACCTACGAGGATATTCTCTACCATAAATGGGGGGGAATCGCCAAAATTACCATCAATCGACCCCATAAGCGTAATGCCTTCCGTCCGAAGACAGTTTTTGAGCTTTACGACGCTTTCTGTGATGCTCGCGAGGATGCCCGCATTGGGGTAGTATTGCTCACGGGTGCAGGTCCCCACAGCGACGGCAAATATGCTTTTTGTTCCGGCGGCGATCAGACGGTGCGCGGTCAGGCGGGTTATATTGGCGATGATGGCGTACCCCGGCTCAATGTGCTGGATTTACAGAAATTAATTCGCTCCATCCCCAAGGTAGTTATCGCGCTGGTGGCAGGTTATGCGGTCGGGGGCGGTCATGTTTTACACTTGGTTTGTGATTTAACCTTAGCAGCGGATAACGCCATTTTTGGCCAGACCGGTCCGAAAGTGGGCAGTTTTGACGGCGGTTTTGGCTCTAGTTATCTGGCCCGGGTAGTCGGTCAGAAAAAAGCTCGCGAGATTTGGTTTCTCTGTCGGCAGTATAACGCCCAACAAGCTTTAGCAATGGGTTTGGTTAACCATGTCGTCCCGGTGGAAGAATTAGAGCAGGAAGGGATTAAATGGTCCCTAGAAATTCTCGAAAAAAGTCCCTTGGCGATTCGTTGCCTAAAATCGGCTTTTAATGCTGATTGTGATGGTCAAGCGGGTTTACAGGAGTTGGCGGGTAATGCCACTTTACTCTACTATATGACCGCCGAAGGAGCCGAAGGTAAACAGGCTTTCCTAGAAAAACGTCCCCCCGATTTTAGTCAATATCCCTGGCTACCCTAATCAGTGAGCAGTAAACAGTAATCAGTAATCAGTGGGAAGTGGGGAGATGGGAAGAAAAAAAGCCGATGGCTGATAGCTAAAAGGCTGGCTGCCCCTTCAGATTCAGGCTCGCAAGCTATCTTCTCGCTGAAATCGCTATTAAAATTTCAATGCCATATATATATCTTATCAATAGAATAATATTCAATCAGAAATATTGAACTTAATAAAAATTGCTTGACAGATTAAGTAAAAATACCTATCATCGTTTCACATCGGCTTACAACAACTTCATATCACCATGAAAAAACTCCCTGCATTAGGTGTTGCATTGGGCGTCAGTTTAGCATTGCTTAGTAGTGCCAAAGCAGATGCGGCTATCGTCAGTTACGAAAGCGAGTTTTCTCGCTTTTTGCCTTCTACTTTTAAGCCTGGCGATACTTTTGATTTAAGTTTCAGAATTGATAATTCTCGAAGACCAAGACCAATTCGTATTCACAAGATCATATATATTGTTGTGACTCCTCGGGGGAAGATAATAATTACATTGTTCTTTGAAAAATTGTCATCACAATCCTCTTCTAAATTTACAACTCCCCCTGGCGCGATCCCAGCAGATGGTATTGATCTGACCTTAGCTGGTTCCAATGCTTTTGCTATAACCAATGGCTTTGTACCCTTTAACTTCAAAATTACCCGTTCAGATATACTAGCTGCCTATTTATCCTTGTCATTGGACACAGATGGTTTAGTTGCAGGGGATGGGTTTGTTGCTTCTCTTAATTTAAACGGAAAAAGCATCGGTTCACAAGCCTTTGAACCTGATTTAAACGTTATAGAAAATATCGGTATCGCTTCACAAGCCTTTGAACGTTTGGACACCTCTGAACGTTTGGACACCGCTGGTTTAGTTGCAGGGGATGGGTTTGTTGATTCTCTTAATTTAAACGGAAAAAGCATCGGTTCACAAGCCTTTGAACCTGATTTAAACGTTATAGAAAATATCGGTATCGCTTCACAAGCCTTTGAACCTAATTTAAACGCAAGAAGTATCGGTATCGCTTCACAAGCTATACCAGAGCCTAGCACAGTGTTGGCAATTTTAACTCTTGGTGGTGCCATGGCCACATTCAAGAAAAAATCTCGGCCTTTAGGGATGAAAGATTCCCAAGATAATGCCGCCTAACGCGATTTTTCACAAGCAATGGCAGAGATGGTTAATTGCTCTCGCCCTCTCCCAGAAAGGGAGAGGGCGACGAATAAAGAAAAATGCTATTAATACTCCATACTCCCACTGATCAGCTATGCTAGTTTAGAGAGAGTAGTTAGGTTCGGTAGCAGCATTGGTTTCAAACAGAAGCGGTTTTTCCCTGATGGCCTTGACTGGGTTGTGTCCGATCTCCTTCTCGAAATGGCTGTGATATTGGGAGACAATCCATGACGATTTACGTTGGTAATCTGGTTTATGAAGTCACGAAAGAGGACTTGCAGGGTGTATTCGCTGAATACGGCACGGTTAGTCGCGTTTACTTGCCGGTAGATCGGGATACGGGTAAAATGCGCGGTTTTGGTTTTGTGGAAATGTCCTCCGATGAGGAAGAAGCAAAAGCGATCGAAACTCTTGACGGGGCCGAATGGATGGGACGACAGATGAAAGTCAACAAAGCTCGTCCCAGAGAAGATAATTTTGGTGGTGGTGGCGGCGGTGAGCGGAAAAACTTCGGGCGCCGCGAACGTTAAAGAGATTCTTGTAAAATTCCAGAAGCGGTTATTTTTGATAACCGCTTTCCTATTGATAATTAATCAATCTGCGTTTGTTTTCTCACATCCTAAGGCCCATTTTAAATGGGTAACAGCTATGAATGATGAATCCATTGCCCCGATTTCGTCCTTGATCGAGGATGAACCGCTCCACCGCACATCGGAGCTGCCGATCTGGTTCGATAATTTCGCTAATCTGGCACAGGCCTACGAGGGAAAGCTCAACGAGTCCGATCCCGTAATAGAGCCTAACGATCTTCGTCTGCATCTATTAACCACATTGCTCGGCACGCCTCCTTCAGAGGCCTATTATCTCGTGCAGGGTTTAGCCCGGTGTCGGGAGGTAGAGGGCGATGTGTGCGAGTTTGGTGTGGCGCAGGGAGAAACCTCCGCACTGATCGCCAATGAAATCGCCGGAACGGACAAGACCTTACATCTATTCGATTCCTTTCAAGGTTTGCCCGCCCCCTCGGAAAAAGATCACTTGCTCCACGATATTTTCGATTTGGGGAATATGGAAGCCTATAGGGGAAAAATGCGATGCCGTGAGGGAATGGTTCTAGAGCGATTACGGAAGATTTCTTTTTCCGAACATCGCTATGTAATTCACAAAGGATTTTTCGATCAAATCCTTGATCGAGGGGAAAATTTACCAGCGAGGGTTTCTTTCGCCTATGTGGATTTCGATCTGTACGAACCAATCAAACAGGTATTAGAGTTTCTCCACCCGATCACCCCCCCCGGAGCGATTATCATCGTCGATGACTACGGTTTCTTTTCTTCGGGACCAAAGACGGCTGTAGATGAATTTATTCAAGATAAAAATGATCGGGAAAAGGTCTATGAGTACATGATTCCAGATACTCGATACGGACATTTCATCGTTTTGAGGAAAAAAGGCTAACGGACGCGAGGATATCCGTTCGTCTGTACCCGTAAATTGCCTCTGAATATCCAGTTTGTCGGGGGTAAATACAGAACCAAATCCTCTTTAAATCTCTTTAAAACTGCTCATTTGTCTGGCTGGACAGCTAAAATGAGAAAGTTTTAAGAAAGATAGATTTTGAGAATGTTATCAGGGAAAACCAAGATTTGATTCGCACCTACTCCTGCCTACCTTATTTAGGGTTTGCTGAATAAATCTAAAAACCTGATCCAACAAGGTTTTTAGACTTTGTTTCCCTCAAAAAGTGCCGACCTTTGGAGTGATTGAGGGGAAAATCCCTGGACTTTTTCCCTGAAAATTAGGTAATTGGCCACCTCAAAACTGGTAAAACCCCACACCCCACACC
>NZ_JADEXY010000128.1 GCF_015206885.1 Microcystis aeruginosa LEGE 91341 | reverse complement strand
CAAAAGTCTTAAGTCGATCCTTGTACAGCAACATTTTTGAAGATTATCAACTACTAATAAATAATTAACTGAAAGTCCCTCCCATTATTGTTTCTATCGTTTGTTTTCGGATTTATGCAAGAGGTCTATAGTACGATCACCGCTCTTGTCGGGTGCAAAAACCCGCAGGTAACGCACCAATAATATCTTTGAGGCTCATCCCAATAATTTTCTCTAGCTTCGGGAATTTCTATGAAGAGCCGGTAGGCGTTAGGCTGTATCTGTTATGACATCAACGCCCCGTATTGTTCTCGGTAAAACCCCACACCCGTTCGGCTGAGCTCACGGCCGAAGCCCACACCCTACCCCCACGAAAAACTTTTTCCCGCAAACCCTAATTATTGCCCCCTGAATAGCCATCTTTGCCCCTTTCGAGCGGCGAATCATCAATAATTTCTTTGTAAACGGAAAAACCGATAAAAATTTTCTATCAAAAAACTGGCAAAAATTGGCAGGACGAAAAATGCTGATCAGCTTGGAACATCTGAGATAGAGCATCGTCAATCTGGACATTCAAAATGTCACCAACTTGCCGTGATCCCGGTGCTAATGGTCAGAGGGAGACTTGCATGATTTCAGAATCTAAGTTAATCTCACCTAAAAGTCACCTTTAGGTATTTTGACTAAAAAGTAAAGTTGCTCAACTTCTACTCTAGCCTCAAGGCTAATGCTGAAAGCTAGACCCATCGGCTTAATCCACTGGCTCTAGCTAACTCTTTACACCACAGGAGGTCTGTTTGAAAGAGACTTTTATCCACAACCCCATGACATCCGCTACCCCAGAACAGAATTGCACCGCTGAGTCTAACCGAGTCCGTTACTCAGTTGCTCTGCTGGGATTAGCACTATCTCTGGGAGTACCTAGCATTCTCAACTCCACCTCAGAATCAGCCCAGGCCGCCAATTCTGTACCCTTAGAATGGGAAGTGATCGACCTGGCCCAAAAAGCCAAAGCTGCGGGTAAAGAACTAAAAGAACCGCAAATAATCCAATCCCAAGCACTCGCCACCGTCAAATTCATCGCCACATCAGTGGTTGAGCATCAGGTAAAATCAGGAGAATCCCTGTGGAGTTTAGCCGACAGCTATCAAACCACCCCCACAGCGATCGCTAGTAGCAATAATCTCTCCCCCCAATCCGATCTGATTATCGGACAAACTTTAAAAATTCCCACTCCTGAGCAGTTGCCCTCGGCAGCCCCGGCAGCAACTCCTGAGCAGTTGGATAGTTCCTCTGCTAGTCTGCGTCAAACCCGTCAACGTCTCCAAGAAAGTTTGGCCGCCTTGCGAACCGAGGAAAACCCCCATCAGTCCAATTCTGGGGAAACGGTAATCGTCACCGAAACTACCGCTCTCGTTCCCGATAATTCGCCAACTAGCGTCGAGATTCCCGTTATTGCTCCCGAAGAGTCCCCCCGACCAACCGGCCAGGTGATCCCGATTCCCGTTCCCACCCCTGAAAGCGATCGCCCGATAGCCACAATTCCCGTTAATCCTCCCCTAACCAGCAGACCGGAAATTCCCAGCGTTGCCCTACGAAATCCGGCTCCTGTGACTGAAATTCCCGCCATTCCCAATCCTAGGGTTATAGTTCCCCCAGAAAACCAAGTTTATCGGGTTCGGCCAGGGGATACCTTAAACACGATCGCTCGCGCTCTCGGCATCACCCCCGCCGAATTAGCTAGGGAAAACGGCATTGACAACCCCAACCGGATTAAAGTTAATCAAACCCTAGTGGTTCCCGATCGCTCTGCCAACGCTAGAGTTAATCAAAATCTTACCCCCTTGGTCGGCGATCGCCCGAGATTGTCCTTTAACCCCAGCAATCGGCAAAATTTGCCCGCCGCCACCGCCACCACGGGGACGGAAGAATTCCCCGAAAATATCACCGGCAGCTATCGGGAAAGATTGCGCCAAGAGGTGGCTAATCTGCGGGAAACTAACCTTTCGGAAACCCAGAAAAGTATCGCTATTCCCGTCGATAATCCCGCAGAAACCCCCGATGATCGGCAAATAACCCCTAATCCCCAGTGGACAGCCCTTCGTTCTCGTTCTAACCAAAGCACCCCCCCCCAGATTATCGGTTCGGCTCCTACCAATGTGGAAGAATATAATGACCGCCTCCGAATCCCCGTCGGCGAAACCGTAGAACCTTCCCTTCCTCCCCTCAACAATCCCGATGAGCATTTACCTAACCCCGCCCCGATTTTTACCGGCTTTATTTGGCCCACTAGAGGTGTGTTAACCTCCGGTTTCGGTTGGCGCTGGGGCAGACCTCATCGCGGCATCGATATCGCTGGTCCAGTGGGTACACCAGTTGTGGCCGCGGCTGCCGGTGAAGTAATCTCCTCCGGCTGGAATTCTGGCGGTTATGGCAATCTGGTGAAACTGCGTCACCCCGATGGTAGCGTCACTCTCTATGCCCATAACAGCCGTCTGCTGGTGCGTCGCGGCGAAACTGTTCAGCAAGGCGAGCCAATCGCCCAGATGGGTAGCACCGGTTTTAGCACCGGCCCCCACCTCCATTTCGAGGTTCACCCCTCCGGCCAGGGCGCAGTTAATCCCATCGCTTTCCTGCCAGGCAGACGTTAAAGATGCCCCCAAAGGGAAGAAAAAATCTTCCCTTTTTTGCTCTTGTGCAATTGGGTGATTATGTGTTATCATTGATAACTGTGTAAACAACGGCTTAGTAGCTCAGTTGGTCAGAGCAGGGGACTCATAAGCCCAAGGTCGGCAGTTCAAATCTGCCCTGAGCCATCGGACAAGATCCAAGAAAACCAGCAAGATCATGCTCAGGTGATATCTCTTTCCCTTTTACTTGGGGACGCTCCCTTCGGGTTCTACCTGATAACTTTTTACTGATAACAGCAGCAAGGGAATTCCAAAATTTATTAGCCCAATTGTACTATAACTTTTGCCGATACAGTCACTACCATAATATTCTGGTAGGAGTACCTAGTGGTCAGTGAGTTTATCGAACTGCGTGCGCCCAAAATGTCCTATAGATATTTCGACCAAATTGAGATGCAGCGACGGAAACGAACTAGATCTGAAGAGGTAGAAATTTATGAAAGCTGAAGATTTTGACCGCAAATTTGATGATGGAGAAAATATCATCGAATACTTGGATTTAACTAAAATTAAACGTTCTAATTCCGACGAACAAACAATTGCGTTTGAGTTTCCCTCATGGATGGTAGAGGCTCTTGAGCAAGAAAGTCAGCGTCGTGATTTACCGTTACAAGCTATTGTCAAAGACTGGATTGGGGAAAAATTGGCGTTGTCAAATTGAAAGATGATCCGAATCAGCACCGGAACTCAAATTACTTTGACTTGCCCTGAGCCAACTTGCCCTGAGCCAACTTGCCCTGAGCCAACTTGCCCTGAGCCAAGTCGAAGGGGTCGAAGGGGTCGAAGGGGTCGAAGGGTAGCAAGGATTGCATTGCATCTTTCCTATTCTGATCTGACAACGCCGATTATTTTTTCCCTTGCAGTAAACCGAAACGAATTAAACCCGACTCGTAACCGCGCCGCATTAACCCTAAAGATAAGGCCCCTTGGATAGTAGTATAACCGCTTGCTAACAGACCAGCGATCGCATCTGGGGTTAAGGCCGAATCAATCACCACATCCCAAAAAGCGGCCACCGATAGAGACCAATCATCGGTTTTTAGGTCTTGAAAGCCCACTTCACAGGCAATATCGGCGTATTCTGGCAAAGAAATCACATAGGGCAGACAATAAACCTGATAAATCTCGTTTAATAGTTTAATCTCTCCTTCCGTTAAATTACTGGCGAGGGAAGTGGTGGGACGATGACACCAAGTAGCCATCAAAAAAGTCCCCCCGGGCTGCAAAACCCGATAACATTCCCGCAGAAATTGCCTTTTATCGGGCATATGTTCGCCACTTTCTAATGACCAGACCAGATCAAAATTATTCTCAGGAAAGGGGGTTTTTAGGGCATCAGCCACACAAAAACTCACTTGTTCCTCTAAATTGAACTCTTGCGCTCTTTGGCTGGCTCTAGCGGCTTGTACCGGGGAAAGGGTAATCCCCACACCTTGGCTGTGAAATTTTTCGGCCAGATAAAGGCTACTGCCACCAATACCACAACCCACATCGAGAATCTGATTAGCGCCGGTCACACCACCCCAAGTTAATAATTCTTCTATTAAATCAATTTGTGCCTGACGGCGATTGAGTTTAATCTTGCCACCGCGACCGTAGTAACCATGGTGCATATGTTCGCCCCAAATCCTTTCCCATAGTCCACTAGAGGAGTCATAAAAATTGGCTATTCGTTGATAAAGTTCCATGGTGATTTCCTAAGTAAGTGGGTGGAATTAAAGATAAGAGGTTTCTGACATATAGCGTTTCCTAAGCTAGTGAGGTACACCTATTTTTCTTCCCTTTTGCCTCTTCCCTTTTGCCTAAAACCCATAACTTTTGTACCTCAGCAGACTGAAAAACGCTATAAGGGGTTTCTCCAGTATTGAGTTCCGATGTTTCTAGTTTAACAGATTTAGGCGGACAAAGTACACAGAAAAGAAGAGGAGGAAATCATTAGTCTTTAGAGAGAGTTGACAGAAAGGTGGCCAGTGGCATAATATTCTCGAAGATGTGTCGTTAACCTAATCTATTTGTATTTACCCTTGTGCGATACTTGGATTATCTATCTGTAACTCAAATGACTGAATCCACCTTAACAGAACTGCATCAGAAAATCGATGCTGGTGTGAGAATAGCGATATAGGAGAGTCTATTAGCATTTTAAAAGATGGCTAAATTGTCACCTTAACGGCCGAGCAAATTCCCCCCAAATCACCATAATAAATGCTTTCAGGATCAAGATTTGGTAGTTTAAATAGGGAGTGAAATTTTATGACTAGAATTAAGCGTAGGCAATTACTATCCCTGACTGGTTCTTTATTAGCCACTTTAGGATTGAGCCAGTTGGAATTGAAACAGCAAGCCATTCTTTATCATAGCGTACTGGCAGAGAATACACCTCGTAAACGGGCATTATTAGTGGGTGTTAATAATTACCCCGATACTAGATGGATACCTCTTGAAGGTGCAGTCAATGATGTCAAACTACAACAGGAATTACTCATTCACCGTTTTGGATTTCAGTCCGAGCAAATTTTGCTTTTAACTGATCATGAAGCAACTCGTGAGAATATCCTACAAGCGTTTGAGGAGCATTTAATTAAATGGGCGCAACCCGGTGATGTGGTAGTTTTTCACTTTTCTGGTCATGGTTCTCAAGTTTTTGATCCCGATCAAATTTTTCAAGATGGGCAAGTTAGCACGATTGTTCCTGTTGATAGCATTCTCCCTCCAGGTTATCCCAATAAAGGAGGAAAAGTTAATGATATTACAGGTCATACTTTGTGGTTGTTAATGCAAGCAATTAATACAGAAAATGTCACTTTTATTCTGGATAGTTGTCACTCTGGAGGGGCAAGAAAAGGCATTTTAACAGTGCGATCGCGCCATGGAAATCGGGAGTTAAACCGGACTGAAAACTCTAACATCCAACTGTTAGCAAGTCCCCAGGAACAGGAATATCAAAAACAACTGATGTCCAGACTCAACTTGACCGCTTCAGACTTGGCCACAGAGCGAAAAAAAGGCGTTCCCAAAGGCATAATGCTGGCGGCTGCTAGAACTGACCAAGCGGCGATCGATGCTTCCTTTGGTGATACGGCTGCCGGTATCTTTACATATATCTTGACTCGCTATCTCTGGCAGCAAACCGGAGGCGATTCAGTTAGTCAAGTAATGATAAGTGCGACGGCTACTACCGATCGCATTTTACGCGAATATTTCCCGACGGCTGGTTTATTACAGCAACCGGAATTTAATACTAGGGAGGGAAGTAACAACAGCCAGCAAGGGGTTTATTTTCTCAAACCAGAACAGAAAGTCCCTGCTGAAGCTGTGGTTACTCAAGTGCAGGGAAATCAGGTGGATCTGTTTTTGGGAGGGATCGATCCGCGTACCTTAGAAGCATTCGGTCGGGGGGCAATTTTAACTTTAGTGGATGGGGAAGGAAAAGAACGAGGTCAAGTTCAGATAGAGTCGCGTCAAGAGTTGACAGCTAAGGGGAAACTGATGCAGACAAGAGATAATATTGCTTTCGGGACTCTACTTCAAGAGCGATCGCGGGTTATTCCCAGGGACTTAACTCTCCGTATTGCCTTAGATGCTTCCTTAGGACAAGAACAAGCAGCCGCCAAGCAAGCTTTACAAGGGATTAAACCCATCGAAGCGGTTTCCTCAGATGAGACGGATATCCACTATATTCTGGGTCGAGTGACTCCCTCTTACTATCAACAATTGCAGAAACTTAAAGTGACTCCCTTACCAGAAATAGGTAGTCTGGCTTTATTTTCTCTGGCTACGGATCTGATTCCGGGTTCAGCTGGGATTTCAGGAGAAAGGGTAACTGATGGAGTCAAGCGATTGCAAGGGAAACTCAAGTCTTTATTAGCGGCAAGGTTAGTCAAGCTAACCCTCAATGCGACCTCCTCTCGCTTGAGTGTGGCTGCGGCGATGGAAGCGGTAGATGGCGGCCAATTGGTGGCGGAATCGTTTACGGTTAGGGGTGCAAAGTCAGGCAGTTTCAGTCAAAATAGAGGGGTGCGCGGTTTAACCAGTAACGCGCAAAAAATCAAGCAGGGGACTCAAGTACAATTTCTCGTACAAAATAACGAGTTAGTTCCTCTCTATATTACTGTTTTACTTATTAGCGTAGATGCAACGCTTACCGTCCTTTCGCCTTTACTGGGAAGGGGAGATAATTCTCCTGTGACTCCGGGGGAAAAAATTCAGATTCCCGATCCAAATCGAGGGGAATTGTACAAATTTAAGGTAGAGGGTGAAACGGGAATAGCGGAAGTGTTGGTTATTGCTACTACGACTCCTCTAACCAAAGCTGTGGAATTGTTGCGGGTTTTAGCTACAGAGAGGGGGGATAATCTGAGAGGGACACCTATAGATTTAACTCAGCCGGATGAGGCGATTTCTAGCCTTCTGGATGATTTAGATGGGGTTAGTCGGAGAAGTGGCACAGTTTCTACTTCAAGAGTGCGTCAGATTGATACCCGACAGATGGCTGCTATGTCGATTAGTTTTGAGGTGGTTGATAACCTTAAGTTCATAAACAAGTCAAAATCCAAAAACTATCAGCCTACTTCTCTTTACCGATAAAAGTAGTAATATGAAACAGAAATTTTTGAGAGTGACAGCATCTGTTATTATTTATTCAGTTGTGTCTTTATTCCCTTTTGTTGGGGGAGAATCTTCTAGCTGGTTTTTTGCTACGGCGCAAACTTCAGAAGATTTAAGAGAAAGGGCTAACCAATTAGAAAAACAAGGGATAAATTTTCTTAAAACTAATCAAGTTCAACAAGCAATTAATTCTTGGCAAAAAGTCTTACATATATGGCAACAGCTTGGAGATGTTACACAACAAGTTAGAGTCTTGGAGAATCTAGGAAAAATAGCTAGATTGGCGGAAAAAAATGACTTAGCAAAACAATATTTACAAGAAGGATTAATATTAGCACAACAAATTAGTAATCAACAAGCTGAAACTTCGATATTATCTGAAATTGCTTATATTTATTACCTTGAAAAAGATTATGATAAAGCCGAAGCATTATATCAAAAAGCCTTAATAATAGCTCAAAAAATACAAGATTTCAAACAGATTGCTGTTAATACTGGAAGTCTTGGTTTAATTAATGCTGCGAGAAAAAATTACCCTCAAGCAGTTCAATTTTACCAACAATCCCTAGAAGCATCTAAAAAAATTAATAGCCTCAAAGATATTTTTACAAGTTCTTTTAAGTTGGGGGATGCCTATAAAGCTCAGAATTTGTATGATAAAGCTATTCAGTCTTATCAACAAGCGTTAGACTACGCTATTAGTCTTAATCAACCTGATAAAATTATTTTTTCTCTTGATGAACTGGGAGAAGTTTATCGTCTTAGCAAAAACTATGATTTAGCCATTAAGAGTTACCAAAAAATGTTAGAAGTTTCTCAAGAGATAAATGAATTAAATTTTCAAAGACAAGCTTTAACAGGTTTGGGGAAAGTTTATTGGGATCAGAAAAATCAAGAAAAAGGACTTCAATATTATCAACAATCACTCGATATTTTGCTTAAGGAAAATAAAGATATAACTCAAATAGTTGAAGCTCTAAAAAGCATGGGTAAACTTTATAAAAATCTCAAGAAATATGAAAAATCTATTGAACAATATCAAAAACTTTTAGAAATTTCTCAAAAAAATAATAATATAGATAATATTCTCTATGCTTTATCAATGATAGGTTGGGTTTATTATACCCAAGACAACAACAATAATCGAGCGCAAATCTATTATGAAAAAATTCTTGATATGGCTCAAGAGCCAAAAACAATTAATGAGGGAATTGCCTTCTTGACTGTATTAGCGAAATTATACCAGGAGAAGGGAGATAATAATGAAGCCAATAATTTTCGCGCACAAGCAGGAAATATTGCAGAAGAAAACTATCGAAAAAATCAATCAAAAGATGCTTTAATTTTTTTAGGGGGAATTTATGAAAATGACAAAAATTATAGTAATGCGATTGAAACTTATCTCTCCCTTTTCTTTCAGGCTGTGAAACTTAAAGATTATCCGGCTTTAGCCATAGCAACCAATAAACTTAATGCGACTTATTATCTAATAGGTGATTGTCAAAAAGCAGCAGATTTTGCTTCATTACATATAGACCTTGCTAGAAAGAGCAAAAACCGAGATGAAGAAGCCAATGGATTATTACGACAAGGAAATATCAATTATTGTCAGGGAAAGCATAAAGAAGCCTTAAATAGTTACCAAGAAGCTTTAATTATTGCTAGAGAATTAAAAGACCTAAATTTGGAAGGTTTTTTATTAGGAAATATTGGTCTAGTATATATTAATTTAGGGAAATATCAAGAAGCTATAGTTAACCTAGAGCAAGACTTGGCAATTATTCGCCAATCAAACGACAAAAATAATCGCCAAGATGAAGGACAAGCTTTGGGAATGCTAGGAGATGCTTATTATGCTCAAGGAAACTACAATCAAGCCATCAATTTCTATCAACAAAGTTTAGCGATCGCTAAAGAAGTTGGCTATGATAGAGGTATAGGCTTAATGTTAACTAATATAGGAGAGAGCTTAATTCAACTCAAAAAATATTCAGAAGCGGAAACAATTCTCAAAGAAGCAATGACTATTTTAAGCGATCTGCGGTCAAAAGTAGGTGAATCGCTCTTTGGATATCCTGGACAAAATAAAATTGCCATTTTTGAGAGAGAAACCAGAACCTATCGCTTATTACAAAAAGCATTAGTTCAACAAAATAAATCTTCAGAAGCTTTAGAAATTGCAGAAGCAAGTCGCGCCCGCATTTTAGCAGAAACTTTAGCCACGAAATCTTCCCCTTCGTCAAACATTACCATTAATATTACCTATCCAAAACTGGCAGAAATTAAAGAAATTGCCAAAGAAAAAAATGCCACTCTCATCGAGTATTCCATTATTGCTAATCGAGAGAACTTAAATTTAAAAGATGAACAAGAACTTTATATTTGGGTTGTACAACCAACAGGAAAAGTGGAATTCCGACAAGCTGAGATAACAACATCTGTTAATGAGTCCCTAGCAAGTCTCATTACTCGTGTTCGCCATAATATTGGAGTAAGAGGTCGTAGTCCTAATATTGTTCCTGAAATCGACGATCAACAGTCCCCAGAAAGCTTAAAGCAACTTCACAAATTACTTATTGAGCCGATCGCAGATTTATTACCGACCGATCCGAATGCTCATGTTATTTTTATGCCTCAAGGAGAACTATTTTTAGTACCTTTTCCTGCTTTACAAGATGAAAATGGCAAATACCTAATTGAAAAACACACAATTCTCACAGCACCCGCTATCCAAGTTTTAGACTTAACCCAAAAACAACGAGTAAAAGTTCAACAAGCTAACCCGAAAGGACTTGTCGTTGTTGGGAATCCCACCATGCCAAAAGTAACGGTTAAAATTGGCGAACCACCAGAACAACTTAATCCCTTACCAGCAGCAGAAAACGAAGCTATTACTATTGCTAAACTACTCAATACTAAAGCTTTAACAGGTAATGAAGCCACTAAAACTGCCATCCTTTCCCAATTACCCCAAGCCAGAATTATTCATCTAGCAACCCATGGTTTATTAGATGATTTTAAAGGATTAGGAGTACCCGGTGCGATCGCTCTTGCACCTTCAGGAAATGATGATGGTTTGCTTACTGCTAGTGAAATTCTCGACTTAAAACTGAATGCGGAATTAGTGGTTTTAAGTGCTTGTGATACGGGAAGGGGACGCATTACCGGAGATGGTGTAATCGGATTATCCCGTTCTTTAATTACCGCAGGAGTGCCAAGTATTATTGTTTCTTTATGGTCAGTTCCCGATGCACCTACTGCAAGTTTAATGACTGAATTTTATCGCAATTGGCAAGAGAAAAAACTCGATAAAGCGCAGGCGTTGCGACAGGCAATGTTAACCACCATGAAAAACCATCCTAATCCGAAAGATTGGGCGGCATTTACTTTAATTGGAGAAGCAGAATAAGACCCAATACTACTCGGTTAAGCCCGAAAAAGACTTGCTGAGGTTCAGCATTTACTAAGCTTGCTGAACTATACTGTAATCTTGATTGAACTAACAGCGTCATTTTGATGATTTATTTCTGGCATTTTTGGAGCGACTGTTATCGTTAATCTCAATCCTAAAGCTTGGAGCCAAGAGGTTAGTTGATTCATGGCTTCAGGGGCAGGTTTTTGCATTAATTCTTCCAATTGCTTCGCCTGAATTTTGATTTGTTCTGGTGTTAGATTTTGGGAGCCAAGGGCTTCTAGGACGTGATTGAAGGAGAGTCTAAGTAATTCTGATTCAAATCTATATTCATCTCCCTCTAGATGAGTTTCTAGATAAACTGCTGCATAATGGGGATCTTTAAGGGATTCGATCAGGGAATCATGATAACTATCACTGACTGGCATTTTCTCGCCTCCTATAATCTTGCCAATATTTTTGGGCTATTTCAATGTTTTTAGCTTACGTTTTTTTATCTCCTCCACACAGGAGTAAGATAATCGTTGTCCCGATTTGTCCAAAGTAAATGTGATAACCGGAACCATAGAGCCGCCATGTTTTAACTATAGCAGTTAGTCAGATTTAACGGTTTTATTGTAAAATAGGAGAGCCTCGGTTTAGGCGATTTCTCTAAGACTATATAGGGAAGATCCCCTGCATCCCAAGTTTGGGGGTTCTGAATTGAAAGCTCTCTTATGCGGCATAATAAAGAAAAAATGACTGAAACTGTCACCCTAGAACTGCCTGAAGCCTTAGCCGAACAAGCTAAACAAATTGCAGCACTTACTCATCGACGATTAGAAGAAATGTTAGTCGAATGGATTGACTACGCTATCAGCGAACTCTCCATCGAATCTTTGCCAGATAACCAAATTTTAGCCCTCTGTGACCTGCAAATGGAAGCTGAACAGCAAGAGTTATTCAGTAGTCTTTTAGCCCAGAATCAAGAAGGAGAACTTAATCAAGCTGGAGTCAACCAACTAGATACACTGATGCAGGTTTACCGGCGCGGTTTAATTTATAAAGCTCGTGCTTTAAAAGTAGCAGTTGAACGAGGTTTGCGCCCTCCTCTAAGGGAATAGATGGAAAATGTTAAGCATTGGCGAGGAAACTAATGTGCTAGAGTTAATTCATGGCAACGCAACCAAGAGAAATTGAGCGTTATGTAACAGCCGATGGTCAAATTCCTTTTGATAATTGGTTTGATTCTATCCGAGTGTCTAAAACTCAAACTATCATCAGTAAAAGACTTGACCGAGTGAGGATGGGCAATTTAGGCGATTACCGTTCGGTAGGAGGAGGTGTTTTTGAATTAAGAATAGACTACGGTCCAGGTTATCGCATCTAAGTAGCTGGTTATAATTAAATTAAAAATGGATTTTAGGTTCGATCCCCCCTGCCCCCCTTGATAAGGGG